>JAKAJI010000045.1 GCA_021813825.1 Acidobacteriota bacterium | reverse complement strand
TCGGCGGAACGGGACTGGGGCTGGCCATCTCCAAGCGGCTCGTCGAGAAGATGGGCGGAAACATCGACTTCGACAGTGAACCAGGCCGCGGAACTCGATTCTGGTTTACGGTGAATCTGCCGCTGGGCCATTCGGGGCCGCAGGCGGGAGCTCCGGAAAAGGCACTGGCCGGCGTACGGGTGTTGGTCGTTGACGACAACGCCACAAACCGCCAGGTCTTGCGGCGCCATCTCTGTGCGGCAGGCGTCAAAGTCGTCGAGGCAGCGGCGGGGCCCGAAGCCCTGATCCATCTTCTCTCGGCGGCGCAGGGAGGCGAGCCTTTCGACCTGGTCATGCTTGACTTTCACATGCCGGTCATGGACGGCATGATGCTGGCAAGAGCCATTCGTTCCCAGGAGCCCGGACGCACGATTCCGATCATGTTGGTGGCTTCTTACCGCGACAAAGAGAGGCTCGAAGAGGCTCGTAGCCTCGGCGTCGTGGAATATCTGGTGAAGCCGGTCCGCAAGGCGGCGCTGCTGGGTGCGGTCGCGCGGCTTGCCGGCCGCTCCGTGGAACAGGCGCCGGAAACGCGCCCCAGTGCCCCGAAGCAGGCCGAAACGCGAAGGCGCGTGCTGTTGGTGGAAGACAACATCGTCAACCAGCGTGTCGGTATCCTGATGCTCGAGAAACTGGGCTGCGTGGTGGAGGTGGCCGAGAACGGGCAAGAGGCCGTGGACCGGGCATCCGCCACACCATACGACGTCATCTTCATGGACTGCCAGATGCCCGTATTGGACGGATTCGCGGCGACGGCGCTCATCCGGAAACTGCCCGGCCGGACCGCTCGTACGCCGATCATCGCACTCACGGCCAACGCACTCGCCGGAGAACGCGACCGGTGCCTGGCCGCCGGCATGGACGATTACATCCCCAAGCCCGTCAACGGCAACCTGTTGGCGGAAAAACTCGCACGCTGGGCCCCGCAAGGCTCGGCCGGCCCGCCCGTGGCGTCCTCCCCGGTGGCCTTCGCCGGCGCCGCCGAGCAGCTTCGCAGCTTTCTCGAGGATTTGCGCAAGGAAGGGATTCCAGCGGAAAGCGTGCGTGAGGCGACGGAGGTCTTTCTCCGCACGGCGCCGGAGCTGCTTACCGAGCTCACCGCCGCTATCGATCGCGGAGGAACGGCATCCGCGCTCCGCGTGGCGCATTCTCTCCGGGAAAGTTTCTCCAGCATCGGACTGGCGCGACTTGCCGAAAGAGTACAGGACCTCGAGACGATGATCGAAACCCAGGACCGCAGCCGGGCCGCCGAGTTGCTGGAACAACTCCAAACGGAGTTCCAGCGCTGCCAGGAGATGATCGGTGACGGCGCTTAACGCGAAAGCGCGGCCGCACGGGCGTCGCGGATTTTCGCTCGGGCCGGACCGAGTGTCAGTTCCGTGCCGGGCGCCGCGGCATCGATCCGTACGTAGGCCAGCGCCACGACTTTCCCCAGATCCGGAGAGAAAGCGCTCGACGTGATCTCCCCCGCCTTCTGCCCGTCCCGCTGCAGTTGCTCTCCCGCTTCGGGCGGTGCTTCCGTGGCGATCTCAACCGCGGCCAGCACCCGGTGGATCTGCGCGCGGGACCGCACCCGTTCGACGATCTCCTGGCCCAGGTAACAACCCTTGCTGAAGTGAAGCGCCCGCAGTTGGCCGGTCTCCTGCGCCAGGTATCGCTCGGAGATGTCCTCGCCATAGCGAGGATGCCCGTTTTCAATGCGCCGGATGCGGAAGTCTTCCGCGGTGGCCGCAACCGCGCCCTGGCTTGCCAGCGACGCCACAATCGTCTCGCGCTCTTTGGCCGGGGCGCGCAGGAGGAAGCCTTGGCCGCCCGTCAGGCTGATCCGGGCCACCAAACCCGCCCCCCAACCAATATAAGAGTTCTCTTCCCGGCTTGCGGCGGCGCCAAGCGAGGCAATCACGCCTTCGGCTTGCGGACCCTCGATGGCAAAACAACACCATTCCGCCGTTACATCCTCCACCGCCGCGTCGTCGGCGATGATGTAGCTATCAATGTGAGAGGTGAGTTTGGCGGCGAGTTCCGTTTCGGTATCGAGCAGAAAATCCTCTTCACGGCACAACAGCGTCGCGTCGGCCAGGATGCGTCCTTGCGCATTCAGGAAGAAAGCGTAGCAGCCCGAGCCCGGCGTGAGAGCCTGCACATGATTCGTGCAGAGGGCGTGCAGAAGGCGGGCCCGGTCTTCCCCTGTCACGCGCAGCGTCCCGCGGCCGCTCACATCCAACCAGGCGGCCGATTCCCGCAACGCCGCGTAGCCCGCGCTCATCGGCCTCCGCCTGAAACCACCGGATGAAGCGTCAACCAGCGCAGCCAGCCCGAAATCAGCACAATGATGAGCCCGGAAACGATGATGTTCATCGCCAGACGCGGCCGCTTGCTTTCCTCCGTGCCGGGCAAACCGTAAAGAATCGCCGACGCGAAAATGTGCAGCGCCAGAAGGATCTTAATCCCAATCCACATGTGATAGCCCGGAGGATAGCTGGGCTTCGTCAGGTAGTTATAAATGCCGGAAAGCAGCGCCGCGCCTACCACCGTGTAAAGCAAACCCCGGAATCGAGCGGCCACGGCCGGCCCCGCCTGCTCGCGCGCCGGCGCCGGCAGACTCGCCACGGCAGGATAAAAACCGAACCGCAGAGCAAGAAATCCACCCAAAATTGTCGCCACGGAAACGATATGCACCCAGCGCATGGCGAGGGCGAGCGCCATGAGCAACGAAGAATCCATGGTCCAAGTATAACGGCGGCTGGATTCCCGATAATCGGAAGACGGCCTCCATGGACACGAAGAAGCTGCAGCAAAGCTACGAACGGCGCGCCTCGCGGCGCTGGAGGGACCGCATCCGCCGCTGGCTGTCGCCGCCCGCGCCGCTCGTGATGAATCCGCGCGAGCCGCGCGATTTTCCCCTCGGCCGGTGGAATCTCTATCTCGGCGGCGCCGGCCGTGCCGTTTCCGGCTACGTCAATCTCGACCTGTTCCCGATGGCCGGCGTCGACGTTGCCGCCGACGCGCACGCGCTTCCGTTCCCCGACGGCTTGTTCACGCGCGTCGAGTGCGACGCCGTGCTCGAACACGTGCGCGACGCGCAGCAGGTAATGCGTGAGATCGCGCGAGTGCTTGAGCCGGGCGGCTACGCTCACCTCGTCACCCCCTTCTGCCATCCCTTCCACGCCTACCCGGAAGATCACCGGCGCTTTACCCTCGACGGGCTCCGATCGCTCGGAAGCGTCTGCGGCCTCACGCCTGTAGCGGACGGCTGGCGGACCGGCCCAACGGCGACCATGCTGGTCTTCGCCCTCGAATACGCCAAAATCCTCGTCCCGGGCCGCCTGGGGCGCGCCGCCGCTCACTTCTTCCTCGGATGGTTGTTGTTCCCGCTGCGCTATCTCGACTTACTATTACTGCGCTCGCCTCGCGCCGGCCGCATCGGGAATCATTGTTACGTCTGGTTCCAAAAGAGCAAGTAAGTCGATACTTCCCCGTCATTGTACCGGCAGGTTGGCGGAATTACTCGTCACGCCATGGATCGACACGGTGACGCTCTGGGTCCCGGCAGCCGTTGCCGGAGGCACGACAAAGTTCACCTGGTACAGTCCCACGAACTGCGCCGAAAGGCCGCTGAACTTCACCTCCGCCTGCGTGCCGCCCACCGTCACCACCGGTGTCGCGGTCGTCGTGCCCGGACCAGGCGATCCGCTGGCTGGCGTGCTCGACACCGTACCCATGCCGGTCAGATACGCCACCACTTCTTCCCCGGGCTGCGCCGGCCGCGCGGCATTCACAACCGAGTTATCCCCATGAAGGAATCCATCCTTGTCCGCATCGAGCAGGAAGATCCCCGGTTGCGCCGCCGTTAGCGGAACCGTCACCGTCGCGCTGATCGTCGCGCCGTTGTTAATCGTCACCGGTACGCTCGCCTGCCCGGCGAACTGCCAGGGGACTTGTAAGTTGATCTGTTCGCTGCCCGTGTTGTTGTCCTTGTCCACCGCGAACAGAGGAGCCAGAACATTTCCGACCATCACCGAAACATGATAGATCGTCGTCGGCAACGGCACCGCAGTCGCCGTCTGAAGCCCGATCAGGTTCGTACTCAGGTGCGTTCCAAATATGGTGATAATCGAACCCGGCGTGGCGCCTTGCGTGAAACTCGCCGCATTCGTAATTCCAGCCGCAGTAAACGACGGCAGATAAGTGTTCGGAGGATTCGGGGTCGCGTCGATCTGCAAGCTCGGCAGGCTTTCCCCGGCGGAATTCACCGCGGTAACGTAATAAGAGTAATCAACGCCGTTTGTAAGTCCAGTCTGAATATAAGCAAGCGTCGTAACATTGGAAGCAATCTTCGTGTAAGTGCCGGTATTCGTGGCATAGACGTTGTAGCTGGCCGCACCGGCGGACGCGCCCCAGGCCACCCATACTTCCTGATTAGCAGGGGTGACTGTGATGGGGGAAGGCGGCGCCGGCACGCTCTGAGCCACCGTGGTGGCGAGCACCCCAACAAAACCGAATATAGTGAGAAAAGTTCGCGCCATGGCAACAGTGTAGCCCCGGCTAAAATGAGCTATGCTCCATCGGATTCTTCCGGTCGGTCTGCTTCGCTGCAACTGTTCGATCTTGGGCGACCCGGAAAGCGGCGAGGCGATCGTCGTGGACCCCGGCGACGACATCGGCGAGATCGAGCGGCTGCTGGCCGCCGATAACCTGCGCGTCAAGGCAATTCTCATCACGCACGCCCACATCGACCACATCGGCGGCGCGGCGAAACTCAAGGCGCAAACCGGCGCTCCCGTTTATATGAACCAGCGGGACTCGGCGCTCTACCGCGAGATCGACGTGCAAGCGGCCTGGCTTGGCGTACCCACGCCGGAGACCACTTCGATCGATGTCGACGCACGCGAAGGGGACAAGATCCTGCTTGGCCCCGCCGAAATGCACTTCATCGAAACCCCCGGCCACACGCCCGGCAGCCTCAGCCTCTGGATCCCGGCCGAGTCAAAACTCGCCGCCGGCGACACGTTGTTCTTCGACTCCATCGGCCGGACCGACCTGCCCGGTGGCGACGGCCGGGCCATTCTTCGTTCCATCCGGGACAAGATCCTCGTCCTACCCGAACAGACCGTAGTCATTCCCGGGCACGGTCCCAACACAACCATCGGCCGCGAGAAGCAGCGCAATCCTTTCCTGCGGGGCCTGTAAGCCGCTCCGCCGGGGCGCGGCGTCAAAGGATGCGCCGCAGCGCGCCACCGAGTCGCTCGATGTCTTCCTCGTTGTTGTAAAAATGCGGGGAAATGCGGACGTAGCCGTGGCGCGCCGCTACCAGGATGCCTTCCCGCGCCAGGGCCTTCGCTAAGGCCGAGGCGTCGTGGGCCGGGAAACGCGCCGCAACGATCCCGGACGCCTGCTCGCCCGCCACGGCGCCCAACCCGCGCACCGTTTCCCTCACGCCGGCCGCAAGCGACACTACGCGCTCGGCAATCGCCTCGGGCCCGAGTTCGAGAATCATCCGTACCGAAGCTTCCATCGCATAGAGCAAGGGGAAGGCGAGCATCCCGCCTTCATATCGTTCGGCGCCATCGGCCAACCGCGGAGCACCATGATGAAGATGGTCGACGTCGCGCCAACCCCGGTCGCTCCGCCACCCAACCACGTTCGGCCGGAGCCAGGCGCGCACTTCGGCCGGAACATGGAAGAAAGTCGCGCCGTTCGGACATAGCAGCCACTTATAGCCGTCGGCGGCGAACATTGTGGGACGCAACCGGGCAACGTCGAGCGGAAGTGCGCCCAGACTTTGCGTGCCATCGAGGAACCACAGGATGCCCCGGCTGCGGAGTTCGTTGGCCAAATCCTCGAGCGGCGGCGCGAATCCCGTCGTGTAGTTCACCGTGCTGAGCAGCACAAGCCGCGTCCGCGGCGACAGCACATCGGGCAAGCGCTCCCACGCCGTTTCCCGCGCATGGACTCCGGCGCGGGCCAGTTCATGGGAGGCATACGCCAACAGCGGGAACTCCCCGGCCAGCGTAACCACCTCGTCGCCTTCGCGCCAGTCAATCCCCTGCAACAGCACCGAGAGCGCAGCGGCGGCGTTGGCGGCGAAAGCGATGCTGTCGGCCGGGGCGTGGATCAGTTGCCCCACCAGGCCACGCAGACGGTCGACGTCGTCGAACCAGGAAACGAAGTCGTGGCAGGCGAGTTCATCGCGGTGGGCAAAGTGCCGCGCGCACGCCTCGACGGCCGTATCCGGAAGCTGGCCGAAGGACGCGGTGTTGAGAAAAGTCCACCGGCGCAGGGCGGGGAAGTGCGAGCGTATTTCAGCCCAGTCTGGCGTCATTGCGTGCGCAGGGCTCTCAAGCGAACGGCGGCCTCGGCGACGGGAATCTCCTCCACCACATGAGTCCGGCGATTGACCAACTCCACCAAACCCTGCGCGAGTTTCTTTCCGAGCGTGATGCGATACGGCACACCGATTAAATCCGCGTCCTTGAACTTCACCCCCGGGCGCTCGTCACGGTCGTCGAACAATACATCCACACCATGCGCCTTACATTCGGCGTACAGCGCCTCGGCGGCCTCGCGCTGCGCCTTGTCGCCGATATTCACCGGCGTCAGCACCACCTCGAACGGAGCGATCGACGGCGGCAACGACATACCGTCCTTGTCATGAAACAATTCGATCGCCGCGGTGAGAATGCGCTCGATGCCGATGCCATAGGAGCCCATGATGGGCGTGATCTCCTCGCCGGATTCGCCGAGCACCTTCAACCCCATCGAACGCGAATACCGGTAGCCAAGTTTGAAAATGTGCCCGACTTCAACCGCCTTCACAATCTCGAGCGGCCCCCCACACTCGGCGCACGTGTCGCCTTCGGCCACCTGCCGCAGGTCGAGAAATTCAGCCTCAAAATCGATTCCCGGCGTCACGTTCAGCAGGTGATAGTCGTCCACATTTGCTCCCGTGATCATGTTCCGCCGGCCTTCGAGCACCCGGTCCGCCAGGATCCGCATCCCTTTGACTCCAACCGGCCCAAGCGAACCCGGCTCCGCTCCGAACCACTGGCGGATTTCCTCCGGATGCGCCGGACGTGGCTCGCCGGCCCCGCGCACGGCCGCAAACTTTGTCTCACTCAGCGCATGGTCGCCACGCAGCAACACCAGAAACGGTGTCTCGCCGGCTACCAGCACCACGCTCTTGATGAGCCGTGTTGGAGGTACGGAGAGAAAAGCCGTTACTTCGGCGATCGTCTTCTGTCCCGGCGTGTGTACTTTCTCCGGTGCGCGCTTTTCCTGCGGATCGTCAGCCCCGGCGGCCGTGGCAACCGACGTCGCCTTCTCCATGTTCGCGGCGTATCCGCACCCCGGGCAGTGCACCACCAGGTCCTCACCGGCATTGGAGGCCACCATGAACTCCATGGACTGGCTGCCGCCCATCGCGCCCGAGTGCGCTTCAACGGCGAGGTAGCGGAGGCCGCAGCGGTCGAAGATCCGGCAGTAAGCCTGGCGGTGCTTCTCGTAAGACACATCCAGCCCGGCCTCATCTAGGTCAAACGTGTAGGAGTCCTTCATGATGAACTGCCGCACGCGTAGCAGCCCCGACTTCGGCCGCGGCTCATCCCGGAACTTGGTCTGAATCTGATACCAAAGTTGCGGAAGCTGCTTGTAGCTGCGCAGTTCCCCGCGGGCAATGAATGTCATCACCTCTTCGTGCGTCATGCCCAGGCACAAATCGCGGCCGAATCTGTCTTTCAGACGGAACAGGTTGTCGCCCATCAGATCCCAGCGCCCGGACTCCTGCCAGACCTCGGCCGGGTTCAACCCGGGCAGATAGAATTCCTGCCCGCCGATCGCGTCCATTTCCTCGCGCACAATCTGCTGGATTTTTAGCAGCGAACGCTGGGCGAGAAACAGGTAGTTATAAATGCCCGCGGCGAGCTGGCGCACATAACCGGCGCGCAGCAAGAGTTGATGGCTGGCGAATTCGGCGTCGGCCGGCACTTCGCGCAGCGTCGGGATGAACAGTTTACTCCAGCGCATGAAGTCTTCAGTGTAGCAACGGCCTACGCCGGGGTTCCGCGCGTTTTACACTGGTAATATCCATGAATGACGTTGAGCGCATGTCACTTCCTCTGTCGGTCGTCGACCCGCAGATTTACGAGGCGATCCAGCACGAGGTCGAACGCCAGCACTCGCGGCTCGAGCTGATCGCCAGCGAGAATTTCACCTCCGAAGCCATCCTCGAGGCCGCGGGAAGCATATTCACGAATAAGTACGCCGAAGGCTATCCCGGCAAGCGTTACTACGGTGGCTGCGAATTCACCGACATCGTCGAAAATCTCGCCCGGGACCGCGCCAAAGCCTTGTTCCACGCCGAGCACGCCAACGTGCAGCCCCACTCGGGCTCGCAGGCCAACCAGGCCGCCTACAGCGCTGTTCTTGAGCCCGGCGCGACGATTCTCGGCATGAACCTGGCCCACGGCGGCCACTTGACGCACGGCCACCCGCTGAATTTTTCCGGCAAAACCTATCACGTCGTCGCCTACGGCGTGCGAAAGGACGACGAACGCATCGACTACGACGAGGTCGCGCGCCTCGCCGAAGAGCACCGGCCGAAAATGATCATCGCCGGTGCGAGCGCGTATTCGCGAATCATCGATTTCGCCCGGTTCCGCGCCATCGCCGATTCCGTTGGCGCGCTGCTGCTCGTCGACATGGCGCATTTTTCCGGCCTTGTCGCCGCGGGCCTCTATCCGAATCCGTGCGAGTACGCCGACATCGTCACCTCTACGACGCATAAGACTTTGCGCGGGCCGCGCTCCGGCATGATCCTCTGCCGCGCCCAATATGCCGCGGCGATCGATAAAACCGTCTTTCCCGGCGTGCAGGGAGGCCCGCTGGTGCACATTCTGGCGGCGAAGGCGGTGTGTTTCCTGGAAGCCGCGCGGCCAGAGTTCGTCGCCTATCAGAAACGCGTGATCTCAAACGCGCAAACGCTGTCGAGCAGCCTCGCTTCCCACGGATTCCGCGTCGTTTCCGGCGGCACGGATTCGCACCTCGTGCTGGTCGACGTGTTCGGCCAGGGCGTGCGCGGCAAGGAAGCGGAAGCCGCGCTCGACAAGGCGTGGATCACGGCGAACAAGAATGCGATTCCCTTCGACACAAACCCTCCGTTGAACCCGAGCGGCATCCGGCTTGGCAGTCCCGCGGTAACCACGCGCGGCTTCGGCGAAGCCGAGATGCAGCGGGTCGGCGACTTGGTCGCCGAGGTGCTCCGGGCGCCCGTCTCGGAAGAGACACTGGCGCGCGTTCGCCAGGGCGTCGCCGAACTGACCGAAGCGTTTCCGCTGTACAGTTGGAAGCTGGCGCGCGCGGCCGCCCGATAGCCGCCTGTATGGGATTACGGGTTGCGATTGACGTCCGCCGGATCGGCGATTTCGGGATCGGTACCCATATCCGCAACCTGGTTCACTCACTCGACAGGCTCGAGCGCGAAAACCATTACCTGCTCGTGACAAACGAACCTGCGGCGCCGGCGTTGGCCTCCCTCGGCGAGAACTTCGAGCGGGTCCATTTCAATCCGCCCGGGCACAGCCTGGCGCGCAGGGCGGCCTTCACCTGGTTCCTGCGGCGCCTCCGCGCCGACGTCTACCACGTTCCCCTGAACACCGTCCCCCTTGCCATGCCGCGGCCTTATATCGTGACCGTTCATGACATGAGCAGCCTCATCTATCCGGAACGGCGGGCCAGGGGCATGCACCTGTGGCGCTACGAGCGCGGGTTGCGCCGGGCCAACCGCGTGATTGCGGTCTCCGAGGCAACCCGGCGGGATATCGAGGATGTCCTCGGCATCCCTTCCGACCGGATCCGGGTGATTTATAACGCTCCGGACCCGGCGTTCCGGCGGGCCGAGCGGCCGGTCCTGGCCGGCGGACAGGGGGAAAACGCTTCCGGCTATCCACCCGAAATGGAGCACACGCTCAACCGCTACCAGATCAACTTCCCGTTCCTGCTCTACGCCGGCACCATCCGGCCCCAGAAGAATATTCCACGGATGATCGAAGCCTTTTCGATCGTGCGGCAGGAATTAGAAAACGATCCGGTCTATCACGGATTGAAATTGATTATTATCGGCGACGAGATTTCCCGCGCCCCGGAGGTCCGTCGCGCCGTCATCCAGAGCCGCGTGGAACACGCCGTGCGTTTTCTCGGCTTTGTACCCATCGACACGCTCCGCGTCTTCTACCAGGCGGCCTCTGTATTTGTTTTTCCCTCCCTCTACGAAGGATTCGGCTTGCCGCCGCTCGAAGCGATGGCCTGCGGAACCCCCGTTGTCAGTTCGGCCCTCAGTTCTCTGCCGGAGGTCGTCGGCGACGCAGCGTTGATCGTGAATCCGGAAAACGTGTTCGATATTGCGCGCGGCGTGCGCGAGGCGCTGCTCGATCCGGCACTGCGAAGCACGCTGGTAGAACGTGGTTTCGAGCAGGTGCGCCGCTTCGATTGGCTGCGTACGGCGAGAGCCGTCGTGGAGGCCTACCGCGAGGCCGTCGCAACCGGACAATAGAATTCGAGTTTCCGGGCCTTTCCTGGCTTTTTTTCTTTTCTTAAAAATAAAGAAGATAGTAAGAAATCGAAATTATATTTCTCTCTTTTCCTTGACAAAACCCTAAATAACCTTAGGATGGAGTCATAGACACCTGGCAACGAATAAGAAAATGCCGGGGAGAGAGAATTAAGGACGGAAGGAACGAGGAATGGACTGGACCAGATCGGACACAATCGGACTCGCGACGGCGCAGTGCACGTCATGCAGAGGACTGGGGTTGAAAGGCGGCCACGCCGACAGCACCCAGCCTTGCAACTGCGTTCTGCGCGCCATCTTCCGCGCTTGCTTTGCGCGGTTTCGCTCCATCGCGGCTGGCGGTGGAAGCATGACGCGAGTGTCTCTCGAAGCCAACCCCGGCCGGGAGCGCAAAACGATTTGGGGCCGTAAAGACGAGGAATTCGCCGCAGATTTCATCTTGGTGAGCGAGCGCTCATTGGACGAATTCGAATATAAAATCTTCCGATATCATTTTCTTCTCGGAGCCGACTGGCGGCTCTGCTGCCGGCGTCTGGGTGTGGACCGCGGAACCTTCTTTCACTCGGTCTACCGGATCCAACAGCGCCTCGGCCGCGTTCTTCGGGAACTGAAACCTTACGCCCTGTATCCGTTGGAGGACTACTTCCAAGCTACCGGAGCACGCGCCGAAGCGTTCCCGGCGCACGTGGCCCGCGTCATCCCCATCCGGCCCCCACTCGCCTCGCGCAATCCGCAGGCCCCCGGACGCAAGGCCGCCTGACGCTCCCCCACACACCCGCAAAACGAAGCCATCCGGCGCTAGACCGGATGGCTTCGTTTTTTTATCTTTCGGTTTGCTCGCCACCCCCTTGACAAGGTTACCTACCTAATTTAAGTTAGGTGCATGGCCCCGTCACCCGCCGAACGGCCCCTTTCAAGCCGGGAACAACTCCTGGAAGTGGCCGCACGGCACTTCGCTGCCCGCGGCTACGCGGCTGTCACGATCCGTGATATTGCCGACGATCTCGGCATCCGGCAGCCGTCCATTTACTATCACGTCCCAGGCGGCAAGCAGGATTTGTACGTCGAAGTCACCCTACGGCATTTCGAGCGTCATCGCGAGGGCGCCCTGGCCGCCATCGGACCGGCGACGGATTCGCTCGAACACCGCCTCCGGCGATTCGCCAAGTGGATGTTGAGCCGTCCGCCGCTCGACATCAGCCGCTACGTGAACTCCGATTATCCGGAACTGTCCCCCGAAGCGATCGCGAAAATCGAGCCCGCATTCGAGCGCTGTATCTTCGAACCGCTGGAACAGATCTTCACCCAAGGTCTCAGCCAGGTCCGGCCACACCTGCGGGATCCCCGGCGCTTGTGCCGCGTCTTCTTTTCCGTATTCGAATCCCTCAACGCGGCGCGCCGCTTCTGGGAAGGACACACGCGCGAAGACGATGCCATCGACTGGTCCCTCAAACTCCTGTTGCGGGGAATCCTGGAGACCCCATGAGGCCCCGCATTTCAGCGCCGCGCCTGAAAGAAAGTCTGCAGGATCTGTTGGCATTCCGCCGCCAGAACCCCTTCCTCGATCGCCACACGATGGTTCAGCAGCTCCGAATCAGCTACGCGGAACTTGCTTCGCACACCGCCGAACCGCAGGTCGCGCGCGCCAAACACCAGACGCGCAATGCGCGCGTTCACCATCGCCCCGGCGCACATCACGCACGGCTCGAGCGTGACGTACATCGTTGCCCCGGAAAGACGGTAGTTGCCGAGCGACTTCGACGCCGCGCGCAAAGCGAGGATTTCGGCGTGGGCCGTGGGATCGCAAAGCGCGATCGGCGAGTTCCGTCCTTCCCCCACGATGCGCCCCTCGGCCGCCACCACCGCGCCGATCGGAGCTTCCCCGGCCGCCGCCGCTTCGCCGGCCAGCACGAGCGCCCGCCGCATGAAGCGTTCATCGGCTTCGGCGCACCGTTCGCCGGTTTCCCGCCTCTGTTCGTCGATCCGTCTTTCCATCTTGCGGCTCATCCCCAGCATAATCGGAATCGGCGGAAGAACCCGGCAGTCTGAGGAAACGCGATGCTACGCAATCTCACGTTCATTTTGAAGAGCAGCATGCGCAACCGGCGCCGCAGTGTGCTCACCATCACCAGCATCGCCGTCTCCCTCTGTCTGCTGGGCGTGTTGATGGCCATGTACCGGGCGCTGTTCTTCGGCGGCCCGGAAACGCCCGCGCAGGCCGTGCGCATGATTACCCATCACAAGGTCGGCCTCGCCGACGTGATGCCCATGTCCTATGAAAACAAGATCCGGCGCGTGCCCGGCGTGAAGGAAGTCATGCTTTGGCAGTGGTTCGGCGGTAGTTACAAGGACGCGCGCGACCGCCGGAATTTCTTCGCCCGGTTCGCCGTCGAACCGGACCGCTTCTTCACAATCTATTCCGATGTCGCGATGCCGGCCGATCAGAAAGCAGCCTTTCTCCAGGAGCGTACCGGCTGTATCGTGAACGCGGGCCTTGCCCGGAAATTCGGCTGGAAGCTGGGCGACCGGATTACTCTGGTCGGCGACATTTTCCCGGTCACCCTCGAATTCAAACTGGTAGGAATTTACACCGACCCGGAAAATCACGAAGCTCTCTTCTTCAACAAAGAGTACTTAAGAGAAAGTCTCGGAGCGGACAGTCCGATGCGCGACGTGGCAAGTATGTTTGAAGTGCGCGCCCGTAACATCGCGGACGTGCCGCGGGTGGCCGCCTCGATCGATCAGATGTTCGACAACTCGCCGGCGCCCACGCGCACCGAGAGCGAGCGCAATTTCGAGTTGAGCTTCGTCGCCTTTCTCGGAAATCTGAAGCTGTTCCTGCTCGCCATCTGCGGCGCGGTGACCTTCACCATTCTGCTCGTGTCGGCGAACACACTTTCCATGTCCGTGCGCGAACGGCTAAGAGAAGTGGGCATTTTGAAGACACTCGGCTTTACCCAGGACGCGATCGTCGGGTTGATTCTCGGCGAAGCCGGCGTGCTCGCACTCGCCGGCGGGACCGTCGGAATCGCCCTCGCGGCCCTGCTCTGCGGTGGCATCCGCAACGGCGTCAGCGGAATTCAAAATCTGCGGGCCCTGGCGATGACCCCCGGCCTGGCTCTCACCGCGTTGGGAATCGCGCTGTTTATCGGCCTTGTCAGTTCGCTGATTCCCGCCCTCGGAGCATCCCGAACCACGATCCTCGATTCTCTGCGGTATTCGGGCTAGACACGGAGACGGCCATGGCGATCCCCTTGACTTATAACTTCCGCAACCTGGTAGTCCGGAAAACAACCACCGTAATGACCGCACTGGGCATCGCGCTGACCGTCGCCGTTCTGCTTTCCGTGCTGGCGCTCCTCTCCGGCCTGCGCACCGCCTTCGCCTCCACCGGCGATCCAAGACAGGTCCTCATCCTGCGCAAGGGCGCCACGGCGGAATTGAACTCCGGCATCACGCGCGACGTATTTCAAGACATCAAGTTCAAGCCGGGCATCGCCCGCGATTCCTCGGGCCAGCCCATGGCATCGCTCGAAATGGTGACGGTGATCAATCTGCCAAGCGTAGACAGCCCGCAAGGGATGAACCTGACTCTGCGCGGCCTCCTCCCGCTAGGCGTCCAAATGCGCGGCTTAAAAATCCTCGAAGGACGCTGGTTTGAGACCGGCCAACGCGAGGTCGTGGTCGGCAAGTCGATCGCCCGGCGCTATCCCGGCGCCCGCCTGCACCACCAGCTTCGATTCGGAAAAGGAGTGTGGGAAGTGGTGGGCGTGATGGACGGAGGCGAGTCGGCGGTAAACAGCGAGATCTTCGGCGACCTTGGCCAGGTGAGTTCCGACTTCAACCGCCAGGATGGCCTCAGTTCGGTCCTGGTGCGAGCTGCCGATTCGAGCGTCGTGCCCGCCCTCATCAACTCGCTGAACGACGACCAGAAGCTGAACGTCACGGCGCAGACCGAGCGCTCTTACTACGACGCCCAGACCAGTTCCGGCGCGCCGCTGCAGTTCCTGGGAGTGTTTGTTTCTGTGATCATGGCGGTAGGTTCAAGTTTCGCAGCGATGAATACAATGTACGCGGCGGTGGCGCGGCGCTCGATGGAGATCGGAACGCTGCGTGTTTTGGGCTTTTCCCGGGGCAGCATCCTCTTGAGCTTCCTCGCCGAATCGCTTCTGCTGTCTGTCTTAGGAGGTCTGCTCGGCTGCGTGCTTGTGCTGCCGCTGAACAATGTCAGCACCGGAATCGGTAACTTCGTCACCTTCAGTGAGATCGCCTTCAATTTCCGCGTAACGCCGCAAATCATGCTCTACGGCATCCTGTTTGCCATGTTTATGGGCGCCGCCGGCGGGCTGTTCCCGGCGCGGATGGCGGCCAGAAAAGAAATCTTGACGGCACTTAGGGAGATCTAGCAAGTAGTTATGGAAGCCGAACTCAAAAGCCTGCGCATCGACCGGTCGGCAAAGAAATCACTCGGGCCGTCCCCATGGACGTCGCGCTGGATTATCGGCGGCGTGCTGCTATTCGCCGTGCTCGGCCTCGGACGCTTCGCCTATACCCGGCTGAACGCCGCCGTCGAAGTAGAAACCGTCCGGGCGCGGGCGCCGGAAGCGTTCGGTCCGGGTGGCGCGGGCCGCGAAGTGATTCTCAACGCGACCGGCTACATCGTCGCTCATCACAAGATCGAGGTCGCATCGAAGGTGGTTGGGAAAGTAGCCTGGATCGGGGTCGAGAAGGGCGACCGTGTCAAACAGGGCCAGGTGATGGTGCGGCTGGAAGACGAAGAGTATCGCGCCCAGGTCTTGCAGGCCCAGGGTCAACTGAACAACTTGAAGGCTAAGCTGGCCGAGTTGGAAAACGGCAGCCGCCCGGAAGAAATCGCCCGCGCCAAGGCCGACGTCGAGCAGAGCAAGGCCGATAGGGAAAACGCCCTGATTACGCTTCGGCGCACCAAAGATCTGGTGCAACAGGGCGTGCTCGCAAAGCAATCCCTCGACGACGCGCAGGCCAAGTATGACGGAGCCGTGGCGCGGACCCTCTCCTTGCAGCACACCTACGACCTGGCCCGCATCGGGCCGCGCAAAGAGGACATCGACGCCCAAAAGGCGGCTGTCATGCAGGCCCAGGGCGCGCTCGAGTTCGCCCAGACGCAGTTGGATAACACGGTCATCCGCGCGCCCATCGACGGAACCATTCTCGAAAGAAATGTCGAAAAGGGAGAATTCGTCACCACCGGCTTCGTCGGAGACAAAGGCGCCAAAGGATATGTCGTGTCCCTGGCCGATCTGAACGACCTTCAGGTGGAACTCGACATCAACCAGAACGATTTCGCCAAGCTCTCGCCCGAACAGAAAGGCGTGATCACAACCGACGCCTATCCCGACCGCAAGTACGAGGGCGTCATCGCGGAAATCTCGCCGGAGGCGAACCGTCAGAAGGCAACCGTGCAGGTGAAAGTAAAGGTGCTTCAGCCGGACTCCTACCTCCGCCCGGAGATGAACGCGAGCGTCGCCTTCTACAACCAGGGGAAGAAAACCGACAGCCGGGCGCCCGCGCAAGCCATGGTCACTGTCCCCGCCTCGGCCGTGCGCGATGGCTCCGTGTTCGTGATGGTGGACGGGAAGGCGCTGAAACGCGCGGTGACGGTGGAAAGCGCCGGACCCGACGGCGTGCGCGTATCGAACGGGTTGATCGGCGGCGAGGATGTCATCGTCAGCGCGCCGGCGGGCTTAAAGGACGGTCAGAAAGTGGTCGTCAAAAAGAGCTGAGGGGAATGCACATGAGCGATGTGGTCATCGAAACCAGGAAGCTGACGAAGGAGTTCGTGCGGGACGAATTCCACGTGATCGCGCTCAAGGATGCCGATCTCGAAGTGCGCCGGGGCGACTTTGTCGCCCTGATGGGGCCGTCCGGTTCCGGCAAATCCACTCTGCTGCACTTGATCGCGGCGATGGACAGGCCCAGTTCCGGAGAAATCCGCGTTCTCGGCCAGGACCTGCGCGCGCTGAATGACCGGGCCATCGCTCACTGGCGAAATGTGCACATCGGATTTATCTTTCAATCCTTCAACCTCATTCCGGTGCTGAACGCGATCGAAAATGTTGAACTACCGCTGAAGCTTACCCATCTCAAGGCCAAGGAAAGAATGGAACACGCCGAGACGGCTCTAACACTGGTCGGCCTCGGCGACCGCTTGCACCATTATCCCCGGCAGCTTTCCGGCGGCCAAGAGCAGCGCGTAGCCATCGCGCGCGCGCTGGTAACCGACCCGGACCTGATTCTCGCCGACGAACCGACCGGAAACCTCGACGCGGGGTCCGCGCAGGAGGTCCTGACAATGCTTTCACGGCTCAACAAAGAGTTCGGCAAAACTGTCGTGATGGTGACCCACGACCCTCACGCGGCCAGTTTCGCCGCGCGCGTCCTTCATCTGGAAAAAGGTTTGCTGCTTCCCGAAGGCCAATCCGCCGAGTGGAGCGCCTCACAACCGGCGGCGTCGTAACGGGTTCAGGAAACGCCAGCCGCGCTCAGGCGGCCCGAGGCTTCCAGCCAGCCGCGAAACATCGCCGTGCATGCCGCGGGAATTCCGCTATCGAGTTCTTCGAGCGCGTATTTCATCTTGTGCCGCCAGTTGGGATACTCCGACGTCGTGGCGGGCAGGTTCTGCTGCTCGGTATCTTTGAAGATGTCTTCCTGATTCAGAACAAACAGCCGGCTCGGCGTGCGCGCCAGGAACCCTGTGATGGCGTGGTGGATCTCGCCGTTGAACGTCGAACAATCGGCGTCCGGGGCCAGCAGTCCGCAGTCCCGTAACACCCGGACCATATCCTGTTTTTCCCGCTCCCGCTCGGCAAGCAGGTGCTGGTACAGAGCATCGTCGGAAAGAATGCCCGCATCGCGGCGAGCCGCAATGTCCCGCGCGGCCCAGAAACCGGCGAGTGTCGGAAGATCGTGCGTGCTGACCGACACCAGCGCCTCTACCGGATAGGCCTCGGGGCGGAGAAACCGGCCCTCCCGGTCGCGCTCGAAGTAGAACAAACGGTAACTCAGAATGCCGAACCGCGCCAGCATTTCGCGGGCGATATCGGGCACCGTCCCCAGGTCCTCGCCCACGATGACGGTCCGGTTGCGCACGCTTTCGAGCGCCAGTACCCGGATCAGGTCGTCATATCGGTCCGTCACGTACGTGCCTTGCGTGGCGTCCATGTCGTTCGGGATCCAGTAAAGCCGGAAAAAACGCATCACGTGATCGATTCGAAGCGCGCCTCCGTGCCGGCAATTCTTTCGAATCGCCGCCGCAATGAGCCGGTAGCCGTCCTCGAAATGCGCCATCGAATTCGGCGGCGGGAATCCCCAGTCCTGGCCCTTGGGAGAAAACCCATCCGGCGGCGCACCGACGCGGCAGCCATCCACAAAGAACCGGCGATACGCCCAGACATCGGCGCCTAACTTGTCCACCGCGAGAGCCAGGTCATGGTAAAGACCGATCGGCATGCCTAGGTGGAGCGCGGCCGCCTGCGCTTCGCCAAGCTGTTGGTCGATTCGCCACTGCACCCATTGATGGAAGAGAATACTGCGCCGATGAGTCCTCGCGAATTCGGCAACCGCCGGCGAAGATGGGTCCTGAAACTCGGCCGGCCAACCGCTCCAGTTCCACACGTCGCGATCCCGCCTGTGCATGGCCTCGTCGATCGCGGCATGAGTGGCAAACAATCGAAGAGGTTCACCCTCCTGGACCAGATATTCGCGGAACTCCGGGCCGGCCGCTCCGCCATCGCGAAGGAATCTCCGGAACAGTAACTTCAGAAACACGCGCTTCAGCCGCGCGACGCGCTCGTACTCGACGTAAGGCGCCGCGCGAAGTTCGCCGATCTCTTTTTCTATCGGCGCGCTCCGCCGCAGACGTTGCGCCCACGCGCAGCGTGCGAACTCCGGCAGTCGTTCGACGTCCAGGTAAATAAAGTTGCGGTAGAGTACCGAGTCGGGCAGGTAAGGACTCGTGTTGTAGGGAGCGCGGTTGGCAATGGCGTGGAGCGGGTTGAGCGAGACGAACCCGGCCCCGGCGCGCGCAGCCCAGCCGAGAAACGCTTCGAGGTCGGTGAAATCGCCGGCGCCCCAATTTCTCGCCGAACGGATACCGTACAGGCTGACGGCGATGCCGCCCGCTCGCTCCACCGGAGGCTGCCAGGCGCGGTCCGGCGCGAGAATGAGCGTGGCGTGCGTCATGACGCCGCCGGCGGTTGCCGCAATCGTGTAGTAACCCGGCGCAAGGGCCGGAAGGTCGAGGCAGTTCTGCCCCGGATCGACCTGCGCCGTCACGGCCGCTTGCGCCTCGATCTCGATCGACACCTCCACAGTCGCCGTCTCCGTTCCCGGCGGGCGGCGAATCATCACGCGGCGCTCGCTCTCGGTCACGACAAGAGTACGGGGCAACAAGCGCGACGCGTCGGCGGCCTTTCGCGCGGCGATTGCTGCCTGCAGGGCCTCCTCGCTCGATGTGTCCACGCCAAGCGACCTCAGAATTCGCTCCAGTAACGCGCCGGAGGCCACGTGCCGCTCACCGAAAATATCCCAGTATTCGGTTTCAACACCCCATAAGGCCGCGGCTTGCACAAGCGTGTCCCGCATCAGGTCCATGAATGGTATTGTCGCTTGATTCGGCGGGTGGACGCCTCCTCCCGCGGTCCATTGCGCGCCAACCGCGGCGTTTTCTACATTCGAAAGGATGCGCCGCTGTCTCATGGGGATCGCTTCCGCAGCATTCCTGTCTTTCCGCGTCCTCGCCCAGGCCCCGGTAACCCTCGCCGTCGACGCCGCCGCCAACCGCCACCCGATCAGCCCCGACATCTACGGCATCAATGCCTACGCCTCCCCCTCGCCGGCAACCTTGGCGCAAATGCGCGTTTCCGTGCGCCGCTTCGGTGGCGACGCCGCCACGCGCTACAACTGGAAATTCGACAACTACAACAGCGGCAGCGACTGGTATTTCGAAAACCTGTCCTACAACGTCGCCCCGCCGTCCGAACTCCCCAATGATTCTTACTTCGATCAGATGCTGGCCGCCAGTCACACCACCCACACCCGGATGCTCGGCACCATTCCGATTCTCGGCTGGACGGCCAATGGCCCGGAGTTCGCCTGCAGCTTCAGCGTCGCCAAATACGGCCCGCAGGATAAGACCGATCCCTACCGCCCGGACTGCGGCAACGGCCAGCACAACGGGAAATGGCTGACCGGAACCGACCCCCACGACACCAGCACGCCGGTTGACCAGACTTACTATGCGCCCTGGATCGCCCATCTCATTTCCACCTTCGGCCCGGCCAATCAGGGCGGAGTAAATCTCTGGAGCCTCGACAACGAACCCGAATGGTGGATGGGCGTTCACCACGACGTCCATCCCAACCCCGCCACTTACGATGAAGTCTGGCAGCGCGACATGACCTACGCACAGATGATCAAGGCCGCCGACCCTTCCGCGCTGGTCACCGGTCCCGTGCCCTCGGGTTGGGACGCCTATTTCTATTCCGCGCTGGACTTTGTCAGCGGCTGGAGCACCGCGCCGTATCAATACAACGACAATCCGGTCGACCGCAACGCGCACGGCGGGCTCGCCTGGCTCGACTGGTATCTCCAGCAGATGCATAACTACGACTTACAACACAACCAGCGCCTGCTCGACTATCTCGACCTTCACGCCTACATTGCCCCGAACGGCATCTCCTTCGGTGAAGCAACCGATCCGGCAACAAACCAGCTCCGCCTCACTTCAACCCGCGCCTTTTGGGATCCGAATTATCTTGTTCCCAGCGTCGATCCAACCACACCCATCCGCCTCATCCCGCGCATGCATGACTGGGTAAACAACGACTATCCCGGGACAAAGCTCGCCATTACCGAATACAACTGGGGAGCGCTCGACGACATCACCGGCGCGCTCGCCGAAGCCGACATCCTCGGCATCTTTGGCCGCGAAGGTCTTGATCTCGGCGCCCTCTGGGGCCCGCCCGCCGACGGCCAGCCCGGCGTCTTCGCTTTTGAGATTTTTACTAACTACGACGGAGCCGGCGGCGCCTTCGGCGAAACCAGCGTCTCGGCCACCACCACCAACCCGGACCTG
>JAKAJI010000412.1 GCA_021813825.1 Acidobacteriota bacterium | reverse complement strand
GAGGGATTCGGTGGGCGCGGTGTAGGCGACGTTGAGCCACGGGGTTTGGATGCGTTTGCCGCGGAAGAGGCTTTCGCAGCCGGCGGCGGTGAGGCCGGTGGTGAGCAGGGTGCGCTCGATCGGGTAAGCGGCTTTGCCGGACAGGAAGAGCGTTTCCATGTGATTGACGAGGGGACTGAAGAAATTCGCGAGAGTGGTGCGGCCATCGGGCATGGGGAGGTACATCTGGACGGAGAGGGGATCGGAGCGGCCGTCGATGGTGGCGGCGAAGTTGAAGTCGCGGACGAGGCCGTTCATGAGCATCATGGTGCAGCGGGGGCCGTTGGTGTGCTGGTAGGTGTAGGCGATGGGATCCTTGACGAGCGAGCGCATTTCGTCGGAGGTGGGAAAGCGGTCGTTGAAGCTGGGGCGCGCCTGGCCGAGGGTGTGGCTGCGGCAGAGCGCGGCGTTCATGAGCTTGCGCGACCAGACGCCTTCCTCCATGGCGTTCCAGAAGGCCTCGCCGCGGTAGGCCTGGAGCCATTCGACGCCGGTTTCGCCGCCGGCGCGGCGTTCGACCATGCACTGGATGGTTTCGAGACCGTGGAAGTCGTAGCTGTCGATGCCGCCGTAGCAGATGGCGACGGCTTCGCGGACCTTTGCGCCGTAGGGCATGTCGATCGAGGGGATGCGCCAGGTGACGGGGAGGCTGGAGCCGGCCTGGAGGGCGAAGCCCATGGAGTGGGCGGTGGAGACCATGCGCTGGGCCCACTCGTAGTTCCAGGACAGGTGCTTGTCGTTGAAGTAGGGGACGGTGCGGCCGCTCGAGCGGAAGACGTTGACGATGCGATCGAAGTATTGGTAGCGGGGGTATTCGGTTTGGCCGAGTTCGTTCTTGGGGTAGTCGCCGTGTTCGCCGACGACGACGATGCCGTCGACGGCGAGTTTGGAGCCGCCGAGGGTGATGGCGTCTTCGACGGTTGGGTAGAGCTTAAGGGTAGGATGGCGGAGGAGGCGTTCGCGGCTGACGTCGTGCGGGCCGACCTGATCGACGTAGAGAGCGATCAGGTCCATGGGCGGCATGTGATATGTGCCGTCCCAGCCGTAGCCATCGAGAAAGCGGTCGACGATGTGCTGGGCGTGGTAATGCTTTTGGAAGACGTTCACGATTGCGGCGAGGCGGGGTCTGCGGTCAGGTTGAGGCATTTCGTAAGATCGGCGGAAGAGTCCGCGAAGCGTCATTATTTCAAATGTGGGGCAGAGATGAAAGTATTTCTCAGTGTGGTGCCAGCCTTGGCGCTGGCGGCGGCAGCGGCGGCGCAGACGGCGGTGGATGCGCGGGCGCTGGCGATTCACAAGCGGGCCTTGGTATTTGACGGGCACATTCACGCGATTGATCGCGAGTTTTATCACGGCGGCGACATCGGCGTTCGCAAGAGTGACGGGCAGTTCGATTTGCCGAGGGCGTTTGACGGCGGGCTCGGCGCGATGTTTTTTTCGATTTTTGTGACCGAGGATTATTATCCGGGGCACTGGGAGGCGAAGCAGGCGCTGCGGATGCTCGAGTGCGCGCGGGAGCAGATTGCGAACAATTCGTCGAAGATCGAGATTGCGTACAACGCGGCCGATGTGGAGCGGATACACCGGGCGGGGAAGATCGCGGCGGTGCTCGATATTGAGGGGAGCTTCGATCGCGACGGGGACCTGCGCGTGATCCGGCAGTTTTACCGGCTGGGGCTGCGGTCGATGATGCTGTCGGCGCATAACTGGCCGAATCATTACGCGGACTCGTGCTGTTCGCCGCCGGAGTCGCACGGGTTGAGCCCGCATGGGCGGGAGGTGATCCGGGAGTTGAACCGGTTGGGGATGGTGATCAACTTGTCGCACGCCTCCGACGATGCGATTTCGCAGGCGATTGACGTGAGCACGGCGCCGCTGATTGCGACGCACAACGGGATGCGGGCGCTGAACGACATTCCGCGCAACATGCCGGATTGGCTGATGAAGAAGTTGGCGGCGCATGGGGGCGTGATCGGGTTTCAGATCGGCAACGAGTTTCATAACCGGAAGGAGTTCGAGTACCGGACGGCGCACGAAGGCAAGGCGTTCTGGGACACGGGGCGGGCGCGAAATTTGACGGCGATGCCGATTGCGCAGATCGACGCGCTTGTGGCGCCGCAGTTTCCGATGCCGGGCTTCCCTGCTCCGGAGGATTTACTGTTGACGGTGGATGAATGGGTGGGCGTGGTGGACCGGGCGATTCAGATTGTGGGCGAGGACCATGTGTCGCTGGGGAGCGACTTTGACGGCGGGCCGACGCTTCCGCGCGGGATGCGGGACATCCGGGACTTACCGATGATTACGGCGGCGATGGTGCGGCGGGGTTACAGCGAGGAGCGGATTGATAAGTTTCTGGGAGGGAACTTACTGCGGTTGTTTGGGGAAGTTACTGGGGGGAAGTAGGCGGGCTGGAGGGGACTCGCGAATGTGCTGAAATTGGAGGCAGGGAGCCGGAATTTGATGGATTACAGCAAGATCATTACGATCGACCCGGGAAAGATGGGCGGCAAACCGTGCATCCGGGGAATGCGCATTACGGTTTACGATGTGCTCGATTACCTAGCCTCCGGCATGACGGAACAGGAAGTTCTTCACGATTTTCCCGACCTGACTCAGGAAGACATCCAGGCCTGTCTCAAATTCGCAGCGGACCGCGAGCGGCGGCTCGCCAGCATGCGCGCGTGAAACTTCTCTACGACCAGAACCTTTCCCCGTTCTTGTGCGGGGCGTTGTCGGACCTGTTTCCGGGCTCGATTCATGTGCGCGACGCCGGCTTGCGAGAGGCGACTGACGGCGTGGTATGGCAATATGCCGCTCAGTATGGCTAGACGATCGTGACGAAGGATTCGGACTTTCGGCAGAGAAGCTTCTTGTTCGGGCACCCTCCGAAGGTCGTGTGGATTGCACTTGGGAATTGCAGCACGAAAACGATTGAAACCGTGCTTCGCGGACGTGTGCAGGAAATTCTCAAATTTCAGGACAGCGCGGAGGAGTCCTTCCTGGCGTTGTGGTAGGACGATTTCGCGATGAGTCATCGGTGCAATGCAGGGCCGTGAAGGCGCACGTCGAGGAGACCGCATCAATCGGCGGTGTTCATCTGGCTTCGCCGGCCGCGTACGATGCGGAGGGCCTTGTCCCGTGCTTCAGGACTCGAGCGGATCTTGTCCCCGAGCTTCTTTCTCCGCTCATCGCTTAGGTACGCGCGGACAGTGTTGGGTGAGAGGTCAGTGAGATCAGCAACTTCGTCGACGGAGAGGCCTCGCTGTGGGTCACCAAGCATCTCATCCCGGAACCGATGCTGGCCGCTGATCTCTGGCTGCTCCGAATCGCCGGTGGCGTAGCCGCTCTGTCCGTTGGGGGCAATTGCTCTCTTCGGCGAGTCTTGCTCGCCGGTTTCGGGCTCGAGGATGAGCAGATCGGGGAGTGCGATCGCTCTCACCCCGATTTTGTACCGTTTGCAGACGTCGATGAGTGCCTTCCCGTCGATCAGATAGACGATTCGCTGATTCTGACTGGGCTTCGCCTCTTCCATGGCGTCCCTGCTGAAGGCGCCCGTCGTGAGGATGATGGCTGTGTCTTCGTCACCCTTGATGCCGCGAAGTTTCTGGATCTCGTCTTTCGGGACGCTGGCGCCCTTCTGCCAATGTTTCGCCTGAACGAGGGCCCGGGCTTCGACGAGGCCACGCTTGTACCTCAGCCGGGCGTCCACTCCTCCGTCGCGGGTTTGCTGCGTGGGCTCGACGTCCTGGAAGCCCAACTTCTCCAGAACGCCGATGAGGAACGACGACTCGAACTCCTGCCAATCCATTTGTTGCAACCAGCGTCGGATTTCGTCGTCGATCTTGGCGTTGTGTTTCTGGATTGCTTCCTGGATGCCTTGTGCGTCCGCATCCCCCTCTTTGCCGCGCGTGTCCGCGAGTCTTACCCAGCCCCATTGTTCTCCCTCGCGAGATGTTACGAATTTGGCGGGCTGACCGAGCTCAATCAGGTGCTGGTTCTCGTTTTGGATCGCTTGATAGACGGCCTGAGGTAGTAGCTGTTGATTGGACTCCTGCACCCGGAGGTCCTCGACGATTTCCTTCAGTTTTGCTCTCCCATCCGGGTTCTTTCTTAGTATTTTCTCGACGCGGTCCACTCGCCGGTCCATGCGGTGATGTTTACCTCCTCTGTGGGAGGATATCAACTCACCGGGACGGCTGGCGCGCCGATTGGAGCTTGCGGTGGTGATGAAGTGGCCGGACGAGCGGAGGTGCAGGGATCGCGGCCGCCGGTGAAGTGCCCGAGCGCGGTAGAATAGCGGGCTGATTTTCCAGTAATTCCGAGGGGGAGAGTCCATGGACCGAATGAGGCTGGCAGTCTGCGCGGCGGGCGTGATTGTGGCCGCGGGTGTGGGTTGGATGTGGCCGGGGAGGCGGGCGGAGGCGGCGGGCGGGGGGATTTCCGTTGCCGGGC
>JAKAJI010000411.1 GCA_021813825.1 Acidobacteriota bacterium | reverse complement strand
AGAGCACGGCGAGGGCTTTGCGGCCCATGCGGAGGAATCGGCATACACGGATGATCCTGTCCGCGTGTACCTGCGCGAGATGGGGATGGTAAGGCTGCTTACGCGGCAGGGCGAGATCGACCTGGCGTCGCGGATGGAGCGGGGGCGGACGCGTGTCCGGCGGGTGGTGTCGCGGACGGCCCTGGTGCAGCGGATGGTGATGGCGATGTACGCGGACATCCGGCAGGAGAAGGTGAAGCTGGACCGTCTGATTGAGATGGGGAACGGGGACGACGCTTCGAAGGAGCGTCGGCGTGTGGCGGCGATGCGGCGGCTGGGCAAGGTGGTGAAGCTGTACCGCGAGCAGATGGAAGTGGTGGAGAAGCTGAAGGCCACGCCGAGCCGCCAGGTGCATGTGCGGCGGCGGCTGGCGGGCGAGGCGGCGCGGCTGCGTGTACGGACGTCGCAGGCGATCCGCGAGGTGCCGTTTTCGGCGGCGACGTGGCAGGCGTTTGTGGAGGCGTTCAAGCGCGAGTGCGCGGAAGCGGGCGCGGCGACGACGGACATGAAGCTGTGCCTGCGGGCGATCCAGCACGGCGAGGCCTTGTATGCGCAGGGCAAGAAGGCGCTGGTGGAGGCGAACCTGCGGCTGGTGGTTTCGGTGGCGAAGAAGTATGTCAACCGTGGGCTGCACATCCTGGACCTGATTCAGGAAGGCAACATCGGGTTGATGCGTGCGGCGGATAAGTTCGACTATCACCTGGGTTATAAGTTTTCGACTTACGCGACGTGGTGGATCCGGCAATCGATCACGCGGGCGATTGACGACCAGAGCCGGACGATCCGGATTCCGGTGCACATGAACGAGAGCCTGACGAAGTTCGTGCGGGCGGCGCGGGAGCTGGAGATCGAGCTGGGGCGGGCGCCGAGCAACCAGGAGATTGCGCAGCGGATGGAGACGACGGCGCAGAAGGTGGAAGAGCTGCGGGCGATTTCGCGGGATCCGGTGTCGCTGGATCTGCCGGTGGGCAAGGACGGCGAGTCGACGCTGCAGGATCTGATTGAAGACCGGTGGCTGCGGCCGCTGACGGACACGATGTTCGAATCCGACGTGCGGGAAGAGACCGAGCGGGTGCTGCGGGTGCTCGATGCCGACGAAGAGCGGGTGATCCGGATGCGGTTCGGGATCGGCTACGAACGGGAGCTGACGCTGCGCGAGATCGCGGACCGGGAGCAGTTGAGCCACGACCAGGTGCGGCAGATCGAGACGCGGGCGCTGCGGCGTTTGCGGACGCCGGAGAGCGTGCGGCGGCTGCTGCCGCTGGTAAGTGTGCAGTAAGTCACGAGGCAAATCCAGAAGTAAGTGGTAAAGAAGTTGTTTGCGGAAGAACTGCTCGAGCAGAGCAGGGAGTCCGTGTTGTACGAGGTGCTGGACGCGCGGCGTTTGCGATGTCTGGCGTGCGGGCACCGGTGTCCGATCGCGGAGGGGCAGGCGGGGGTGTGCCAGGTGCGGTTTCATCGCGAGGGGAAACTGCTGGCGCCGCATGGGTATGTGAACACACTGCAGTGCGACCCGATTGAGAAGAAGCCTTTCTTTCACGTGCGGCCCGGGGCGCTGGCGATGAGCTTCGGGATGCTGGGATGCGACCTGCACTGCGGGTACTGCCAGAACTGGGTGACGTCGCAGGCGCTGCGGGATGCCCGATCGACGCTGGACTTCACGCGGGTGACGCCGGAGCAGATTGTGGAAACGGCGGTGGACGGCGGCGCGGAAGTGGTGGTGAGCACGTACAACGAGCCGCTGATTACGGCGGAGTGGGCGGTGGACGTGTTCCGAGAGGCGCGGCGGGCGGGGCTGTTGACGGGGTTTGTTTCGAACGGGAACGCGACGCCGGAGGTTTTGAAGTATCTGCGGCCGTGGCTGGATTTGTACAAGGTGGACCTGAAGGGGTTCGACGACAGGAAGTACCGGGAGTTAGGCGGGCGGCTGGGTCCGATTCTGGATTCGATCCAGAGGATTCACGAGATGGGTTTCTGGCTGGAGATTGTGACGCTGGTGGTCCCGGGGTTCAACGATACGGAGGCGGAGCTGCGGGAGATGGCGCGGTTCATCGCGGGAGTATCGGATGAGATTCCGTGGCACGTGACGGCGTTTCACCAGGACTACAAGATGGTGCAGATACAGAACACGGCGCGGGCGAGCCTGGTGCGGGCGGCGGAGATTGGGCGCGAGGCGGGGTTGAAATTTGTGTACGTGGGGAACCTGCCGGGGATGGTGGAGGCCCTCGAGGACACACGGTGCGCGGGGTGCGGGGCGACGCTGGTGCGGCGGCGGGGATTCCGGATTTTGGACAATCGCGTGGGGGCGGGCGGAAGGTGTCCGGAATGTAGCGCTTCGGTGGCAGGAATTTGGACGCGGGCCGGGGCGTTACGGGCGGCCAACTGGAACTAGGTAGAGCGGCTCTTCGTTTGCGCGCAGCTTGAGCGCGGATTTGAGTTTGACGTCCGAGAAGGCGCCGACGGGGACGGCTCCGAGGCCGAGAGATGCGGCCTGGAGGAGGACGTTCTGGGCGGCGTGGCCGGCTTCGATATCGACGTAGCGCAGTCCGCGCTCGCCGTATTTTTCCGTGGTGCGCTGGGGGACGGCGGCAAAGGCCAGGATGGCGGCGGCGTTGCGTACGCAGTCCTGTTCGAGGGCGGCGGCGGCGACGTGGGCGCGATGGTCTCCAGGGAGGGCGAGGCGCAACTCGTGCACGCCCAGGTCGTAGCGATAGATACCGGGCGCGGCGCCGACCACATTGCCGACGATGAGCAATACTTCCAGAGGATAGAGAGCGCCGGCGGAGGGGGCGGTGCGGTGGCTGCCGGAGGTGAGGCCCTGGGCGGCCCAGAGCAGTTGCGCGACTTCAGCAGGCGAGAGGGGTTCGGGGGAGTATTCGCGGACGGAGCGGCGGATGGCGAGGCAGGCTTCGAGCGGGAACCCGCTCTTGGTATTGGGCGGCGGAAGCTTAACGGTGGATTCCGCGGGGCGGGCAACGGTAAGCAGTTTCCGTTCGATGATGGGCCTCCTTGTGTCAGCTTGCGACGAGGACTTCGCGGCTTAGGTGGCGTCCGGCGGCGTGCTCGACCGAGGCGATGTTCTCGACCAGCTTGTCGTTGACGCCGGCTTCGTCTTCAATGCGGATGGTGGTGAGGACGTGGTTCGAGAAAGAGCGCGCCTCTTCGTGGCAGTGCTTGAGGACGGCCATGATCTCGTCCCATTCGCCTTCGAGACAGGTTCCAAAGGGCGTGAGCGTGTAGCGGATACCGCTTTCGTCGATGATCTTCAGGATTTCGGCCAGGTCTTTGCTGAGGTGCGTGCCGCGGCCGAGGGGTGTGATGTCGAGTTCAGCGAGCATGGGGCCTCCTTGCCTCGATATTTACGCTGGCACGGCGCGTGCCAAAGCGTGTGTTTGGGACGGGGGTGGGGGTTCGGTTTCGCGCATACTGATAGGTTCGTGAAGGGAGGCCTATGAAGCGGGCGTTGTTGCTTGGCTTGGTGGCGGCACTGCGGGTTTGGGCGGCGGAGGGGGCGGTTTGGTCGATTGGGCGGTTTGATAAGTCTTCGGCGGAGTTTCATGGGACGGCGAAGGAGAGATTGGTTTTTCGCGCCGGGGTGGGGGACTGGCGGAAGGATTGGCCGGGGTTTCAGAGGCCTGGGCAGGTTTCGGAGATCGAGTTTGGTTTGGGGGCTCCGGGGGCGGGCGGGTACACGCTGGAGGTTTCAGTATTGACTTGGACGCCTCGGATTCCGGCTCTGGCGGCGACGATCAATGGGCATCGGGGTTTGTTTTATTTGCAGCCGAAGGTGAACGAGGTGTTTGGGGATGGGGTGTTTGCTTTCGATCCGCATTATTCGATTTCGGGGTTGAAGATTGGGATTCCAGCGAGTTACTTGAAGCGCGGGGAGAATGTGCTGGCGCTGGAGGCGGTGGATGAGCCCGAGGAGACGGGGACGGGCGCGCGGAGCGGGTTTGCTTGGGATGCTCTGCGGCTGACGGTGGGGGCTCCGAAGGAGGAATTGCGGGCGCGGGTGACGCCGACGATTTTTTATCGCGGGGGATCGGCGGGGTTGAAGGAAGTTGTCGATGTGGTGGTGCGGCCGGAGGCGGGGGCGCGGGGGAAGGTGCGGCTTTCGTTGGGCGGGCATAGTTATGAGGCGGAGTTGGCGGCGGCGGAATTCGGGGAGCAGCGGTTTTCGTTTGACGTGCCGGAGTGGAGCGGGACGGAGACGGCGAGGGTCGAGGTAGGAAGCGCGGGGACTTATTCGTTTCCGGTGACGGCGGCGAAGAAGTGGACGGTGTATGTGGCTCCGCACACGCATCTGGATGTGGGTTTCACGGATTATCAGGGGAAGGTGGCGGAGACGCAGGCCCGGGTGCTGGAGCAGGCGGGGCAGTTGATCGAGGAGCATCCGGCGTTCCGGTTTTCGATGGATGGGTCGTGGAACTTGCAGCAGTTACTCGATACGCGGTCCGAGGCGAAGCGGAAAGAGAT
>JAKAJI010000410.1 GCA_021813825.1 Acidobacteriota bacterium | reverse complement strand
GATTGGTCGGGCGGCGAAGAGGTCCCAGGAAATAGCTCCCACGTTCAGACCGTACCCGAAACCGACACAGGTGGACTGGCAGAGTATGCTAAGGCGCTTGAGAGAACTTTGTTGAAGGAACTAGGCAAATTACCCTCGTAACTTCGGGAGAAGAGGGCCCGGCCTTTGCGCAAGCAGAGACCGGGGGCACAAAGCAGGGGGTAGCGACTGTTTACTAAAAACACAGGACGGTGCGAAAACCAAAGTTGACGTATACCGTCTGACGCCTGCCCGGTGCCGGAAGGTTAAGAGGAGATGTGAAAGCGTTGAATCGAAGCCCCGGTAAACGGCGGCCGTAACTATAACGGTCCTAAGGTAGCGAAATTCCTTGTCGGGTAAGTTCCGACCTGCACGAAAGGCGTAACGACTTCCCCACTGTCTCCAACAAAGGCTCAGCGAAATTGAATTCCCCGTGAAGATGCGGGGTTCCCGCGGTCAGACGGAAAGACCCCGTGCACCTTTACTGCAACTTTGCGCTGGCATTAGGGATGTGATGTGTAGGATAGGTGGTAGGCTTTGAAGCGGAGGCGCTAGCCTTCGTGGAGCCGTCCTTGAAATACCACCCTTTGTGTTCCTGATGTCTAACCGCGGCCCTGAAACAGGGTCCGAGACCGCGCATGGTGGGCAGTTTGACTGGGGCGGTCGCCTCCCAAAGAGTAACGGAGGCGCGCGATGGTAGGCTCAGACCGGTCGGAAATCGGTTGTTGAGTGCAATGGCAAAAGCCTGCCTGACTGCAAGGCTGACGGGCCAAGCAGAGACGAAAGTCGGTCATAGTGATCCGGTGATCCCGTGTGGAAGGGTCATCGCTCAACGGATAAAAGGTACGCCGGGGATAACAGGCTGATCGCCCCCAAGAGTCCATATCGACGGGGCGGTTTGGCACCTCGATGTCGGCTCATCACATCCTGGGGCTGGAGCAGGTCCCAAGGGTACGGCTGTTCGCCGTTTAAAGTGGTACGTGAGCTGGGTTTAGAACGTCGTGAGACAGTTCGGTCCCTATCTGCCGTGGGTGTTCGAAACTTGAGAGGATTTGTTCCTAGTACGAGAGGACCGGAACGAACGCACCTCTGGTGGACCGGTTGTGGCGCCAGCTGCATTGCCGGGTAGCTAAGTGCGGAATAGATAACCGCTGAAAGCATCTAAGCGGGAAACTAACCTCAAAACCAGGTTTCGCTCGAGAGCCGTGGAAGACGACCACGTCGATAGGCCAGGTGTGTAAGCGCAGCAATGCGTTGAGCTTACTGGTCCTAATCGCTCGATTGAAACACTTGAACGCTTTGCATTTCGTTCCATGCTTGGAAACAAGGCCAGGCATGACAGCGGTCAGTGAGTGTCTTCTTGAAGCGTCCTTTGCCGGACTGGTGGTCATAGCGGGGGAATTCTACCCGATCCCATTCCGAACTCGGCCGTCAAAGCCCCCAGCGCCTATGGTACTGCGGCCCAAGCCGCGGGAGAGTCGGTCGCTGCCAGTCCTGCCAAGGACGCTTCCAACCCTGCCGGATCAAGAAAACGAAACCCCGTGATCGAAAGATCGCGGGGTTTTTCGTTTTCGACGGGCGCGTTTGCGCTATTCGGCGATGAAGCCGGAGAGCCGGTAGATGTGCGTGCCGAACTGGCCCAGCTTGACGTTCCACACTTTGACCAGGCTCCAGTCGTTGTTGCGGCTGACGTCGTATACCGGCGTGTCGAGATAGATCTTGCCGTCGTTGCCCCAGTTGGCGTGGTCCACGCGCACCTCGCGCGGCGAGACCACCTGCTTGACCACGGCGACATGGCCGGCGTGCAGGCGATGCGTCCGGGCAAACACCATGACGGCGCCGGCTTCGGGCTGGGTCAGGCGGGCATAGAAGCCCCTGGCCTTGGCCCACCAGCTGGCGGCATTGCCGCGCAGATCGATACCGGAGAGCTTGCGGGCAAACGGTACGCAGGAGAGCCACTCCGACCCGGCGATGACCCTCGGGTTGCGAACCTCGGCTACGTGGCGCGGCGCCGGCAGGTTGACCTCAGGCGGCGCGAGCGAAACGAGCAGATCATCCGAGGACAGCGGCGTAAGCGCCACCGACTCGAACGGCAGAGCCTTCGCTGAAGCGGCAGAAGCGGAAATGGAAACGGCGAAAATGGCCGAAAGCATCAGGCGCGTGTTGCGGCGGCGTCTGTTCATGCAGTTCCTTCGGCTCTTTTGCGGGCGGACCTTAACCAAACCCCGGCCGCATTCCAACCCTTGGCCCTGTAATTATCCGGGGATTTTGTTGGCGACGGCCTTGCGCTAGATTCGCCTCGTTTCGAATCGCATGGCGGTTCGCGAGATCTGCGATGGAGAATGGCCATGGCCAATCGTGAGCAGCGCAGCAACAAGGAAAAAAAGAAGCCGAAGGCGGACAAGAACGACAAGAACAAGCCCGCACCGCCGCCCTTCGTGGCGCCCGAGCTGGTCAGAAAGCCGCACAAGGGCAAGCAGGGCTAGTTCGCCGGGGGCGTCGCGCTCCGACTTGTTTCGGCCGCAAAGTTCTGGCCAACATCGCGCCGCCGAATTTGCGGGTTGGCGGTTTGTTCATGCAATCACGGCGCGCGCATCTGCTGGGGCTGGGCGGCTTGGCGACGTCTTTGCCGCTGTCGCGTGCCGCGGCCGCGGTGGCGTCCAGGTCTGTCCGTCCGGCGGCATCGGTGCTCGGGCCGCTCAAACAGGCCATGGCGCAAGGGCGCTTCGTAACCTACCACCCGACCGCCATCAGCCTGTGGTACGGCAAGGCCGCGCGTGCCAGCGACGACAGCATCCTTGCCGACCTCAAGACGCTACGGCCCTGGTTCGACGGCATCATCACCTACAGCGCCTCGAACGGGGCCGAGCGGGTGCCCGAGATCGCGGCCCGGCTCGGCTTCCGTGCGGTGATCCTGGGCGTGTGGAACCCGGTCGACGACCGCGAGCTGGCCAATGCCGTCTCGACCTGGAAGCGCCATCCGCGGCTGGTGGCCGGCCTGTCTCTCGGCAACGAGATCGTGCTGTCGCGTCGCGGCACCTGGGGCGATCTGGCCTATGCGCTGACGCGCGTGCGCGCGGCCGCGCCGGGCCTGGCGCTTTCCACCAGCGAACCGTTTGCGCAATTCCTCGACGATCCGGAGGCACACTCCACGCTGGCGGCGATGGACTTCATGATGGTGAACGTCCATCCGATTTTCGAGAGCTGGTTCCACGGGGCCCGGCCGGCCAACTGGGCCGACTTTGTGGTGCGAATTGCCGATCGCCTGTCCGCCAAGTTTCCCGGTCCCGTCCTCGTCAAGGAGACGGGCGTGCCTTCGGGCCCGCGTGAGTCCGGCTTCACGGACGCCATGCAACGCGCCTTCTATCGCGAGATGGCGGCGCGGATGTCGCCGTCGCGCCTGCGGGCCTTCGCCTATTTTTCGGCTTTCGATCTGCCCTGGCACGCCTTCGACACCGGGCCGACCGGCGGCGGCATCCACCCCGAGGAAGCGCATTGGGGGTTCTTTACCGAGAGGCGCGCGCCCAAGCCGATCATGGCCGATCTGGCGCCCCTGCCGAAGAAACGGTCGTGAGACCGGAGAAGCTTTTATTTTGGTAATGTTTGACGATAGCGCCGGTTTCGCAGGCGGCAGGCGGTCCGTTATTTGTTCTATATCAAGGAAGGCTCGCCAGCCGGCCGCCATTCTCGCACTGCCCAGAAATGTTCAGTCGAGGATCCGCGTATGAGTCAGGCCGCAACCAAGACGGCAGACGTCCCCGCCATCACTGCGTACAAAATGGTCGGAGGCGAAGCGGGGCTCAGGCGGATCGTCACTCGCTTTTACGAGATCATGGAAAGCGATCCGGAAGCCACCTCGATCCGCGCCATGCACGGCGCGGACCTGGAGCCGGTGAAGGAAAAGCTGTTCGAATTTATGAGTGGCTGGTTCGGCGGCCCGCCGCTCTATCACCAGCGGACGGATCGGCGCTGCATCGTGTCGGCTCACGCCGCTTTCGCCATCGACGCGGGCGCGCGCGATCAGTGGCTCGCCTGCATGCGCAAGGCGCTCAAGGATTGCGACATGCCTGAGGCGGTGTGCGATTATCTGGACGCACCGATGTTCCGGCTGGCGGAGTTCTTCCGCAATCGCTGAATCGGTTTCTGCGTTTTCGGCCTGATTACCGGCCGATGCGAACACCCCGCGATCCCGGGAACGTGATCGCGGGGTGCGCTTCGCGCGCGACGAACGAGGCACGGTCCGCCGCGCGTGGGGGGCGGTCAAGCGGCCGGGTGAACCGTACCGTCGGGCATCACCGTTACACTGGTGCGCTTCTTGTTCTTCTCCACGCTGGCAACAATATTCGCGCCTTTGGCATGCATGCCTTGAACATCGCTATAGCCGGCGAGTTCCAACGCATTCAGGGCGTTGGTTTCCCGGTCGCCCAGCGTTTCAGGCGCGCGTTTGCGGCCGGCCTGTTTGTGCCGCCAGGCGTGGTGCGATGCCTTCGCCTTGTGCATGGCGACTTTGTGCGC
>JAKAJI010000409.1 GCA_021813825.1 Acidobacteriota bacterium | reverse complement strand
CATCCATCCTGGCGCTGCTTCCCGCTCCGGCGGAACCCCCCGAGCGCCATCCCTTCAAAACTTGACCGCAAGCGGCCGGATGGGTTCCCACGACTCATCGTGTGCCCGCACATCGGACGGGCGAGCGCGAGCGGCGGTGTGCGCTCGAAGGGCGCTTTCCGGGTTACAATGGCCCGTGACGGATCAAGAATAACCGCGGGGGAGACGCCCTATGGCGATGTTTCGTACCAGGAGCGGTACTCGACGTGTCGCCAGGAAGCCGACCGGCTGGTGGGGCAGCGCCGTGGAACAGACGGCCGACAGCGTGATGGTCACGGACCTTTCCGGCCTGATCCAGTACGTCAACCCAGGGTTTGCGCGGACCACGGGCTTCAGTGCCGCCGAGGTCGTCGGCCAGACGCCCAGGATCCTCAAGTCGGGCAAGCACGGCGCCGACTTCTATCGTGAACTGTGGGCAACCATTCTGGCGGGCAAGCCTTACCGGGCCCTCATCGTGAACCGCCGGAAATCGGGCGAATTTTACTCCGGCCAACTCTCCATCTCCCCCATCCGAGACAGGAAGGGGCGTCTGACCCACTTCGTCTCGGTTCTCAGGGATGTGACCGACCTTCTCAAGAACAAGGAGCGCGAGGTGGAGATGGCCCTCGCCAGAACCGTGCAGGAACGCTTCTACGGCGCCGCCGTCGAGATACCCGGCTACCAGATCGCGGGAACGACCGTGCAGGTGCTGGAAATCGGAGGGGACTACTTCGACTTCATCCCCATGGGGAACGGCTCCCTGGGGATCGTCGTGGCGGACGTCACCGGCCACGGCGCCGCGGCGGCCCTCGTGATGGCAGAGACACGGGCCTATCTGCGCACGCTCTGCGCACAGATGGACGACCCCGGAGCGGTCCTCACGCACATCAACCGGGCCCTGGCTCACGATCTCATGGACAACCAGTTCGTCACCCTCTCGCTCGCCCGCCTCGACCCCTCCGAACGGGCCCTGGTCTACGCCAGCGCGGGCCACGTGCCCGGCGTCCTGATGAATACCGGGGCCCAGGGCGAGACCCTCCTCCCCAGCCTCGGCCCCCCTCTGGGCATCTTCGAAAAAGAGCGCTATCTCTCATCGGAGGTGTGTGAACTGCGAAAGGGCGATGTTCTGCTCTTCGTGTCCGACGGCGTCCTGGAGACCAGAGATTCCGATGGAGAGGAGTTCGGCATCGGGCGTGCGGTGGAGGTCATCTCCGCCCGCCCTGACCTGCCAGCGGCGGAAATTCTCGATGCCCTTCAATCCGACGTCCGCGAGTTCGAGGCGGATGCCGCGGTCAGGGACGACGTGACGATCGTCGTCGTCAAGGTCCAGTCGTAAGGAAGCCCGCCGCCGCGGGTCGAGGATGTCCCTCGGCCCTTCCCCGCCGGGCAGGCCCCGCCGCCCGCCGGCCCGGCGAGCCTCATCTCGCTGTCGAGCAGGCCGTCACCGCCCTTGAGCAGGGGAGCGTCCGGAGGAGGCCGAGGTCATCCGGGTACCTCCCTGGGCTTGGGGTTGTGCCAGCAGCCGTCCGCCGCGATGAGCGCGTCCGCCTCTTTCGGCCCCCAACTGCCACGTCGGTATGAGTGGACCCGGTGGTGGGCGTTCAGAACCGGGTCGACCACCGTCCAGGCGGCCTCGACCGCGTCCTCGCGGCTGAAGAGCGCTCCGTCGCCGACCATCGCGTCGCCCAGGAGCCTTTCATAGGGCGCTTCCTCTCCCGGCCGTTCCTCGGCCAAGTAAAGCTCTCGCTGGTCGCCTACGAACTCTCTGCCCGCGCGCTTGACGCGGGCGGCAAGGGCGACGGCCGAGTTGGGGGAGAGCCTGAAGCGCAGATAGTTGCCCAAGGCGGTCGTCGACGCCGAATCCTCGAAAAGCCTCTGCGGTGGGGGCTTCAGCTCCACCAGGACCTCGGCCGCGGTGTCGGCCAGGAACTTGCCGGAGCGCAGGTACCACGGCACGCCCTCCCAGCGCCAGGAGTCGATGTAGAGCCGAAGGGCGCAATAGGTCTCGACGTCGGAGTCCTTCGCCACCCCCGGCTCCTTCCGGTAGCCGGCATACTGGCCGCGCACCACATCCTCGGACTTCAGCGGGCGCATGGCCTGGAAGACCTTGGCCTTCTCCGAGTGCACGGCTCCGTAGCCCCTGTAGGCCGGCGGCTCCATGGCAAGCAGTGCGACGATCTGGAAGAGGTGGTTCTGGATCACGTCGCGCAGACAGCCGGCGGTCTCGTAGAACGCGCCGCGGTTCCCGACGCCGAAATCTTCGGCCAGGGTGATCTGGACGCTGGCCACGGTGTTGCGGTTCCAGACCGGTTCGAGGAACGAATTGGCGAAGCGGAAATAGAGGATGTTCATGATCGCTTCCTTCCCGAGGAAGTGATCGATGCGGAAGATCGAGTCTTCCGGGAAAACCGAGTGTGCGACGCGGTTGAGTTCCCGTGCCGAGGCCAGGTCGCGTCCGAAGGGCTTCTCGACGATCACGCGCGCGTGGTCGGCCAGGCCCGCGGCGCCCAGTCCCATGATCACGGTCTCGAAGAGCGAGGGCGGGATGGCGAGGTAGTGCGCCGGCCGCCGAGCACCATCCAGCGCCGTCTTGATCGCCGTGAACGTGTGCCGGTCATTGTAGTCGCCGCCCACGTATCTGAGCAGGGACAGCAGGTGGTGGAAGGCGCGTTGGTCATCGATTCCGCCCGCTCGCTCGATGCTGTCCGTCACGTGCTTGCGCAAGCGCGGCAGGCTCCACTTCGGGAAGGCGACTCCGACGATCGGGACCTTCAGGTCGCCCCGTTTCGCCATGGCATAGAGCGCGGGGAAGATCATCTTGTGGGCGAGATCGCCCGTCACCCCGAAGAGCACCAGGGCGTCTGACCGTTGAGCGGCCATCAGGCGCCACCCTCGGGGCCGGCAGCCTTTTCCTCGTGGCCGCCGAACTCGTAGCGCAGGGCCGACAGCACCTTGTCCGCGAAGTCGGCCTGGCCGCGCGAGGAAAAGCGTTCGTACAGCGCGGTGCTGAGAACGGGGGCCGGGACGGCTTCGTCGATGGCCGCCATGATCGTCCAGCGCCCCTCGCCCGAATCCGACACCCTGCCGGAAAACTTCGCCAGGTCGGGGCTCTCGAGGAGCGCGATGGCGGCCAGGTCCAGGAGCCAGGAGGCGATGACGCTGCCGCGGCGCCAGACCTCGGCGATGTCGGCCAGGTTCAGGTCGAACGGATAGTGTTCGGGGTGGCGCAGCGGCGTGGTTTCGGCATCGACGGCGCGCCGCTGCTTGCCGGCGTTGGCGTGGCGGAGGATGTTCAGCCCCTCCGCATAGGCGGCCATGATGCCGTATTCGATGCCGTTGTGGACCATCTTCACGAAGTGTCCCGCGCCGCTCGGCCCACAGTGCAGGTAGCCGTGCTCCGCGGTGCCGCCCACCTTCTCTCGGCCCGGAGTCCGCGGCGCCTCCTCCATGCTTGGGGCGAGGGCGGCGAAGAGGGGGTCGAGGCGTCGGACGACCGCCTCCTCACCGCCGATCATCAGGCAGTATCCCCGTTCCGCACCCCACACCCCTCCGCTGGTGCCGACATCCACGTAGTGGATAGCCTTCGATTTCAGTTCGGCCGCACGGCGGATATCGTCATGGTAGTAGGAGTTGCCTCCGTCGATGACCACGTCGTCGCCTTCCAGGAAAGGCAGGAGGGCGTTCAGCGTTTGATCGACCGCCGCCGCCGGAACCATCATCCAGGCGGTGCGCGGCTTTTTCAGCTTATGGGCGAAGTCTTCGAGCGACGTCGTCCCGACCGCCCCCTCTTTGACGAGTTCACGCACGGCTTCCGCATTGAGGTCGTAAACGACGCACTGGTGACCGGCCCGCAGAAGGCGCCGCACCATGTTGGTCCCCATCCGGCCCAGTCCGATCATGCCGAGTTCCATGCGATGCTCCTTTCTCTGCGAGGCTGCCACCGGCGCCCCGCTCGACGCCTAAGAACGGGCCCCGTGGGCCGCATTCTGGCGCGGACACTCACGCGGCCGCCGCGCCTCACGTCGTCAAGCCATGGCGCCTCGCGGCCCGCAGCGGGCATCCGTACCCAGGAACGTTCGACGCGCCGAAATTGTTGCCTTCGACCGATCCCATCCGCCGCGCCTCGGCCCTGGTCAAGGCCTCCTCGCATGACGCGACGCGGACCCCACGCTCAGCGGTGCCCGGCACGAGGTCGCGCCCCATGTTGCACAGCCCGAACATGCCGATCAAACCGCCGAAAAGCATGGTCGATATGCCGCCTAGCCAACTCTCATCCCAACATTATTGGTGCCGGGGTAGTCATTTCGACAATAGGCCAGTCCTGCGAGAACTCCTGCGGCATGAGGATCTCACCATGACGCTCCGCTACGCCCACCTCCATTCCTCCCGCCTCAAGGCGGCCGTCGCCATCCTCGAACCGAAAAACTTGCAATTTACTTGCAATCCCTCCGGAGAGGGTCCCGAAGCCTCGGAAGGTTGCTCTCTGAAAGTCATTGGAATGTAAGGGTTTAACTTG
>JAKAJI010000408.1 GCA_021813825.1 Acidobacteriota bacterium | reverse complement strand
CAAACATTTCGAAATAGGCGAGCAGATAATGCGGCCACAGCACCGCCTGGGCGCGCCGCAGGTGGGTGTAGCCCGGCACAACCGCCGCCGGGTCTGCTTTGGCCCGCTCCACCAGCGCCGCCATCAAAGCCCGAAGCAGCGCCGCCGTCCGGTCGATCCCGGCGCGCAGCCAGAGCCGCGTATCGAGCGAAACCTGCTCGTTCCGGCTGCGGCCCGTATGAATCTTCGCCGCCACGCTGCCCGCGCGTTCGTTCAGAAGGCGTATGACCAGCGTATGGACGTCTTCATCCGTCGCCCCGTCGAAGAATCCCGGCTTCAAGTGATCGGCGCGGATCGACTCGAACGCCTGGGTCAACTGTTCGCGCTCCGGGGCGCTGAGAATGCCTACGCGCTCCAGCGCCCGTGCGAACGCGATCGACCCGTCGATGTCGGCCTCGAGCAGACGCCGGTCGAAATCGAGCGAACCCGAGAACCGCTCGAAGACCTCCGAGGGTCCCGTCTCAAACCGGCCGCCCCAGAGCTTCATTTCGCGCTTTTCGCCGCCAGCGCGCGCACCTTGATCGGAAGCCCGATCAGATTGATGAAGCCCAGCGCGTCCTTCTGATCGTACTCGGCGCCCATGGTGAAGCTGGCGATATTGAGCGAATAGAGCGAGTACGGCGAGCGCCGGCTCACCGGCTCGATCGTCCCCTTGTACAACCGAAGCGTGATCTCGCCCGTGCTCGTGGCGGCCGTTGTCGCGAAGAACGCATCGAGGGCCTCCCGCAGCGGTGTGAACCAGAAGCCGTTGTAGACAAGCTCGGCGTAGTCGAGCGACAGCTTCTGCTTGTAGTGCAGCGTGTTCTTGTCGAGCGTCAGCGATTCCAGTTCCTTGTAGGCAGTCATGAGCAGCGTGCCGCCCGGCGTTTCATAGCAGCCTCGGGATTTCATGCCCACAAAGCGGTTCTCCACCAGGTCGATCCGCCCAATGCCATGCTCGCCGCCGATCCGGTTCAGCGTCTCGAGCAGTTCCACCGCCGAGGCGTACTTCTTCCCGTCCACCGACACCGGCCGCCCGGTCTCGAACCCGATGGTCACATCGCGCGGAGAATCCGGCGCCTCCTTCGGCGACTTCGTCAGCATCCAGATGTGATCCGGCGCCGCGTTGGCCGGGTCTTCCAGTTCCCCGCCCTCGTGGGAGATGTGCCAGATGTTGCGGTCCCGGCTGTAGATCTTGGTGGTCGTCTGCGCAATCGGCACCTTGTGCTTGGCCGCATATTCGATGGCGTCTTCGCGCGAGACGATGTCCCACTCCCGCCACGGCGCGATCACGCGAAGCTGCGGCGCCATCGCCTTGTACGTCAGCTCGAACCGGACTTGGTCGTTCCCCTTCCCGGTGCAACCATGCGCGAGGGCGTCGCAGCCGGTTTGAAGCGCCACTTCCACCTGCCGCTTGGCGAGCAGCGGCCGCGCAATGGAGGTGCCCAGCAGATACTTATGTTCGTAAACGCCGCCCGAGCGCACCAGCGGCCACAAGTACTGCGAAACGAACTCCTCTCTCATGTCGGCCACATAGACTTCGCTCGCGCCGGTCTTGCGCGCTTTTTCTTCGAGTCCGGCCAGTTCGTCTTCGCCCTGCCCGATGTCTCCGCAGACGGCGACAACTTCGCAGCCGTAGTTCTCTTTCAGCCACGGAATGATAATGGACGTGTCCAGCCCGCCCGAGTAGGCAAGGGCCACCTTCTTGGGTTGATTCATCTCGTTCGATTGTACCTTCGTAGTGGAAAAAGCCCCCGCCGTTTATGCGAGAAGCATCAGAAGCAGAGCCTTCTGCGCATGCAGACGGTTCTCTGCCTGGTCAAACACCGCCGATTGCGCGGATTCAATCACGCCATCGGTCACTTCCTGGCCGCGCTTGGCCGGAAGGCAATGCAGGAAAATCGCTTCGGGAGCAGCGGCGGACATCAACTCCGCATTCACCTGGTACGAGGCGAAATGCGTCTGGCGGATGGCCGCTTCTTCTTCCTGGCCCATGCTCGCCCAAACATCGGTATAAACCGCCTGCGCCCCTTTTACCGCTTCGTAAGGATCGTTCGTAATCTTCACCGCGGCGCCCGAGGCTTCGGCAAACAGCCTGGCCTGCGCCACCACGTCCGCATCCGGTTCATAGCCTTGCGGCGTCGCCACATTCACATTCATCCCCAGCCGCGTCAGGGTCAACAGCAGCGAATTTGCCACGTTGTTGCCATCGCCGGAGAAAGCCAGCGTCAGGCCCTTCAAATCCCCAAACCGCTCCACCAGCGTCTGCGCGTCGGCCAGCACCTGGCAGGGATGAAACCGGTCGCTCAACGCATTCACCACCGGCACAGAACTCCACCGCGCCAGATCGTCGATCGTAGCTTGCGAATACGTCCGGGCCACGATCCCCTGTGTCCACCGCTCCAGGTTCCGCGCGACGTCTTTCACCGGCTCCCGCGCCGCGATCGGCCCGATCGATGTCACCACATCGCCACCAAGCTGCTTCACGGCCAGTTCAAACGTCATCCGCGTCCGCAGCGAGGGCTTTTCAAACAGCACGGAGACATACCGGCCGGCCAGCGCGGCCTGGTAACCCGCCGGATGCGCCTTTACCTCGGCGGCCAGCGCCAGAAGCGCGCGCAGCTCGTCGTGCGACAGATCCAGATCGGTAGCGAGTTTGCCTGCGGCGATGCCGGGGAAGCCCGGAGCCACGGCCGACATGAGAACGGGACTGGGACGAACGGCAGCCATGATTAAGTATTCACTCATATGTATAATCGCACGGTCGCTCCCCCCTGTCAATCGCATTCCGAATACGGCTGTTTCCGCTTCCGGCAACTCGCGCGCTGTGTTCCGCCGGAGTGTCCCTGCTATTCTGGAAGTGGCGGGGCGCGCTGGCGCTTCGAGGTCTGAGGCAGGCTCGCACCAGCTAGGAGGCACGAAGTGGCAGACGACAATAAACTTCCCTATTTCTTTCTTGGACTCGGCCTGGGGCTCGTGGCAGGCGTTTTGTTCGCACCCCAGAGCGGTGAGGAGACCCGGAACTATCTCAAGGAGCGCGCCGATGATGGGCGTGAATACCTGAAGAAGCGCAGCACGGAACTCCGCGAGACTGCCAGCGACGCCGTGGATCGCGGGAAAGCCGCCGTGAATGAGGCGATTGATAAGGGCCGAGCCACCGTAGTTCGCCAGCGGGACCAGGTTAGTGCGGCGGTCGAAGCCGGCAAACAGGCCTACCGCGAAGCCATGCGCAGCTCTTCTGCGGCCACGGAAGGCTGAAGCTAAGCCACCACGCTTTTCCCACTCTCGGACATGGACCAACCGACTCTGCTCATTCTCATGACGATTTTTGTCGCTCTCGCGGCTGTAGCCATGTTGGTGCAGGCGGCGATGTTGATCGGCATCTACCGCGTCAGCAAGGGCACACAGGAGAAGATGTTTGCCCTGCTCCCGCGGATCGAGTCGCTGCTCGAAACAACGCGTGAGGGTGTCGATCAGAGCCGGAAGCAGATTCTGGAGATCTCCACGAACGCGAACGCCATACTGGAATCGGCGCGGAATCAGCTCGTCAAGGTCGAGGAGATGGTCGACGACGCCACCAGCCGGGCGCGTGTGCAGATGGACCGCGTGGAACTGGTCCTCGATGACACGATGACACGCGCCCAACAGACCGTCGTTGCGGTCCATGAGAGCGTCATGTGGCCGATCCGGGAGTTGCACGGCATCGCGGCCGGTGTCCGCGCCGCGCTCGATTTCCTGGCGCGCGGCACCCGGCCCAGCGTCGCCCAGGCCACCAGCGACGAGGAAATGTTCATCTAGGCCGCCGCTCCGGCGTTCCGCGGAACCGGCTAGGGCCTTTCACTCATACTTGGCGCGCTCTGGCCGATCAGGTAACAGAGATGCCGGAGCAACTGACTCTCCGCATCGGCGCTCTGTTACGCACGTTCAGCGCCGATCCGGTCCGAACAACCGCTGCGCTGCGGGAACTGATCGCGCTGGACGAACCGCGTGTCGTGCGCGCCGCTGTCGCTCTACTCGACGATGACCGGGCGGCGTGGGGCGCCCGCTCTCTGCTCGGGATGGTCGCCTCCCGTGGCTCGTTCGTCCGCACCTTGATCGATCCCCGCGAACTCTCGCTTTCCGAAGCCGTCCGGATCGCCCACGAGATTTCCCAATTCGACACCCGTTTTTTGAGCAGCATCAGCGCCGCGGCCGCCGCTCCCGGCGCGCCGTCCGGGTCCCCCGAACGCGCCTCGCTCATCGTTGACCACCGGCAACGCGCGGACCGCATCGAAGCGCTTTGGGAACGAAGCCGCCTCAGCACCACTCAAGTCTTCGAGCAATTCGCCCGCGACCCGCATCACCGCGTTCGGGCCAACGCGCTGCTCGGACTGCATCGCCGCGGCGATCCTCGCTCGATCCCTGGCCTCCTCGAAATGACCGAATCGCCAGATCCACTCTTCCGCGCCGCGGCCGCTTGGGCCATGAAAGCCAGCGAAGATCCACGCTTCCTACCCGTCCTGGAACGTCTCTCGGCGGA
>JAKAJI010000407.1 GCA_021813825.1 Acidobacteriota bacterium | reverse complement strand
GGGCTGGCCGCCTGGCCGCTGGCGGCGATGCTGGGCGCAGGCGCACTGTGCGCCGGTTCGGCATTTTCCAGCCTCATTGCGGCGAATCCGGAAGGAAACTGGGATGCCTGGGCCATTTGGAATCTACGCGCACGGTTCCTGGCCGCTCCGGACGCGGCGGCGCAGCTTGCCTATTCGGCCCGGTTGCAGGGAACGCACCCCGGCTATCCATTACTGTTGTCGGGCTTTGTCGCGCGGTGCTGGAGCTATGCGGGGCTGAGCGGCGGGACGATTGTACCTACCCTTGCGGCGGCTTCGTTTCTTGCGGCGCTCGTGTTGATGGCGGCCGGGGCGGTGACGATGCTGCGTGGGGCTCAGTTCGGCTTACTGTTCTGTCTGTGCCTGTTGGCGTATCCGCCTCTGGTCCGCGAGGCGGCAGCGCAGTATGCGGATGTGCCACTGGCGTGCTTCGCGTTTGGGGCAATGGTGGCCCTTGCGGTGGCGCTGGAGAAGGAGAAACCGGGCGCCTGGCTGGCACTCGCCGGGGCGCTGGCTTCCTGCGCGGCGTGGACCAAGAACGAAGGAATCCTGTATTTGGCGGTGTTTGCGGTGATCGCGTCCTGGCGTTTGCGAGCGGAGTGGCGGCGACTGGCGGCCTTGGCGATGGGCGCTGCTCCGGTGGCGCTGCTGACGGCCGTGTTTAAGCTGTTCGTCGCGCCTCGTGACGAACCGCCGCTGTTCCTGGCCGGGTTCGGCGAACTGGCGAGATGGGAGGTCGTCGGGCGCGGATTGTGGCACGAGATGGGGGCGATGGCTTCGGGCTGGTTCCATCCGGCGATGCCTCTGGCGGTTGTTGGGATCGCGCTGGGGTTTGCGGGTTGGAAGAGGCGGCAGTGGTGGCTGCCGGCCATAGCGGCTGCGGCGATGGCGGCAGGAGACCTGGTGGTGTATGTGATGAACCGGAACGACCTGGTATGGCTGGTCGGTTCATCGCTTCCGCGGCTGCTGGTTCAGATCTGGCCGCTTGCGCTGCTCGCCTTTTTCCTGGCGCTGGGGGATGAACCGGCGCCGGCGGTTGTACCAGTGGGAGTAGCGAAGCAACCGGCAGGCAAGCGAAGTAAACGGCGCTCGTCGTGAATCGGGCAGAACGCGGCTGCGCGGCGCTAGGGGGTAGCCGGCAGAACGACTCCGGCGATGCTGGTGCTGCCGGCGAGCGAGACCTGGATTTCGGGATTGGCCGGGATGACGGCCGGGAGTTTGAAGTTGATCTGGTACAAACCCGCGAAACCGGGGGCGACGCCGGCGTACCCGATATTTGAAGGATCTACGGGCATATTGTTCAGGAAGATCTGGAGGTCGGAGGGCTGGGAGATCTGCCACGCCTCGGTGGGAATCTGAAGTGGGTCGAGCTGAGGAGTGGTCTGGCCGAGGCCGGTGGCGTAGAGGATCACCCAGTCGCCGGGATGGGCCGGGGAGCCGGGTTCGTATAGCGAGCCGTCGGGGCGGGTGGCGATGACGACGGTTTGCGTGCGCTGGTATAGGCCCGGAGCCGCTGTCTTACCGCTTACGGAGACAAGCGGCCCTGCGTTGGCATCCAGTACAACTTGAACTGTCCACGCCCCTGGCCTGAGATTATTGGGGATTTGGAAATTAATCTGCGTCGGCGAAACGTAGAAGATCCCCGCGGGGATGTTGTCGACCAGCACGTGGACGCCGGTGCCGGGAAGGACGGTGGGGATGGTGCCGGCGAGGATGTCGCTGGGCAGGAGGCCGCGGGTGGTATAGGCGAGTCCGGTGCCGAAGATGGTTCCGATCGCGCCTGGGGCAAGTTCACCGGCCTGGTAGTCGGCGGAGTTCACAATGCCCGCCGATGTGTAGCAAGGCGTGGGACCGTTCAGGCATGACTGTGCCGCTGAGCCGGCGCACATCGCCAGCCCGACCAAGCCGACGACAAGCAGTCGCATCCTCCTGGTACCTCGTGTCGTAGTGCCGGGGGCGATTTCGGTCTCTCAAACTTTGTTATGGGATGTGCCGAATTGGAACGGCAGGGGTCTCCGCTTCAACAATTACGCAATGTATTCCTTGTAAATATATAAAAAAATTATTGCTTCTTGCTTAGGAGTGACCTTTGGCGATGCGGTGACTTTCGGCTTCGGACCACATTTCTTCGATGGTGATGTTGAAGTGGGCGGTGTTGTTTACGGTGGAGGATGTGGGTTTGACGACGAACGCTCCGCGCGAGGCGCCCAGTTCGTAGCCGATGCGGTAACCGGCGGGTTTTTCCGGGTGGTCGGTGAGGAGGCGGGCCCCGTCGCGAGTGAGGCGGGATCGGGCATCATCATGGAGGGCGGCGAGGAGTTCGTCTTCGGTTTTGCCGGGGGCGAGGGAGACCGTGGGGTCAAGGGTGAGCCTGTGGGTGGCGAAGCCCACGCTTCCTTCCGAGTCGAGGTTGCGCGTGGTTTTGGGCGTGGTGTTGGGAGCGGAGAAGGCAGCGCAGACGGAGGACGGGTCGTAGGCGCGCAGGAAGGAGCTTTGCGTCGAGGGAGCGGACTTCTGGTCGACCGAGCGGTCAATGAGGAAGAGGAATAGGAAGGTAAGGACGAGGATAGCGCCGAGACCGAGGCGCGCCTTAAAGTTCATGACTTGAGTGTAGCGGGCGGCAACGTCAGCCCTGGTCGATCAGGTCGCGCTGCCAGTGCGGGTTATTGAACTTCGGTGTGGGGGCGAAGGCCGGGGCGGAGCGGGGATCTTTGTCAAAGGGCGCGATGCCGGAGGTGGTGAGGTACCAAGCGGCGAGGCGGTGGGTGAGTTCGTTCTGGATGGCGGCGGCGGAGGAGTCGCCGTAAAGGTTGTGTAACTCCTGGGGGTCGTGGACGGAGTCGTAAAGTTCGCTCTGGCCGGCGGGACGGAGAACGAGTTTGTGCGTGCGTGTTTGAATCATGGCGCAGCGGGTGATGGTTTCGGGGTGCTGGATCTGGAGCTGGGATTTCGGGCCGTAGAGTTCATCGTTGGGGCGGAGGGGCTCGAAACATTGCGGCTCATAAATGTTGTAGCCGCCTTCGCAGAATGCGGCGCGGTCCGGATCGCCGGATGCGCCATGGGCTTGCGGGACGAAGGAGCGGGCGAAGTGGGTGTGCTGGGCCTCGATGCCGGCCAGGTCGAGACAAGTGGCCATGACGTCGAACTGCTCGACCATGTCGTCGACCGTGTGGCCGGGTTGGCCGCCGGGGATGCGGGCGATTAACGGGATGTGGGTGAGAGTGTTGTCGAGGGCGCTGGGCCATTTTTCGACGAGGCCGTAGTCGCCGGCCCAGTCGCCGTGGTCGGAGAAGGCGAGGACGGCGGTGTTGGAGGCGTGGGGGCTCTTGTCGAGGGCTTCGAGAAGTTGGCCGAGCAGCCAGTCCGTGTAGCTGACCATGCCGTAGTAGACGGCGCGGATTTTGCGGAAGGTGCTGTCGGGCAAGGACTCGATGTTGTAAGCCTTGCGGATTGCTTCGTGGAAGTTGGGCTTTCGGGGCAGGTTGATCGGACGGAGCGGCGGAAGCGACGACGGGTTGTAGAGATCGTGGAAATCCTTTGGGCCGGCGTAGGGAGGATGCGGGGAGGCGAGAGGGAGGAAGATGCAGAAGGGGCGGTCGGTCTGGGTGCGTTCGAGAATGTGCAGAGCGCCGGTGAGGTTGTGATAGTCGGCGGTATGCCGGCGGTCGCCTCCGGCCGGATAGAGGAAGGAGTGATAGAGGGGGTCGTTGACCGAGTAGGGCGGGCGCATGCTGAAGACGCCGCCACCGCCGGGAGCGGACGTTTCCCACGGGAAGTAGTCCCACTCGGTGACGCTATCGCAGAAGGACTGGCTGGCCAGGGCGTCGTTTTTGCCGTACCAGTACACGTCGTAGCCGTTTTGTTTTAAGTAGCGGAACAGGTTTGGTTCTTCGGGACGAAGGAAGTAATAGAGGCTCCGGTGGCCGCGGACGCTGGTGGGCCAGCCGGTGAGGAGACTGCATCGGGAGGCTCCGCAGACCGGGTACTGGACGTGGCAGTTGGAGAAGCGGACGCCATTGGAGGCGAGGTGGTCGAGGTTCGGCGTGCGGCAGACTGGATTGCCGTAGCAGGAGAGCGCGTCGGCGCGGAGTTCATCCGGCATGAAGAGGATGAGATTGGGGCGGCTGCCGGAGGACGGCGACGGCGCGGGCGTGGGTGCGCCGGCGGCGGCGGGCATTGCGGCGGCCAGCGATGCGGTGGAGGCGGAGAGGAATGAGCGGCGGGAGAGGGTGTCGGGGTTCATGGTTTTCCTTGATGACGGAGTTTTAGAACATGAAGCGCAGCGCGAGTTGGATGATACGGGCCGGTAGGGCCGACGTTATTGTGCCTGCCTGCGGTTGGGTAACAGTCATATCCGGTCCGTTGAAATTGACGCTATTGGTGGCGTTGAAGAATTCGGCGCGGAACTCGAGGCTCTTACTTTCGGTGAAGACGAACGTGCGGTCCAGGAGTGCGTCCAAGTTGACAATGCCGGGTCCAGAGATGACCTGCCGGGCCGAGTTTCCGAACGTGAATGCGGCGGCTGCTGGGAAACATG
>JAKAJI010000406.1 GCA_021813825.1 Acidobacteriota bacterium | reverse complement strand
AGGTGCTCGCCTGCGCCACCGCTTCACTGCTCACCGCCGTGCTCGCCATGGCGAGCCTCGTCTACTCCTACCGCTACATGCGCTTCGGCATCGTGCCCGACGCAACGAACTTCAATCCGCTCGACCTCCGCACGTTCTCCCTCATCCTGCTCAGCGTCGCGCCAATCTCCGTCCTCGCCGGCTCGATGATGGTGGCTGTCTCTCTCTACGCGAAAAGCTACAAGGAGGGACAAAGTTACTTGACTCCTCTGCTCATGGCCGTGCTCTTCCCGGCCGTGCTCGGCACATTGCCCGGACTCGAACTCACCCCCACGCTCGCCCTCGTCCCCATCTTCAACGTCTGCCAGATCGTAAAAGGAGTCTTTCTCGGCTCGGTGTCAACGCCGGTCTTTGTGACCGCCTGCGCCGCCAATCTCACTTACGCGACGCTCGCCTTCCTCGCGGCCACGCGCATCTTCCGCTCCGAAGGCGTCCTGTTCCGGGTGTAACTGGAGCAAGGCTGCTATGCCCTTCTTACTGCCTTGGTGTCGGTGTTTCCGGGAGCGTTACCCCGAAGTAAGCTTCGATGCTTCGCAGTGTCTCCCCCTGGTAGAGGCCGTACCAGATTCGCTCGACAGTCCCGTTCCGGGAAATAACTATGGTCTCCGGCGTCGATCCTACATCGACGCCGGGAGCGAGGTGGCGCGGAGCATCTGTCACCACCTCATAGCTCGGGCGATGCGCCTGAAGCCAGTCGAAGAGTCCGTCACGGTCGAGTGCGATCGCTATGAACCGTGCCCGTCCGTGGACCGATTCGGCAAGCCGGTCCGCGCTACCCTGATTCATCTCGCACCACCGGCAAGAGGGAGAAAAAACATACAGTATCGTCATCGGAGCCAGCGAGTAGTCCACGATCACCGGCTTACCCTCAAAGTCCGCGCCCGACAGGGGCGCAGCCCTCTGACCGCCCTCCACCGCGCTCACGTATCCCCTGGACTGGCGAAAAAGTAGCCCCGCCATCAGGAAATTTAGCAGCATCGACACGACGGCCAACGAGCGCATGGTCATTTCGTTCCATCCCTTACTCGCGCAGCGAGCATCCTGTCAAGCGCGGCCTCAAGTGCAAGCGTCCCATCGGACGACCGCTCCATGTCACCACGGACCGTCTCCGTGACAAGCGGGTGATCGCGTGCCATCCGCAAAAGCTGATCCACCTGCCACAGCCACTCGGCGGGATAATCGTTTTCCTCCCCATGGCTTGCGGAAAGAAACGCGACGTATGCGTCGGCAACCCCCTCGGCACCTCGCTGGCTCCTGGCTGTGCGCAGCAAGCGGTAGAACACACCGCACTTAACCTGAAAATACGCACGCTCACTCGTATTTAGAGGCTTGGCCCACTCGGCGACATCGCTGGCCGTCTGTCGCAGTTCGTTGTCCCGCTCGACGCCTTCGGGCATATCGCCGATCTTCTCAATCCGCTGAACGAAGCCGCGATACTGCGCGTCTCCCGTCCACAGATCGTCCGCCGCCGCGGCCGTCTCGTACTTTCGATCAACGGGTGCGAGGAGGAGCGGCCGGTAGCTGGGAAGCACCGCCTGCGCCAACGAGTCAAAACGCCGCAATGCGTTCGACTGCCGCTCCCGTAGTTGGGCGTCGGTTCCGGTGTCCGAGCAGCGCTCCGCCGCCAGGTTGGACGCAAGAAAACGGTACATCGACTGCAGGAACACTGCCGTAGACACGCCCGCGGTCCGGCACGCCCGGTCGAGCGCGTCTAACTCCGTCCCGTCCTCCTCGCCGAGCACCAGGAGCGTGAAGGCCCGGTCATCGCGCTCAAGACCCCGGACCGCGTTTCCCAGCGAAGTCAGGCCGCGTTCGAGCGCCGCGGCGCTCAGCCCCGCTTCCGCCAACACCCTCGCCGCCGGCAGGACTTGGCCGGCGGAGACAATGCCATCGAGATGAGCCAGAACAAACTCGTCGCGCGCGGCAGCGCCCTTCTTCGACCTTTCGAAGGCGGCGCCGGCAACGCCAGTCATCGCCGTGTAATAGCTCTTCGGGTCAGGCACGGTCAGCTCCTGGCACGTAGCCACAGGCGGCGCTGGAATCGTGATCGACTCAAACATCCGCCTGGCGCGCTGCGGATCGATGGCCGCCATCGCCTCGACGGCGCGAGTCTGTAACGACAACCGGTCAACGCCGAGCCGGGACGAAATCGCCGCCATCGCAGGCACGCTGTCGGTGAACCCGACAGGCACGGGCACGAGCGGGAACTCAGGCTGTACAGTCGCCGCGCGCGTGAATGCTTCCTCGATCGCCCGCCGCTGCGAGACTCTGTCGGCATCAATACCCGACATCCTAAGCAGCGCGTCGGACCCGAAGGCGGGTCCAACGCTCTGGGCCAACACCTCAACGCGGGCGAACTCCGGCTCGTTGCGACGCGCCGGCCTTACGCGCTGCGCTCGCGCGATCGGCCAGACGGCCGACGCAAGCAGAGCGACGACGACGGTGACCGGACGAAACACTGACTCACCTCCGAGAGCAGCTAGCGGTCACCGAATCACCTCGCCGTGCACACATAGTCCGCGCCACAGCCCTGGTCGGCGCATCGGTACTTGAGGTTACAACCCGTCCCGGAACCGCAGTTAAAGGATGAAGCGCAGCATACCGCGCAAATTTGTGGAGAAACGGTGCGCGGCGCTATGCGGTGCCGTACCTGGCCGACGCCTGCGACCGCGTAAGACATCGCAGCGAGAGACACAACAATCCCCAGCAATTGCGCTCCGGAAAATAGCCTGCTCATGGCTTAATACCCTCCCTGCAATAAATAGTTACCCCCCCAAACGCGGATCTGTCAAGACATTTTTTGCGCCGCGGCGTCCCATTGTGGACGGGTAAGTCGTGTAATTCGGTTCGAGCGACGAGTAGCGTTAGCTATAACTTGAGAAATGCGTCACGCAAAAAGGGCACTCCGGGGCAGCCGTCCCGACTTGCGCCTCACCGCGAGATGAGGGTCGACGCCCACTGTCCCGAAAGTTCACGTCGTAAGTAACACGGCCAAACTAAAGACGAGCCTGTTCTCGCCGAGCGCGCCGAAGAAATACTCCCGCTTGGCCGGATTCCTCGCTTCCTCGCCGGAATCCGCCGGCACGCCGGTCCGGCGCACGGCGGTCTGATGAGCCCCGTGCCTGCGGCGCGGCAGAAATCTACCCCGCTCTGGCCGGGCACCTGCGGAGCATAATGAAGTCATGCAGGGCACGCCGGCTCGCTGTCCGGAGGAGCTGACGCGGAGCCGCCTGAAGCGGCTGGGCGAAGGCATTGGAAAGGTCGTCTACGCCTCCGAGCATTGGGTGGTCAAGCGGGAGCGCACGCCCACCGAAGTCGTTTCTCTCATCCTGCTCTGGAAATTCCTGCACCGTACCGCGCACCATCTCCCATTCGGCTGGGGCGACCGGTTGTTACGGCATCCTTCCCGCGAAATCCGGTTTCTGCGCGCCGTCGCCCACGGCCTCATGATCGTACTCCCCAAAAGCCTCTGGTACACCACCCACGTGTCGACGGTGCTGCGAAGGTATGTGAAGCACGACCGCCGCGGCGAGCGCCTCGCACGCGCCTGGCTCACCGGAACAGACCTCCTGCCCCAACGGGTCAGCTTTCCCCCAGCCACCGTGCTCGTAAGTGGCTGGCCCGGGTGGCTGGTCGTATCCGAAGCGACCGAGCGCGTGGAAGCGACCCTCGACAAGTGGATCGATCACCTCGCCGCCTCGAACCGGTTCGATGAGGTCGAGCTATGGCTAAACCGGCTCATCGATACACGCCAAGCCGGCTGGCGCGCCGGCCTATTTTCTACTGACGCCCACCTGAAAAACTTCGGCGTGGTCCGCGACCGCGTCGTCCTGCTCGACACCGGCGGCCTCACCGACCGTTGGAGCGACATCAGCGCGCGTCTGGAAAAAGACGAGCAGATAGCCGAGCCGCACTTGAAACTTGGCCTCGGCGCGGCGCTCGCCGGCCGGCCCGAAATCGCGGCGCGATTCAATACAAGGTGGAAAGCGACCGTCAACCGCGAATCCGTGCGGGAACACCTGCCGGGATAGCCGCACTCCGCCCTTACTCACCGCGCCGCCCGGCTTAGTTCCCCCTCGTCCCGGTAACTCACCTTGTAAGTCACCCCGTCAAACGGCCGGCCATCTACCTCCGCATACGGATAAATGAAGTAATTCAGCGGATCGCCCTTCTGCGGCGGCGCAAGAATCACGTCGCGGCCCTTGGTAAATTCGATCCGATTCTCATCGTGCGCGCCGAAGAAATACTCCCGCCTGGCCGGATTCTTCGCGGCCTCGCTGGCGTCCACCGGCACCCAGCCGATCCCTCTTGCATAAAACTCCGCCCAGCAGTGATAGCCGCTGATTTCGCCGGCCCCCCGATCCGCCGGCAGCGGAAACCCGATCGCAAAGCGCGCCGGAATACCCACCGCCCGCGCATAGCCGATGAAGATCGCATGAAAGTCCGTGCAGTTGCCCCGCCGCTTTTCGCAGGCGTAGTAAATATCGCCGCGGCCCCAACCCGTTCCGCTCTTGTCGTATTTCACC
>JAKAJI010000405.1 GCA_021813825.1 Acidobacteriota bacterium | reverse complement strand
CACACAATCATCCGAAAGATCGCCATTCATTCCTCCTGTCCAGACGCGGATTTTCCATCCGCCTCCCGATTGTCGTCAATTCGCCCCCGCCGCGGGAAGGCCTCTCACCGAAGATGCCTCTCTCTCGGCTCGCCGGTTATCCTTGTAGAGGCACAAATGACAGGCTGGTATGCGCAATGGATGGACCGCTGGGAAACACGTCTCGCCCTCAAGGCGACCAACCGCGTCGTTCGCCCGTTTGAATGGGGCCTCGATTGGCTCGACGAATCCCCCATCTCGGAACGCGTAGCCCGCAACGGCCACAACCCCGCTCACTACTTCCGCGAATATAACGAAGCCGCCATCCGCCACAGCGAGGAGTTCTTCGGCTACGAGCGTCCGCGCGATTTCTCTCTCGTTGACGGCATCCTCCGTTTCCGCTCGCCGATTCCCACGCCGCACGAAGAAAACGACATCGTCACTGCGCAGTGGTTCCCCGCCCGCACCCGGCCCGGCAAGCCGCCTTCGCGCCGCGCCGTGGTCGTGCTGCCGCACTGGAACGCCCCCGCCAGCGCCCACACCGCGCTCGCCCGCGGCATCGCGAAATTAGGCATCTCCGCGCTTCGCATCAGCCTGCCGTATCACGACTACCGTATGCCCGCCGAACTCGAGCGCGCCGACTACGCCGTCTCTTCCAACATCGGCCGCACCCTCCACGCCACCCGCCAGGCCGTCGTCGACGTCCGCGCCTGCCTCGACTGGCTCGAAGAACAAGGCTATGAACGCCTCGGCCTCGTCGGCACCAGCCTCGGCTCCTGCTACGCCTATCTGGTCAGCGCCCACGACGCCCGCGTCCGCGTCAACGCCTTCAACCACTGCTCCACCTACTTCGCCGACGTCGTTTGGACCGGCCTCTCCACCCAGCACATCCGCGCCAGTCTCGATAACCAAGTCACGCTCGACGAACTCCGCAACGCCTGGCTCGCCATCAGCCCCGTCAGTTACCTCGAACTCTTCGCCGCCAGGAACCAGAAATCCCAGTTCATCTACACCCTTTACGACACCACTTTTCTTCCCGAATTCTCCCGCCAGGTCGTCGCCGAAATGAAGCGCATCGGCGTCGATCACCGCGTGGTCACTCTGCCCTGCGGCCACTACACCATGGGCGAAACCCCCTTCCAGTACGTCACCGGATATCACATCTGCTCGTATCTCTTGCGGAACTTATAACTCACGAGGAGGAACCCATGCCCTGGAGCCCGGCCGCCGGTCAAAAAGACAACGTAAGACAGGCAATCCAAACCGCCATCGCGGCCGTCGAAGCCGACACGCCCGTCGTCCAGCAGGCCATGCGCGCCGCTCTCGACCCGCCCGATGAAGCCGCCCGCCAGGCGCTGCGCCAGAAGTTCCTCGCCGAATTCCGCGCCGCGGCCCAAGCGCTTGAAACCGAGCAGGCGCCGCGGCCCGGCGAATGGTTCTCCTCCCACACGCCCCTGGTCGGCCTCGTGCAATCCTCCATGGCCGCCGCCTTCGGTCTCACCGAACCGCCCGCCGATCAACTGCCCCCGCTCGAAGACTACGGCAAGCTCGACCCGCGCTGGGCCGAGTGCCTCTTCGACGCCTGGAAAACCTCCTTCACCGGCAACGCCCCGTTCCTCGTCCATCGGTCTCTCAACGACTTTCTCGCCCCGCTTCCCGATACCTGCCGCGTCGCGCTCGTTGCCGATTGGGGCGGCTTCAACCAGGCCGCTGCAAACGTCGCCGCGCAAATCCGCGCCGCAAGGCCGCACATCGTCATCCACTTAGGCGACATCTACTACGCCGGCCAGAAAAACGAATCGGAAGAATTCCTCGCCCGCTGGCCCCTCGCCGCCTCCGATGGCGCCATCCCGCCGGGAACCAGTTTCGCCCTCAACGGAAACCACGAAATGTTCTCCGGCGCGCTCCCTTTCTTCGAAGTTGTCCTGCCTAAGTTCGGCCAAAAGGCAAGTTACTTCGGCCTGCGAAACACTTACTGGCAGATCCTGGGAACAGATACCGCGTACGTCCCCCACTGTCTCCCCAACCCGGATGACGCCGCCGCTGCCGGCGCCCCGCTCGTCGGCCACCAGTGGGTGTGGCTCGCCGACAAACTCCGCAACCCGGCCGGCCGCGAAACCATCCTGCTTAGCCATCACCAGCCCATCTCCGCCTTCAAAGACGCGCAGACCGCCGGCGCCAGGCTCAAGCAGAACGCCAAAGATTTGTTCGCCGCCGCCCAAGTCCCCGGCGTCTTCGCCTGGCTCTTCGGCCACGAACACAAATGCGTCATCTACCGCGACGGATTGACCCCCTACCGCGCTCGCCTCATCGGCAACGGCTGCATCCCGCACGCCCCCGCCGCTCCCCAAGAAGGCTGCGCGCCCGTCGAGGCCATCAACAGCGCGGTCCGTCCCGACGGCATCGCCAAGTCCGGCTTCGTCCTCCTCGACTTCGCCGGCCCCAGCGTCGCCCTCCAATACCGCAACGAAGACGGCACTCTCTTTTTCACCGAAAACTGGCTGCGCCCGGGTTCCTGAACATCCCCAGAGTAAAATGAAGTTTATGCCCGTCGTGGCGGCACTGGAAACGTCGCTCGGCTCCATCCTCAAGGGGAAAGCCGAGGCGATCCGCCTCGCCCTCGTCGCCCTCCTCGCCCGCGGCCACCTGCTCATCGAAGACGTCCCCGGCGTCGGCAAAACCACCCTCGCCCACGCGCTCGCCCGCTCGGTCGCCTGCGGCTTCCACCGCCTCCAGTTCACCTCCGACATGCTGCCCAGCGACGTGCTCGGCGTCACCGTCTACAACGCCCGCACCGAAGCCTTCGAGTTCAAACCCGGCCCCGTCTTCACCAACTTCCTCCTCGCCGACGAGATCAACCGCGCCACGCCGAAAACACAGTCCGCTCTGCTCGAAGCCATGAACGAAGTGCAGGTCACCGTCGAGGGCCACTCCTATCCGCTGCCCCGCCCGTTCATGGTCATCGCCACCCAGAACCCCAGCGAACACCACGGCACCTACCCGCTCCCCGAGTCCCAACTCGACCGCTTCCTGCTCCGCCTCCGCATCGGCTATCCCGGCCGCGACGCCGAACGCCTCATCGTTCGCAACGGCGACGCCTCCCACTTCGAACCCGTCGCCCCCGTGCTCGAAGCCGAAACGCTCGTCTCGCTGCAGGATCGCGTCCACGAAGTCAAAGTCGACGACATCCTCGTCGAGTACATGCTCGCCATCGTCGAGGCCACGCGCAACAACGAATCCCTTTCGCTCGGCGTCAGCCCCCGCGGCTCCCAGGCCCTCTATCGCGCCGCCCAGGCCCTCGCCGTGCTCGAAAGCCGCGACTACGTCATCCCGGACGACATCAAGCGCCTCGTCGCTCCGGTCTTCGCCCACCGCGTTATCGTCAGTTCCCGCGGCGCACTCGGCGCCAACCCTATCGAACAGGCCGAGCGCATCCTCGCCGGAATCCTGACCCACATCGACGTCCCGCTATAATTGAGGTTTCCCCCTCATGAGAACCGCAATCGTCGGTCTGCCCATGACCGGCAAGACCAGTCTGTTCACTATCCTCACCGGCGTGCACGAAGCCGCGCGCATCGGCAACCTCGAAGCCCGCGCCGGCATCGCCAAAGTACCCGACTCGCGCCTCGACGAACTGGCGAAACTCTTTGCGCCGCCCAAGGTCACCCACGCCACCGTCGAGTATCTCGACTTTCCCTCCATCTCGAAAGAAGCGCTCCGCGAGGCCAGCTACCTCGCCAGCCTCCGCGTCGTCGACGCTCTCGCCCACGTCCTCCGCGTGTTTGAAAGCGACACCGTGCCCCACGAAAAAGGCTCCGTCGACCCCATCCGCGACGCCAATGACGTCGACATGGAACTCGCCTTGAGCGATCTCGTCGTCGTCGAAAAGCGGCTCGAACGCCTGGAGAAGGATCGCAAAAAAATCAAGAACCCGGAGCTCGACAAGGAATACGACCTCCTCGTCCGCTGCAAAGAGGCGCTCGAAAACAACCTCCCGCTCCGCGCCATCGAATTCACGCCCGAAGACGAAAAGCGCATCCGCGGCTTCCAGTTCCTCTCGCAGAAGCCGATGCTTTACGTGCTCAACCTCGGCGAAGAAGACGCGGCGAAACTCGAAGAAATCGAAGCCCGGTACCGAAGCGGTCCGCTCGGCGAGCGCCCGCACACCGCCGTCACCGCCATCTGCGGCAAGATCGAAGCCGAGTTAGCCGAACTCCCTGAAGCCGAAGCCCGCGAGTATCTGGCCAGTTACGGCCTCAAAGAGCCGGGACTCCAACGCCTCATCTCCGCTACTTACTCGCTTCTCGGCCTCATGTCGTTCCTTACCGCCGGGGAAACCGAAGTCCGCGCCTGGACCATACCCGTCCACAGCACCGCCGTCAAGGCCGCCGGCGCCATCCACAGCGACTTCGAGAAAAAATTCATCCGCGCCGAAGTGGTCAACTGGAAGGCTCTCATCGATCACAACGGCTACCCCGGCGTCCGCGAAAAAGGCCTCCTGCGGCTCGAAGGTAAAGAGTACATTGTCAAGGACGGCGACGTAGATCG
>JAKAJI010000404.1 GCA_021813825.1 Acidobacteriota bacterium | reverse complement strand
CTCCGGCACTTCATACAGCTCGTACCACATCGCGCCCAGCGTCCGGCGGACCTTGTCCTGGTTCCCTCCGGTACCCCACTGAAGCTGGCTCGTCGGGTGCGTCGAGTACGTATGGTCGCCTCCGCCGGCGCTGTACCAACTCGCCTGGTTGTATCCGCCGACATTCTGCCCATCGAGCGCCACGCACGAGTGGCGTGCCTGCTTCTGCTCCACGAAAACTAGAACCGCCCCGGGTGTCAGCGCCAGGTTCCCTCCCGTCGGCCTCCGCTTCCGTGTACCGTGTTGCACCAGGCCGGTCATCACTACCTCGGCATTCCCGATCTTAAGGATTTCGTCCAGCGTTGGATGCCGCGTGAACTCGGCTAGAAAAGCCCAATAAAGCGTCGCGAAGTGGCACGAAGTCGCGATTCCGCCCGGCGCGGGATTGACCGGGTCGTTCCACCTCCCATTCATTCCAATCGCCGTGTTGTTCCGTACCGTCTGCGCAAGCGGGTTCATTTCTCTCCTCCCGAAATGACAATCTTAGCGATTCTACTGCGCCGCCCGCGCCAGCACCATCTTCCGGAACGCCCCGAAAACCTTCTCCATCTGCGCCGGCTTGTACGGATACAACTCCGGTGGATCCATCGAGTGAACCGTCATCGCGCTGTCGACCTCGAACACCAGCAGTTCCCCGTCCCGGGTCTCCCCGCAGTCGATCCCGAAGTACTCCAGCCCCACCCTCTCGGCCACCGCCCGCAGAGCCTCCCCATGCCGAGCCGCGAAGTCCTCTTCGAAGCTCTCAAAGAACCGCGCCTCCTCCGCCCGCTTCTCCGCGCTCTCCGCCATCCCGGCGCTGATGTAGTGCACAATCCACTCGCGCGAAACCGCCATATGGCACGCGTACGGCCGCCCGTCGATCAGCACGATGCGATACTTGCGAAACTGCCCGTCCACGCTCCGGTAGTCTACATAAGGCGCGACGTAAAACTCACGCTCCTTCCGCCCGGCCAGATACGCCTCCACCTCCGCCTCATCCACGAGCCTCGCCAGCCCCAGCCCCTTATGCGACCCCACCGGCCGCGCAATTCTCGGAAACCCGCCCATCCCCGCAAGCGCCCGCCGCGAAACCCGCTCCGTTACCGGCATCGCCACTCCCGGCGCTCCATCGAGCAGCCGCGAAACCGCATCGCGCCCCAGCGCCGCAATCCGCCCCGCCGGACACAACACCGGCTTCGCCCACGCCTTCAGCATCCGCGCCGCATGTTCGAGCACCGGCCCGTTTGATGCAGACTCACAGATCGCCACCATCGCCACGTCATGCTCCGGAATCGCGTCCGGCACCGGAAGCTCCGGAGCCACGTACAACGTCTCGATGGCGATGTCCGAACCCTCCACCAGAAATTCAATCGCGTTGTTCTCCGCCAAATCCCCCGGACACGCAATCACCAGCAGTCGCGCCGCCGGACTCCCCTGCACGCACCCCTGCCGGTAAACCTGCCGGATTCCCAGCGCCTGCGCCTGCAGCAACAGCCCCGAACTCCGGTGCCCCAATAGCTGCATCACCACCGAAAGATCCATCAGCGCGTCGGCATCGTCCTCCCGCTGCGCCGCCCGCTTGAGTAACTCCGCGCCCACCGGCGCCAGGTTCCCGCCCCGGAACGCCGTCTTCGCCAGCGCCGCCAGCCCGATCCGCGCCCCGCATCCCGCCGTCTCTGCGGCTTCTTCATGCACCCGCATACCATGCACCACGGGGAACTCTCGCCGCCCCCAGTTTGAGCGTCGCTTGCACCAGCCTGTCGATGTCTTTCTTCTGCGTCCGGTGATTCACGATCGCCGCCCGGATCGCCGTCCGCCCCCGAATCACCGTCGTTGAAGGAGCCGCAATCCCGGATTCCTGTAAATCCGCCGCGATCTCCCGGTTCACCTCATCCGAATCCTCGCACCGGTACCGGAAACAAACGATATTCAGCTCTACCGGCGCCGCCAACTCCAGTTCCGGCTCCGCCTCGATCCGCTCCTTCAGATACTGCGCCAGCTCGCACGTCCCCGAAATCACCTGCCCCAGCCGCTCCGCCCCATACGCCTGCAGCGTGAACCAAACCTTCAGCGCCCGAAACCCGCGAGATTGATCGAACCCCAGATCGCACGGCCAAGGCGAACCCGCCGCCAGCCCGCGCCCCTCCCGCCGCAAATAAGCCGCCTCGGAAGCAAACGTTCGCTCCTGCAGCGTCCCATCCCGGACCAGCACAAAACCGGCGTCATAGGGAACTTGCCCCCACTTATGAAAATCGAACGCAATCGAATCCGCCCGCTCAATCCCCGCCAGCTTCGGAGCCACTTCCGGAGCCAGCATCGCCAGCGCCCCAAACGCCCCGTCCACGTGAAACCAGGTCCCCTCGCGCCGCGCAACCGTCCCCACAGCCGCCAAATCATCCACCGCGCCCGTATCCACCGTCCCCGCATTCCCCACCACGAAAAACGGTCTCAACCCCGAGCGCCGGTCTTCCGCAATCGCCTCTTCGAGCGCTCCTAAATCCATCCGAAACGCCTCGTCCACCGGAATCCGCCGCAGCGCCCGCATCCCCAACCCCGCCACGTCCATCGCCCGCGCAATCGACTCGTGCGCCGCCGCCGAGGCGTACCCAACCAGTCCCTTCCCGCCCACACCCTCGGCCCGCGCGTCCCTCCCCAACGCCGCCGCCCGCGCCACCAGCACAGCCACCAAATTCGCTGCCGAAGTGCCCGTGACAAACAAACCCCCCGCCCCCGCGGGAAACCTGAACAACTCCCGCATCCACTCCACAACCTGCCGCTCTACAAGAACCGGGACCTGATTCCGCCCCGCCAAGTTCGCGTTCAGCCCCGCCGCCAGCATCTCCGCCAGCATCCCCACCGGCGTCCCGCCCCCATGCACCCACCCGAAAAACCCCGGATGCGCATTCCCCACCGCGTAGGGCAGAATCTCGTGAAGAAATCGCTCATGCAGCGCCGCCAGCGCCACCGGTTTTCGCGGCAGCCTCTCCCGGAACCCTTCCCGCACTGCCGCCGGACTCTCCTGCCACACCGGCCGCTCCCGAATTTGCTCGGTGTAAGTGAGGATATCGTCCAGCATCCGGTGCGCCTGTGCCCGGAACTCCTCCCAATCCTGCGGGTCCAACGACGCCTCCACGCCGCTCTCGATCCCGGCCACTTTCAGAGGAGCAACCATAACCACCTGCCCCTCTATCGGTCTAAAGCCCGAAAAACCTTAGCGCACAGGACCACGAGCGGCGTCAGCCGCGCGGCTCGGGCGGTCACCTTGGGAACTTCAACTCACCCCAGCGCCGCAACGCCGTGAGTCCGGCTCAATTAACTTCCCACGTCCTACGCGATATGCGCCCCCGTCGCCTCCACGTACAACGTGTAAATCGACTGGCTCGCCGCAATGAATAACCGGTTCCTTCTCGTCCCCCCAAAACACAAATTCGCCGGAATCTCCGGCAAAAAGATCGCCCCGATCCTCTGCCCCTGCGGCGAGAACACATGCACCCCGTCGTACCCCGGCCCCGCCCATCCGCACCCCGCCCAGATATTGCCGTCCTTGTCCGCCCGGATCCCGTCCGCCAACCCCTCGCCCTTCCCCGGCCAAACGGTCGAAACAAACCGCCGGCTATTCCGCAGCGACTTCCCATCCACCACGTCGTAAACCTGAATCACCTTCGGCGCCGAAGGATTATGCGTCGCCCCCGTGTCGCAGATATACAGCATCTTGTAATCCGGCGAAAAACACAGCCCATTCGGCTTGTAAAGGTCGTCCGCCACCTTCTTTATCGCCCCGGTCTTCCCGTCCACCCGGTACACGGCTTCCTTCAACTCGAACTTATGAACCGCCCCTTCGTACATCGACAGCGACCCATATCCGGGATCAGAAAACCAGATCCCCCCATCCGGATGCACCACGATATCGTTCGGGGCGTTGAACGGCTTGCCCTCGAACTTATCCGCGATCACCGTCACCTCGCCCGTCTGCTCATACCGCACCACGCGCCGGTTCAGATGCTCGCACGAAAGCTGCCGCCCCTCATAGTCGAACGTGTTGCCATTGCTGTTCCCGCACGGGGTGCGCAGCACGCTCACGTGCCCGTCTTCCTCCAACCACCGCATCTGCCGGTTGTTCGGAATGTCGCTCCAAACCAGGTAATTCCCCGCGCCGTTCCACGCCGGACCCTCCGCCCACCGCATCCCCGTCGTCACCCGCTGAATCTCGGCGGACTTGATCCGGTACTTCTCAAAACTCGAGTCGAGCACAACCACATCCGGGTCCGGATACCGGATCGGTTCCCGCCCGCTCCAGTCCCGGGCACTCTGGGCGGCCACCCGAGAAATCGCGGCGGCGGCCCCGCTCACAACAAGCATCTGACGGCGCGTAGGCATAGACATATTCGCTCCGGGCCAGTATATATCGCCCGGCGGCCGGCGAGCGGGAACGAGCGCTCTACAACAATACTCACGGCCGGCTCGCGTCGCGATTGCCGTTGAGCACCTTCCAGTCGAAGCTCTCGTGCCATCGAGCATCGGCCGGCCAGATATCCAACGCAAACGGCGAGCC
>JAKAJI010000044.1 GCA_021813825.1 Acidobacteriota bacterium | reverse complement strand
GCACCTGGGCGGGGGCGAATCGAAGTCGGTTTACGAGAGCTTTACGAGCGGCGCGGTGATCGAGCGGGCGCTCGAGGTGAAGGATCGAGGCTATTCGGCGGTGAAGGTGGTGTGCGTGCCGTATTCGCGGCCGCTCGAAGGTCTGCCGCCGTTGCGGGAGTTTGCTCGCGTGATGGAGGAGTTGCGCGAAGCCGTGGGCGAGGACATGGACGTGATGGTGGACTTCCACGGCCGCACGACGACGGGACAGGCGATTCAATACATTCGCGCGATCGAGGACGTCCATCCGTTGTTTTGCGAGGAGCCTGTGCCGCCGGAACAGACCGACGCGCTGGCTGAAGTGCGGCGGGCCGTGAACGTGCCGATCGCCAGCGGGGAGCGGCTGACGACGCGGTGGGAATTCCGGCGGCTGTGCGAGTTACAGGCTTGCCACGTTCTGCAACCGGACCTTGGCCACTGTGGCGGCTTGATGGAGGCGCGGCGCATTGCGAGCATGGGCGAGACGTATTTGATGGGCGTGGCGCCGCACAACCCGAACGGTCCGATTGCGAACGCCGCGGCGCTGCACTTCGCTCTCAGCACGCCGAATTTCCTGATCCAGGAAGACATGCTGGGCGACGTGGGGTGGCGATTCGAGGTGGTGGAGACGCAGATGCAGCGGGAGGCCGGCCACTGGCTTCCGCTGGAGGCTCCGGGACTTGGGATCGAGGTGAATGAACGCGAAGCGGCGAAACATCCGTTCCAGCAGGAGACGCTGCAGCAGATGATGTTCCACGACGACGGCTCGGTGGCGGAGTGGTGAGCGCCGGCGCTTACCAGCGCTGATGGACTTGCGGGGCGATCAACGAGGCGTAGATCTCGCGGACCGCTACCATGGCGGTTTCGGGCAGAGCGGGCAGGTCCGCGGCGGCGCAGTTTTCGGCGACCTGGGCCGGGCGTTTGCCGCCGGGGATCGCGCAGGTGACGGCGTCGAACATGAGGATCCAGCGCAGGGCGAACTGTGTGAGGGTCATTCCCGGCGGAACGACGGTTTTGATGCGCTCCACGGCTTCGAGGGCTGTGTTGAAGTCTACGCCGGAGAAGGTTTCTCCGACGTCGAAGGCCTCGCCGCGGCGGTTGAAGTTGCGGTGGTCGTCTTTTTCAAACTGTGATTCGCGGGTGATTTTGCCGGTGAGCAGGCCGCTTGCCAGTGGCACGCGCGCCAAGATGCCGACGCGGCGCTTTCGCGCTTGTTCGAAAAACAAGCCGGCCGGGCGGAGACGAAAGCAGTTAAAAATGATTTGGACGGTCTGGACGTTCGGATACTCGATGGCCTTCAGCGCCTCTTCCACTTTTTCGACGCTGACGCCGTAGTAGCGGATCTTGCCCTTCTGCACCAGCGCGTCGAGCGCGCCGAAGAGTTCCGGACGATAGTAGACTTCGACCGGCGGGCAGTGAAGCTGGACAAGGTCGAGGCAATCGGTGGAAAGGTTGCGCAGGCTGTCATCGATGAAGCCTTCGATGTTGGCGGCGTTGTAGCCGTCCGCGGTGTGAGGCGAGAGGCGGCGGCCGGCTTTGGTGGCGACGACGATTTCTTCTTTGCGGTCGCGCTTGAGTTGCGCGATGAGCCTTTCGCTGCGGCCCATGCCGTAGACGTCGGCGGTGTCGATGAAGTTGACGCCGCAATCGACGGCCTTGTTGAGCGCGGCGAGGGATTCGGTGTCGTCAACAGATCCCCAGGCGCCGCCGATGGCCCAGGCTCCAAAACTGATCGCCGACACGTTCCAGCCAGTGCGGCCCAATGCGCGAAATTGCATTTCCGTATTGTCGCCGATGGGCGGCGCGACTTGCTATTGCTGTTGCTGCTGCATTTGTTGCTGTTGGGCCTCGGGCTCCGGGGCGGCCATGGCCTGCCAGTCCTCGGGCATGGCCTGGCTTTGGTCGGGCGGCGGCGGTCCGCTGGTCAACTCCACGCTGACGGCGACGGTGAGTTCGCTGGAGGCGTTGCCTTTGAAGGTGCCTTTGGTTGGGGGGACGTCGGCGTAGTCGCGTCCGATGGCGGTGCGGATGTGGCGCTCTCCCGCCGCCTCGTCGTTGGTCGGATCGAAGCCAACCCAGCCGAGTTCGGGAAGGTAAGCCTCGACCCAGGCGTGCGAGGCCGCCGGCGAAGAGCGTTCGTGGGTGGATTTATCGTGGAAGAGATATCCACTGACATAGCGGCACGGGACGCCGAGGCGCCGGACGAGCGCGATCATGACATGGGCGAAATCCTGGCAGACGCCGCGGCGCGCGCTGAGGGCTTCTTCGATGGGGGAATCCACGCGCGTGGTTTTCGGGGCGTAGTCGAACCACTCGTAAATGGCCGAGTTCAACTCGCGAATCAAGCTGAGCGGATCCGAACGCCGCTCGACGCCGAGGCGGAACGCGAGGTCCTCGAGTTGCGGGCTTGACCGGGCGAACGTGCTGGGCATGAGCATTTCCCAAAAGTCTCCCGCGGCCACGGCCTCGTCGAGATCCTTCCAGGCACTTGCGCCGAGCGAAGACGGGAGAACGGGGACATCGTGAACGTCGACGAGGGACTCGGCGACGATGGCCAACTGGCGGTGGTGGCCCGGCACGTCGAAGTGATGAACGGTATTGCCGAGGTAATCCCGGTAGGAAAAAATGCGCGCCCGGGGGAGCACGGTCAACGTGGAGGAAAGGCAGCCCTGGGCGCCTTCGCTGCGCGGCGTTTTGCGCACTTCCATGATGCTCTCGCTCACGGGAGCGCTGTAACGGAATTTCGTCAGATGGCGGATGGAATAGAACATTCAGGCCTCGATGGCCGTTTCAATCGGATAGGTGACGTAGAGGGCATAGGCGGAATTATTGATCTGCGCGCACTGGCGCTGGATCGAGTCGAGATAGCCGTGGAGGCCGCCGGCGATGATTTCGTCGATTTGGCCGTATCCGAGTGAAGCGCCGAGGCGGCCGGCGAGCCGGCTCACGCGTTCGGCGTGGCGGGATTGGGTCGCATCGTGGATCGCGTCGAGCGAGTTCTTCAGCCTGTCGGCGGCGAACCGCACGGCGTGGGGAAATTCCGAGTTCAGGAGGAGAAACTCAGCGATGCGCTCGGGGCGCAGATCGGCGGTGTAGGCGTGGCAGTAGGCTTCAAATGCCGTACAACTGCGAAGCAACCCGATCCATTCGCCGTGGTCGGCCACGTCGGCCTCGTCGCCGATCGGCAAGTCCTGAAAGCTGGTATCGAGAAGGGCGGCCACGTTCGAGGCGCGTTCGATGTAGCGGCCGAACTGGATGAACTGCCAGCCCTCGCCGTGGGTCATGGTGGAATCGGTCACGCCCTGGAACAGGTGAATGCCTTCGGTGACGGCGCGGAGGAACTCGTGGGGCTCGGCGTCCCAGACGTTGTCCATGTCGGCGCGCTTGACCTCGTGAAACAGACGGTTGAGCTGCTCCCACATTTCCGAGCTGATTTGTTCTCTCACCTGGCGCGAGTTTTCGCGCGCGGTCATGATCGAGCTAACCACGGAGGATGGATTATGGAGGTCGAAGGCGAGGCGTTGGGCGACTTCGTACGGCTCGGCGGCGGCCTCGGGCGTAGGGTGATGAAGCGAGTTGAGCACGCGGCTCCATCGGCGTTTGGCGGCCTCGGGGGACTGGTCGAGCATGAGGTTCAGATTGGTGTCGGTGAGCCGGGCGGTATGCTCGGCGCGCTCGAGGTAGCGGCTCATCCAATACAGGCTGTCGGCGACGCGGCTCAGCATGGCGTCCTCATGAGTGAAGCACCCAGGTATCTTTGCTGCCGCCGCCCTGGGAGGAGTTGACGACGAGCGATCCGCGCTGCAAGGCGACGCGGGTCAGGCCGCCCGGGACGATGGTCACGCGGTCGCCATAGAGAATATAGGGGCGCAGATCGACATGGCGCGCCTCGACGCGTCCGTCGACAAAGCAGGGCGCGCGGGAAAGCTGGATGGTCGGCTGCGCGATGTAGTTCCGCGGGTTAGCGAGGATCCGGCGGCGGAACTCTTCCCGCTGGGCGGCGGTGCTGTGCGGGCCGATCAACATTCCGTAGCCGCCCGACTCACCGACGGCCTTCACGACGTACTGGTCGAGTTTGCCGAGCACGTGATTTCGTTGGGCGTCCTCGGTCATGAGAAACGTCTCGATGTTGGGCAGGATGGGGTCTTCGTCCAGGTAGTAGCGAATGATGCGCGGCACCCAGGCGTAGAGCGCCTTGTCGTCGGCGATGCCGGTTCCCAAGGCATTGCCAAGGGCGACGTTGCCGGCGCGGTAGGCGTTGAACAAGCCGGGGACGCCGAGGATGGAGTCCTGGCGGAAGACGAGCGGGTCGATAAAATCGTCGTCGATGCGTCGGTAAATCACGTCGACGCGGCGAAGGCCCGCAGTTGTGCGCATATACACGACGTTGTCGTGCACGACGAGGTCGCGGCCTTCGACTAACTCAATGCCCATCTGCCGGGCCAGATAGGTGTGCTCGAAGTAAGCCGAGTTGAAGACGCCGGGAGTAAGCAGGACGATGGTCGGCTCGCCGCGGGGATTGGGGGCGAGCGACCGGAGAGTAGCCAGCAGCACCTGGCCGTACTGATCGACCGGCCTGACGCCACATTTCTGAAACAGCGCCGGGAAGATGCGTTTCATGACCCGGCGGTTCGTGAGCATGTAGGAGACGCCGCTGGGCACGCGAAGGTTGTCTTCGAGGACGGCATATTCGCCCGAGGGGAGCCGGATGAGGTCCGTGCCGGTGACTGTCACATAGACATCGCGGGGGACCTGGAGGCCGCGCATCTGTCGGCGGAAATGCCGGCAACTATAAACCATCTCGCGAGGCACAACACCGTCGTTGAGAATCCGGCCCTCGTGGTAGATGTCCTTGAGAAACAGGTTGAGCGCGGTGATGCGCTGGGTCAGGCCCGACTCGATGCGGGACCATTCCGCCGCAGTGATGATGCGGGGCAGCAGGTCGTAGGGGAAGATCCGTTCGGTGCCTTCCTCGCGGCCATACACGGTGAACGTGATGCCCTGGTGAAGGAAGGTTTGATCGGCGATCTGCTTTTTGCGCGCCAGTTCGCCGGCCGGCATCTCGAGCAGCGACTCAAACAGCGCCCGGTAGTGGGCGCGCGGCTTTCCGGCGCTTTCAAACATCTCGTCGAAAGCGTGATCGAGTTCGTAGCGTTGAAACAGCGGGGCGTCGAAGCGAGCGTCCGCACTGAGCGTCGCCATAGCGATTCCTCTCCCGGCACCGGTTCGACGCGGAACAAGCGCATGGCCGGCGGCGACGTTTCCACCGCGGCAGCCTATAGGGTCTTAGATTACCAGATGCGAATCGGGGGCGAAGGTCCGATCATCATAGAGAGAGGGAAGTGGACATGACTTCTGGCAAGCCCGCGCTCGATCTGCTCCCGCTGCGCGAGTCCGAGCATCTTCGCGGGAGCCCGCGCGCGGTGGTGACGCTGGTCGAGTACGGCGACTACGAATGTCCGGGATGCGCGGAAGCGTACTGGATCATCCGGCGGCTGGAGGAGCGGCTCGGCGAGAAAATGCGCTTCGTGTACCGTCACTATGCCTTCGCGCGGCTTCACCCCCATGCGGAACTGGCGGCGCAGGCGGCGGAGGCCGCGGGAGCGCAGGGTAAGTTCTGGGAGATGCACGACCTGCTGTTTGAAAATTGGCACTCGCTCGAGCGGAAGGACCTGCTCGCTTATGCCCGGCGTCTTGATCTCGACACGGACCGTTTCGCCCGCGAGTTGAAGTCGGAGATGTACCTGCCGCGCGTGCGCGAGGATTTCAAGACCGGGGTGCAGAACGGCGTGTACGGGACGCCGGGCCTGTTCGTGAACGGCGTCCGGCACGACGGGAGCTACGATTTTGACACGCTGCTGGCGGCGATGGAACCGTTCACCGGGATTCGAGACGGGAACGCAAGATAGCGGCGAGGTTCGCGGGCAACGGGCGTGAGGCCTGGGTGGCGACGCTCATGCAGACGATGGTGATGCGGCCATCGGCGGCGTGCCTACCACGGACGCGCGCATCGAAAGCGAGCGTGAAGGAGGAATTGCCGACACGCTCGACGCCGACCGCGATGTCGACTACGTCGTCGTCCCGGACCGCGCCGGTGTAATTGCATTCGATTCGGACGCGCGGGTATGAAGTTTCGGCGTCCTGAATCTCGGTGTAATGGATGCCCAGAGTGCGAAGAAACTCGACTTCGGCCGCTTCGAAAAAGCGCAGCATCGCGGTATAGTGAATCCGGCCGGAGGCGTCGGTATCGGAGAAGCGCACGCGATGCGGCCACAGGAAGGAGGCGGCGGAACCCATACCGGATAGTGTAGTGCGGCGGGCCAAAATGAAGATCGAAACGTGTTGGCGTGGCGGGAAAGCGGGAGAACCTCTTCGATTGCGCTGCGCGTGATAGCATCAGGTCCTAAGCGAGAATTGCGGCCCACTCCATGCAGTTAAGCGACAAATACACCGCGGAAACAGGCTCGGTTTATCTTACGGGGATTCAGGCCCTGGTGCGGCTGCCGGCCGACCAGATGAGGCGCGATCGCCGGGCCGGGCTTCGCACCGGGGTTTTCATCTCGGGCTATGAAGGGTCACCTCTGGGCGGCTACGACCTCGCGCTGATGAGCGCGGGCGGGATCCTTGCTCCGTTGAACGTACATTTCCAGCCGGGCGTGAATGAAGATCTTGCCGCCACGGCCGTGATGGGCAGCCAGATTCTAGACACGGTCGGGAAAACGAAGGTCGATGGCGTCGTCGGCATCTGGTACGGCAAGGGCCCCGGCGTGGACCGTTCCGGCGACGTGTTCCGGCACGCGAACCTAGCCGGCTCGGCTGGGAATTGCGCGGCGCTCGTGCTTGCCGGTGACGACCACGTCTCGAAGAGCTCCACGATCCCGCACCAAAGCGACTTCAGCCTCATGAATGTCGCGATGCCGTTTTTCTACCCCGGCAGCACGCAGGAGGTGCTCGACTACGGTCTGCTGGCCATCGCGCTTTCACGCTTCTCCGGCGCGTGGGTGGGCATGAAGATGGTGACGGACGTCTGCGACGGGGGCGGCACGGTGGAACTTGATCCGGACCGTCCGACGGTCCTGCTGCCGGCGGGTTATGAAAAGCGCACCGACGTCCGCCTGGTGACTCCGATCAGCCTGGCACTCGAGCGGGAGGCGGTGATCCGGCGCCTGGAGGCGGCGCGGCAGTTCGCGCGCCTGAACAAAGTGAACCGGTTTCGCGGCCCGGCCCATGCGCGACTGGGGCTGCTGAGCGCCGGCAAGTCGTATTACGACATGATGCAGGCGCTGGCGGATCTCGGCGCCGGCGAGCGGGAGATCGAGAAGCTCGGCATCCGCATTGGAAAGATTGCGATGCCGTTTCCTCTGGAAGCGGAATTCGTTCGCGAGTTCGCGCGCGGGCTGGACACGATTCTGGTTGTCGAAGAGAAGCGGAGCTTCGTCGAATTGCAGTTGCGCGACATCCTCTACGGCACGCCGCAAGCGCCAAGGATTTTCGGCAAGTCGCACCTGACTCCGACCGGGGAACTGGACCCGTCGCAGATTGCCGATGCGATTGCGAAAGTGTTTCAGTTGCCGGCGCCGGTCCGGCCGGGTGCTTCGCTGCCCCATGTACTTTCCGTGGCGAGCGCCACGCCCCATCGCCCGTCCGCTTTCTGCTCGGGTTGCCCGCACAACCGCTCGACGCTTGTGCCCGAGGGACGCCTGGCGGCCGGTGGGATCGGCTGCCACGCCATGGCGATGCGGTTGGGCGACCCCAAGCGCAGCTTTTCCCTGCTGACCCAGATGGGGGGCGAAGGGGCGCCGTGGATCGGCATGTGGCCGTTCGTCGAACACAATCACATTTTTCAGAACATCGGTGATGGAACGTTCTTTCACTCCGGCTCGCTTGCGGTGGAAGCGTGCGTGGCCGCGGGCGTGAACATTACTTATAAGATCCTGTACAACGGCCATGTGTCCATGACCGGCGGCCAGGAGGCCGAGGGCGCGCTGCCGGTGCCGGAACTGACACGCAAGCTCGAGGCGGAAGGTGTCCGAAAGACGATCGTTCTCGCCGAGGATCCCGCCCGCTACAAGAAACTGGGGAGCCTGGCGAAAAATGCAGAGCTGCGGAGCCGGGATGACCTCGAAGCGGCGATGTTAGAACTCGAGCAGATTCCGGGCGTGACGGCGCTCATTTACGACCAGGAGTGCGCGGCGGAGAAGCGGCGCGCGCGCAGCAGGGGACTGAAGCCTGAGCCGGTGAAGCGCGTGGTGATCCACGAAGAGGTCTGCGAAGGCTGCGGCGACTGCGTTACGCAATCCAACTGCATGAGCCTTACGCCGGTGGCGACTCCGCTCGGCCAGAAGATGCGGATTCACCAATCGTCGTGCAATAAGGACTACTCGTGCGCGCTCGGCGATTGCCCGTCGTTTGTCACGGTCGAACTCAAGCCCGGCACGGGATTGAAGAAACGGCCGCTGCCGTCGTTGCCGGAGGCTGACGTGCCGGCGCCGTCCGAGGTCGTAGAGATCCCCGAGGGCGGCTATCGTATCGTCGCTCCCGGCATTGGAGGGACCGGTGTCGTCACGGTGAACGCGCTGCTGGCGACCGCCGCGTGGATCGATGGTTTGACGGTTGCCACGCTCGATCAGACGGGCATGTCGCAGAAGGGCGGCGCGGTGGTTTCGCATCTGCTTTTGAGCCGCCGGCCGGTTGAAGCCCCGGCCAAGGTGAGCCAAGGATCAGCCGCGCTGATCCTCGGATTCGACCTTCTCGGCGCGGCGAGCAAGGAGGTGCTCCTGGCGGCGGCGCCGGACAAGACCGTTGCGGTCGTGAACACCGGCGTAGTTCCGACGATCGATTCCATCCGTGCCCGCATGCCGCTCGAAGCTGAGCAAAGCTGGGTGGACGCAGTGGATCGGGCGACCACGCATGGACGGAATGTCTTTCTGGACGCATCCCGGCTGGCCGAGGGATTGTTCGGAACCCACATGGCGGCCAACCTGTTTCTGACGGGCGCGGCGTATCAGGCCGGGTTGATCCCGTTGACGCTTGGCGCGATCGAGCGGGCGATCGAGTGGAATGGCGTTGCGACGGAGCGCAACCGGCAGGTGTTCGCCTGGGGGCGCATGTACTATCACGACGCCGCCTTGGTTGAGCAGCAGTTGGGGCCGACGGAGCCAGGGGCGTCCGAGACGATCAACTACGCCGAGGCGCTGCGGACGTATCAGAACCGGGCGTACGCGTTGCGCTACACGAGCTTTCTCCAGCGGCTTACCAACACGGCGCTGCGGGAAACCGCTTCGGGCTACTTGTACAAGCTGATGGCGTACAAGGACGAATATGAGGTGGCGCGGCTGCTCACTTCGCGCGCGTATCTGAAGTCCGTGCGGGAGATGTGGGAAGCGCCGAAGAAGATCTCGTTCAATCTTCATCCGCCGCTGCTACGCCGGTTCGGGCTGAAGGGAAAGATCGAGTTGGGGCCGTGGTCCCGGCTTCCGCTTCGGATGCTGGCGGGGCTGCGCTTTCTGCGAGGCACTCCGTTCGATATTTTCGGCTACTCCCGGCATCGCCGGATGGAGCGTTCGCTCGCCGATTGGTACCAGAAGCTTCTGCTCCAGGTGCAGGAACATCTGAGGGAAGAGAACCTCCCGCTGGCGCTCGAAATCGCCTCCCTGCCCGACCAGATCCGCGGGTATGAGTCGATCAAGGAGCGTAGCGTTGCCGAAGTGAAGGCGCTGGCGCTTGAAAAGCTGCAGGCTATTTCGTCACCGAGTACAGAGCAGCCGAGCGCGGATCCAGTTTCACCTTTACCTCGTTCTTGACGACGAGCAAGTCCGGGCCGGATCCCAGCGCGTCGCGCAAAACGTCGCCCTCGTGAAATGGCGTGCCGGCGAGATCGACGGGGAGTTCCCCGGCTTTGGTTCCGTTGTTGAGCACGACCATGACCGAATGGGGGCCGTCGAGACGGGCGTAGGCGAGCATATCCCGGCTCGCGGCCAGCATGAGCATGGCGCCGCGGCGGAGCGCGGGCATCTGCTGCCGCAGGCCGGCAACGCGGCGGACGTGCGCAAACAGCGTGTATTCGTCGGCGGTCCGCCCGTCGGGTTCGAACGCATTCTTGTTGTCTTCGGTCCAGCCGCCGGGAAAGTCGCGCCGGTTATCCGGATCGGCGCCGCCGGTCATCCCGATCTCGTCGCCGGAATAGATCATGGGGATGCCGCGCGAAGCCAGCAGGTGCGTGAAGGCGAGGCGGAGTCCGTCGAAGGTGGCGCCAGGCTCATTCATGAACCGCGGCACATCGTGAAGACCGAGAAACGTGACGAGCGCGTTGGGATGCGGATAGAGAAAATCGTGCGCCAGGACCGAGGCCACGGCTTCGATGGAGCCGCCTTTGGCAAACGCACTGCGAAGCGCATAGTACTGGGGAAAATCGAAGACCGAGCCGACGCCGGTGTCGATGTTGTCGAACTCGGTGTGCCCGCCTTGGAAGAACGAGGTGACCGAGGGGTCGCCGTCGAACACCTCGCCGACGACGCGGACGTGAGGGAAGTCCCGCTGGATCGCGGCGATCCAATCCCGCCAGAAGTGCCGCGGCACGTAGATCAAGGTGTCCTCGCGAATTCCGTCGATGCCCGTTGTGGCGATCCACCAGAGCGTGTTTTGGATCAGGTATCGCTCGACTTCCGGGTCATCCTGGTTCAGGTCCGGCAAGATATCGGCGAACCATCCGTCGAGCACGGGACGCCGGAGCGCGGGGGTGGCCGAGGGACTAATGAGGGTCCAGGTTTGCCAGGTCTCTTTGATGTGATGGTCCTTGGTTCCGTGGAACCAGGTTGGCGTAGGAGGGTCGGTGACCCAGGGATGATAGGGGCCGCAGTGATTGGCCACCATGTCGAGAATGGTCTTCACGCCGATTTCGTGGCCGCGCTTCACCAGGTCCTGGAACTTTTCGAGCGTGCCGAAATGCTCCTCCACGCCGTAGAAATCCACCGCGCCGTAGCCGTGGTAGTCCGTGACGGGCTGCCCATGATCCAATTCGACTTCATTCAGGCGGTTCGAGTTGTCGTAGATCGGCGTGATCCATAGGGCGGTGACGCCCAAATCCTGGAGGTAGGGTAGATGATTGATGATGCCCTGGAAATCGCCCCCGTGGTAGAAGTGCGGCTTGCGGCGGTCGAACAGGCCTTTGGAGACGTCCGGATCGTCGTTGGAGGGGTCGCCGTCGGAGAAGCGGTCCGGCATGATCTCGTAGATGAAGTCGTCGGAAGAGAAGCCCTGGAAGCGGCCTGTCCGCGACGGTGGCGGCGAGACGACGAAAGGCACCTGTGCGCTGCCGGAAGAAGTGAACAGGCGCAGCGGATGCGACCCGGCGGTCAACACGGTCACGTCGACAAAGACGTAGGTGCCGGCCTCGTTGGCTCGCGCCCGGCCGACGGATACGCCATGGTCGGTAGGCAGGACGCGCGCTCCGCTCAGGTCCGAGCCGTGGATCAGCAGGCGGACCGTTTTCATGTTCAGTCCGATCCACCAGTTCGGCGGCTCGACCTTAGTGACGGTTGGCTTGGCAGCCACCGGAAGGCAGATCAGCACGACCGCGAGTAGGAGGCGACGCATTATGCCCCCGCCGCGCCGAAGGCTCCTTCGGCGGAAGTCTGGCCGGCGGTGACGGTTCGCGGCGCGGTCTCGTCGTGGACGCGCGCCATGAGCAGGGCCGCCAGAATCAGGAATGCGCCACCGGAGACCACGGCGGCCAGGCGGTTATTGTTGAGCCAATGGTTCATGACCCAACCAAAGCCCAGAGACGCGACGATTTCCGGCAACACAATGGAGAAGTTGAACACGCCCATATAAGTGCCCATCTTTGCCGGCGGCAGCGCCCCGGCGAGGATGGCGTACGGCATGGCGAGGATGCTGGCCCAGGCGATGCCGATGCCTGTCATGGAGGCGAGCAGAGGATACTTGGAATGGATGAAGGCGACCGAGATGAGGCCTGAGGCGCCGCAGAGCAGCGAGAGAATGTGGGTCATCTTGCGTCCGAACTTCGCCGCCAAGGCGGGGAGCAGGAAGGAATAGAGGAAGCAGACCGCGGAGTACATGGCGAAGCAGATGCCGGCCCACTCGGTGCCGTCGCGGTAGAGCGAGGAAGCCTCATTGGGGGCTCCGAAGACGTTGTGCGCGACGGCTACGGGGAAATACAGCCACATGCAGAACAAACCGAGCCAGGTGGAGATCTGCACGGCAGCCAGGCGGCGCATCGTTACGGGCATGGCGGCAATCGCGGCGACAATTTCCCGCGCCTGGCTGACAGGACCGCCGCCGTGACGCGCGACGGGCTCTTCGGGCGGATACTCCTTCGTCGTAAAGATTGTCCAGAGCACCGCGCCGAGGAAAACAACGGCTCCCATTTCGAACGACAGTTTCACGGAGACGGGGATCGCGCCGTGCAGCGGTTCTTGGGCGCCGACGTGGAAGTAATTTGTGAGCAGATAAGGCAGCGCCGAGGCGATCACGGCGCCGAGGCCGATGAAGAGGCTCTGCATGGCGAAGCCCTGCGCGCGCTGCCGCGGCGGCAGCATGTCCGCGACAAAGGCGCGGAATGGCTCCATGCTGATATTGATCGAGGCGTCGAGCACCCACAGCAGGACCGCGGCCATCCAAAGCGCGGAGGCATGGGGCATGGCGAGCAAGCCGGCGGAACTGAGAAGAGCGCCGGCGAGAAAGTACGGCCTGCGGCGTCCGAGACGGTTCCACGTCCGGTCACTCATGTGGCCGATGACGGGTTGCACGAGCAGGCCGGTGAGCGGGGCGGCGAGCCAGAGGATCGGGATCTGGTCCGCGTTGGCGCCGAGGTGCTCGTAGATGGCGCTCATGTTGGCCATCTGGAGTCCCCAACCGAACTGGATGCCAAAGAAGCCGAAACTCAAGTTGCCGATCTGGCGGAGGGTTAAGGCGGGCTTTTCCATGTCGTTCCTCGCGTGGGGCTGACGATCAACGGTCGTACAACTCTATCAAGGTGCGGAGACGGCGGCTCAGCGCGGGATGGAACGCCGATTCGGGGCAGCGCCAGCGCCAGTGCCCGCTCGGCTCGCCGGGCAGGTTCATTCGCGCTTCGCTTCCCAATCCCAGCAGGTCCTGCATCGGCGCGACCGCCGTGCATGCCACGGACGCCATCACGGCGCGAATGAAATCCCAGTTCATTTCCTTGCCGTCGGTATTCAGGTACGCGCAGCAGAAGGCACGTTCCTTTTCGAGATCCGCATCGCTTCGCGTGCTGCCGCCCGGCCCGGTGCTGGTCCACCATCCGATGGTTGTGTCGTTGTCATGCGTGCCGGTGTAGGCGAAGCGGTGGACGGGATAGTTGTGGGGGCGGAAGCTCGGGCCCTGCGGGTCGTTGCCGAAGGCGAACTGGAGCACGCTCATGCCGGGGAATCCGAAACGTTCGCGCATGGCCTCGACTTCCGGTGTGATGACGCCGAGGTTTTCGGCGACGATCGGCAGCGGCCCCAGCGCCTCTTCCACGGCTTCGAACAGCCGCTCGCCGGGCGCTTTGATCCATTGGCCGTTGACGGCGGTTTTGTCGCCTCCCGGGACGCGCCAGTAGGCCTCGAAGCCGCGGAAATGGTCGAGCCGCACGATGTCGACCATGTCGAAGGTTGCGCGGAAGCGCTCGACCCACCACTGGAACCCGGTTTCCTCCATAGCCTTCCAGCGATAGATGGGATTGCCCCAAAGTTGGCCTGTGGCGCTGAAGTAGTCCGGCGGAACGCCGGCCACGTAGTTGGGCTCCCCGTCCGGCGCCAGATCGAACAACGAACGGTTCGCCCAGACGTCGGCGCTGTCGTGCGCGACGTAGATTGGAATATCCCCCATCAGGCGGATGCCGCGCGCGTGGCAGTAGGCACGAAGTTCGTGCCACTGTTCGAAAAACTCGTACTGAAGGAACTTCTGGAATCCGATGTCGCGGGCGGAGGCGTGAATGGCGGGATCCCAGCGCGTCCAGACCACCATGCGATTGGCCAGTTTCAGCGCCATGAACCGGGCGAAGTCGTCCAGCCAGGGGAAGTCGTCCTGGCGGTGTTCGTGCGCGGCGGGGAGAGCCAGGAAGCGTTCGTAGGCCTTCTCGAAGAGGCTGAGCTTCCACGCGATCATGCGGGGAAAGTCGACCGTATCCTCGGGAAAATCCGGCTTCGCGGCGAGTTCCTGTTCTTCGAGGAGGCCTTTGTCGACCAGCTTTTCCGGACTGATGAGGAACGGATTTCCGGCAAAGGCCGAGAAGCATTGGTAAGGAGAGTCACCATAGCCGGTCGGGCCGAGGGGAAGCATCTGCCAGATTTTGACCCCAGCGGTGGCGAGAAAGTCGGCAAAGCGATAGGCCTCCGGGCCGAGCCCGCCGACACCATGAGGGCCAGGCAGGGACGTAGGATGCAGCAGAATGCCGCTCGCACGAGGGAATCGCATTCAGTCTCCGCGGCGGTCTTGCGAGCCCAAGGTTCGCACGCCGCTTTGAGAATAGGGCGGGACCTGGAACCTCTTGATTCCCGGACCCTACAAAGCGCCGCTCCCCTTTACGGCCTGGTGTCGTCACCCACCCGCCGCACGGAGTATAGCATTACCTGGGATGAGAGGGCTCCAGAGTGAAGTCAGGGTGAAGTCAATGCGGCAGTTAGAGCGCCTTTTGCCGCCGAGTGTAACGGCTCCGGCGCCTGGAGCACGTCGGAAACCTGCACCGGGAACTCGTGCTCGCGGAGGATCTTTTCGAAGCGGTCCCGGAAGCCGGAGGGCATCGACGTTCCGCCACTCAGCATCACGGGCAGCGGACGGTTCAGGCGCGCCGCCTTTCCGGCCGCGCTGAATGATTCTGCCATCGCCTCGACAAGGCTTCGGATCAGCACGTCGTGGTAGACGCCCAGCACCTGGTGGGTCTTCTCGGCGAAGTGCCCATTGAAATGGAACGACTCTTCTTTGACCAGGCGGATGCGGTTGGCCCGTTCGCCGGTGACGGAGGCGGCGCTCGAGTCGATATAATCGCCGGCCTGCGGGATGCTGAAGCTGATGACCGGGACGGCGAGATAGGCCAGACAGACATTGCACAATCCGGCGCCGCAGCTCACGCCGATGCCGGTGAAGTTTTGCGCCTCGAGTTCGGCGTAGACCACGGCGAGGCCCTCGTTCACGGGCTGAGCCTCGTAGCCCATGCCATTGAGCACCTGCTTCAGCGTCTCCTCGTGGTAGGTGAGGCTGTCGGAGGCGCCGATCGGCGCGGCGGGCACGGTGAAGGCGATTTTCGGTTTCCCTTGCGGCTCTCCGACCATGGCGGCGATCATCTCCCGCAGCATGTTCAGACTCTCGGGCTCGGAAGGATTCAGCATGCCGCGGCTCATGGTGCGCCGGATGTCGAGGCCAAGCAGTTCAGCGAGCTTGTCGGACTCATTGCCATGGACGACGATCTCGCCGTTGCGCAAGGTGTGGGGAACCTTCTCCTTTTTCAGCACGCCTTCGGTGATCGGCGAGTAGGGAACGTGGACGAAGGCGTTTAACTGGGATTCAAACTGGAACTGCTCCTCGTTACGCCGCGCCAGGCAGATCCGGCTGGTGCCGATATCGATGCCGAGTGCGGATGCATTGCCGTTGTTCTTCATAAATTAACTCCCGAGCGCGAGGCGTCGCGCATGATCCTGCTCTGAGCCGCCGGCGGCTTTTCGTTCCGCCGCGAGCAGTTCCTTATAACGCCGCCAGAGAAGGTTCCGATAGGAGTTCTCCGGCAGCCCGAGTTTCGCCGATTGATTCGCAATCTGGCGGTCCGCCAGCGCGAGGCCGGGCAGAACGCGCGGTCCGGTCAGGCGCAGGTAGTTGTCGTCATAGTGAAAGCCCAGCGCGTAGAGCGCGGCGGGGGCGAGCGCGTAGTTGTCGGGCAGTCCGATGGCCTGGAACGGGAAGCTGGCGGCGAAGTCCGTGTGCCAGCCAAGCAGACGGTAGCCCCGGTTCAGCGACACCTGCGCATGGGTGACACAATCGGCCACGGGAATCCGGTAGCGGCTGCGAAGCATCTCCGTCAGCGCCCGCGCAGCCGATGTCTGCGCACTCGTCAGGTCCGGAACCGGCTGGCCCGGACGCGTGCGCGTTTCGAACGCGATGCCGAGAAAGCTCAGGTTGAGATCGAGATAAAGGTACCGCCCATCGCCCCAGGCCGATTCGCCGGCGTGATAGGCGACCTGGTCTTCCGGCACGACACGGTAGACGCGGCCGAAACGGTCGATGACGAAGTTGTAGGACCGATGCCGCTGCACGAAGCGGAGCAGTTCCGCGCTTACTCTTTGCAGCGTCTGGTTCTCGCCGGGTTCGAAGGGGAGTTCGTCGCTTTCGGTGGTGTGAAACACGAGCCCGGCGGGCGCCGTCAACGTGACGGCCGATTCCGGCCGAGGGTCCGAGGCGGCGAATGCCAGGTAGGAGCGCCGCGGTTCGCTCTCGGCCTCGTAGCTGTTTTCAACCCGCAACCCGTTGCTGAAAGTCTCGTGGTCCGCGTCCTCCTCGACCTTCCAGATCTGCCCGAAATCGCCCGGCGGAGGGAACGGGGGTGGATCGACGCGGCCCAAGCGGAGCGGGCTCAGTTCGGCGTGGGGCACTGACGCCAGCGGAGGCGGCAGACACACGAAGAAGAGTGCGAATGCGGCGACAACCAGCGGCCGGCGCCAAGGCAGAGCGCGGCTGGGTGGACGGCCCGCGGCGGAACGGAGGTAGCGAAGCCGCTCGATCGGGTCCGGAATTCTGCGGGCACGGCGCTCCAGGCACGCGTCGCGCGAAAGAATTAATAACGCCTGCTGAATGAGATACGTGGCCTCTCTTCCCTCATGTATCACCGAAGCTTGAACCGATGGTTGATTCTTTGCTGCTACACGCCGGGTGTCCGATCCACAACTCATCCTTCTTTGGAGTTGCGATGCCACGCCGAACTTCTCAATCGGAGTATTTGGAGGGAAGCTTTAGGCCTGCGCGCCAAGATCCACGCACACCCTCTGCTACACTTCAGGGCAAAGGGTATGCGCATCCTTGTCGTTGAAGACGAAAAACGCATTCAGGACTTTTTGTCGCGAGGCCTCGAGAGCGCGGGTTATGCCGTGGATGTCGCCGGCGACGGCGCCACGGCGACCGAGTTGATCTATTCGACCGAGTACGATCTGGTCATTCTGGATCTGATGCTTCCCGATATGGACGGCCTGACGCTACTCGCCAAGATTCGCAATCGAAAGGTGAGCCCGCCGGTGCTGATCCTGAGCGCGCGGGACGCCGTGGACGACCGCGTACGGGGCCTGGAGCACGGCGCCGACGACTACCTGGTGAAGCCGTTTGCTTTCGTCGAACTTCTGGCGCGCGCCCGCGCGCTGCTCCGCCGCGGCCAACCGCTGCCGGAGAGGTTGCAGGTGGGCGATCTGGTGCTCGATTGCATTCGAAGAAAAGTGACCCGGGGCGGACAGCCGATTGAACTGGCGCCGAAGGAGTTCGGCATTCTCGAGTACATGATGCGCAACCCGGGGCGCCCACTGAGCCGCACGATGATTGTCGAGCACGTCTGGGACATGGACTACGACGGGCTGACGAACATCGTGGATGTTTACATCCGGCATCTGCGGGGCAAGATCGACGACCGGTGGCCGCAAAAGATGATTCACACGGTACGCGGGATCGGGTACATGCTGGAAGCGCCGGAGAAGCCGGCGCCAGCCACGGCGGCATCCGTCGAGGAGAACTAAGGTGCTGCTTCCCCGCTCTGTTTTGCAGCCGATGCGGGGACTGCGCTTCCGTCTGGCTTTCGCCTACATGCTGTTTTTCACCACGTTTCTGCTGGTGATCGGGGGGTTCTTCCGGTGGACGCTCCAAGGGATCATCCGCACGGAGGTGGACGACGCGCTTGAGGAAGAGTGGGGCGCGGTGAAGGGTTACCTGCAGGTGGTCAACTACGGTCCGGACTGGTTTTACGACCCGTACGATCCGGAGGAGACGTTCATTGTGAGCCGTCTGCAGCGGTGTTTTCTGCTGACGGACGCCAGTGGCAAGCCGATCATGCATTCGCCGATCTACGACGCGATGGGGGTTGACTCTCCGGCCGAGATCCAGGCGATCCTGGCCGCGAACAAGCCCGTATTGCGGACGCGCTATTACGGCAAAGAGGCGTATCGGGTGCGGTCGGGGAAATGGGTGGACAAGAACCAGGTCTTCTACCTGGCTGTCGGCAAGTCGATGGCCGAGGACGAGCATATTCTGGGCCGGTTTACGCGCGACTATTTCCTGATGCTGCCAGCCGTTCTGATCCTCGGCGGCTTGTTTGGCTGGTATGGCGCGGGACGGGCGCTCGAACCGCTCGATTCGGTTTCGCGCGCCGCGCAGCGGATCACGGGCTCGAACCTGAAGACGCGGATCGCACCGCGCGGGGCGGGCGACGAACTCGACCACCTGGTGCTGAGCTTCAACGCGATGATGGACCGGCTGGACCGGTCGTTCGAACAGATCCGCCAGTTTTCCACCGACGTCAGCCACGAGTTGCGAACGCCGCTGACGGTGATTCGCGGGCAGCTTGAAGTGGCGCTGTTTACGGCCGAGACGCCGGCGCAGTACCGGGCCGCGATGGAAGACGCGCTGGTGGAGGTGGAGCGGTTATCGAGCATCGTGCGGGCGCTGCTGCTGCTGTCGCAGTCGGAAACCGGCCAGCTTGTTTTGCAGAAAACCGGCGTGGACCTGGCAGAGGTGGCGCGAGACATCGTGGACCAGTTTCAGATCCCGGCCGAAGGCCACGGCGTTTCGCTGTCCATCGACGCCCCGGCGACGTGTGTGATCTCGGCGGACCGCATCCAGATCGAGCGGCTGGTGTCGAACCTGCTCTCGAACGCGGTGAAGTACACGCCGGCCAACGGAGGCGTGCACGTGGCATTGAGCGCGTCGGGTGGGGAGGCGCGGTTGGTGGTGGAAGATACGGGGGTTGGCATTCCGGCTGAGCATCTGCCGCGGATCTTCGAGCGCTTCTACCGCGTGTCGCCGGCGGGTCCGGAAAAGGGACTCGGCCTGGGGTTGAGCTTCGTTGCCTGGATCGTGAAGGCGCACGGGGGCACGATACAGGTGGAGAGCGAAGTGGGCAAAGGGACGCGATTCACGGTGACGCTGCCGGTGGGGGATGCGGGGGTACGGCCGGTGACGGACGCGGCTCTGCCTTCTGTCACGCGCTAGAGGAAGAACACGCCGCGGGCGGTAATTTCGGCGGGGCCGGTCAAGGAGGCTTCGCCGTTCCAGCGGAAGTTGAGCGGGCCGGCGGGGGTTTGGACCGTGACCGGGCTTTGGGCGAGGCCGCGGAGGATAGCGGCGGCAGCCGCGCCGGTCGAGCCGGTACCCGAGCTTTGTGTTTCTCCGGCGCCGCGTTCCCAAAACAGGACGTCGATTGTGTGTTCGTCGACCACGCGGACGAAGCTGACGTTGGTGCGGAGAGGGAAGTGCGGATGGTGCTCGAGCGCGGCGCCGAGTTCGCGCCAGTCGGCGGGGAATTCGTCGCAGAGGATCACGCACTGGGGATTGCCGACGTTGACGAGCACAGCCTCGACGCTGCGCGCGCCGAGAGCCAGATGCGCGTGAAGGCCGCCGGAGGCCAGTTGTGGCGTGCCCATGTTCATTTCAAATTCGAAATGGTTGCCTTCGCGGTGGATGAGGCGGAGGGTTTTCACGCCGGCGCCGGTGGCGATGTGGAGATCCGGTTTGGGAGCGACGCCGGAGTGGATGAGCCAGGCGGCGGCGCAGCGCGTGCCGTTGCCGGAGAGTTCCGGAATGCTGCCGTCGGAGTTGTAGAGGACGATGGAGGCGTCGGCGGCACCGGCGTGGGGGTCGACGAGGAGCCAGCCGTCGGCGCCGATGCCGGTGTGGCGGGCGCAGATGGCGCGGGCGGCGGTGGGAAGGTCGTCGAGCGAATCGGCGTCCTGGCGCCAGGTCAGCAGGAAGTCGTTGCCGGCGCCGTGGGCTTTGACGAAGGGAATTTCGGGCATAGGTTCGATGGGATTCTCGTTATTCGAGCGAGGGAGGCAGAGGGACGCCGTGAGAGCGGCGGTAGATTTCGACGACGGGGGAGTTGGGTTCGGTGATCACCAAGACCCGATCGTAGCGCGGGCCGGTGCGGTGTGCGCGAACGATGGCGGTAGCGACGCGGTCGCCCGAAAATGCAATGGCCCATTTCTCGTGAAGGAAGACACGCGGATTGGCGGCGGCCAAGTCGAAGAAAGGCACGTTGCCTTCGTGCAGCGTCTGGCGGAGTGGGATGCCGGCTTGGCGGAAGATGCCGGTGAGATCGCCGAAGCCGGCGATAACGCCGTCGCCGGGCTGGTAATGCGTGGAGAGGTACGCGGCGGCGGTATGGGTCCAGGCACGGCGTCCGGCGCCGTTGACGCGTCCTTCCTTCCAGACGAGCACCGAATCCGGGCGGGGCGGAAGAGCCCATGCCGCGAGGGCGAGGACAGCGATGGCCGCTGATGCTGGGATACGCCAGCGGGCGGGGGCGGCGAGCGCGAGGGCGCCGGCGGCGAAGGCGATCCAAGGGAGGCCGGCGAGAGCGTAACGGGTGTTGTAGTAGCTGAACGGGTAGAGCGAGGGCAGGAAGATCGGCGTGCCGCCGGAGTGGAGGCTGGCGACATAGAACACCGGCGGTAAGGCGAGGAAAGCCAGCGCCCACCATTGTCTGCGCCAGAGGGCCACGAGCCCTCCGCCGACGGCGAGGGCGACGGCGGGCCAGAGCACGCTGCTTTTGAGCGCGGCGGCGAAGTAGTGGATGGCGACGGGCCAGTTGTGGTCGCCGGGGTAGCGTGCCATGCCGGCGTCGAGGGCGCGCTGGTAGATCGCCTTGGCGGAGTAGGGACCGCGGAAGAAAGCCAGCGGGTCGCCGTAGAGCCAGAAGTTGTGGATCAGCCACCAGAGGGGACCGAGCGAGGCGATCAGCGAAAACAAGAACGCGTAGAGCCATCGCCGCTTGCGGCCGCGAGCGAGCAGAAACAGCGCGACGAAGGGGATGACGAACCAGCCTTCGTAGCGCGCCAGCGTTGCCAGGAGATTGGCGATACCGCAGACAACGGCCCAGAGCGCGGTGGGGCGTTCGGCGTAGCGGAGCG
>JAKAJI010000043.1 GCA_021813825.1 Acidobacteriota bacterium | reverse complement strand
AATGGCCGCAGGGCCTCCGGGGCTGGCTCCGGCCGAGCGCGTACCGGCGGCCGGACCCGCGGGACAACCCGCCAGCCTGGCGGCCATGGCGGCCAAGGTTCCGGTGCGGGCGACGGCGCCGGGCTCCGGCCGGCCCGCCGATCTGACGAATGTGCTGCTTGCGGGGACCCAACAAGAGATTGAAGCCGCGTTTCAGGCCGCCGGATGGGAACAGGCGCGGCCTCTGAACCTGCGCCGGCGCATCCGTTTCATCCGCGCCACCGCAGAACGCCGCGCCTACGGCTCGGCACCCATGTCGGCGATGCTGCTCAACGGACGCCCCGCCGACATGAGTTGGCAGAAGAGCTTGAATGACGTGGCCAAGCGGGACCACATCCGCGTCTGGCGGCAGCAGGAAACCTGGCAGGGACGCCCGCTGTGGGTCGCAGCCGCGACCCACGACATCGATTTCGCCTATCTGCGCCACGGCGAGCCCTTCACGCACCGCATCGAAACCGATGTCGACCGGGAGCGGGAAAAGGTCGGCTACGATCTGGCGTTTACCTCCTGCGTTGAGCGGATGGACTGGATCGAACGCTCCGGCGTCCCCCGGTTCACCCACAACGCCACCGGCGATCCGATGACCACTGACGCCCGGATGCTGGTGGTGGTGCTGAACGAATGCCGGGCGCCGCGCCTGACCATGCACTCGTTGGCATCGACGAGCCTGCCGGAGCGCCCGGGCGGCTTTGAGCGGATTCTCCGGCGTGAAATTCTGACCACGCGCAGCGACTTGTTGCGCACCAATCCCTACTATCGCGGCTACGAGGGCGGCCGCTTTCTGATCACCTGGATGGTCCGGCGGATTCACCGGAAACCGGCGGCGCTGGCCGTGGCTTCGCCCTCCGTCCCGGCAAGAACGGTCATACCAAGTCCTGCGGCCCCGCCGCCCGGTGGATAATGGAGCTATGAAATTCATTCTCGCGTTGGCAGTGTCTCTGCTGCCCCTTGCCGCACAAACACCGTCCGGCGGGGCCGCCTGGGTCACCGCGACGGATTTGCCCGGCGTGGACCTGAGCAAACTCACTGCGGCCCAAAAACAGAAGGCCCTGAAATCCCTGCGCGAGGAGATGTGCACCTGCGGATGCCAGATGCGCGTGGCCGAGTGCCGTGTGGTGGATCCCCCCTGCACGGACAGCAAGGCGCTGGCGCAGATGATCGTGGATGGCGTCGTGGCGGGCCATACCGCGGCGCAGATTCATACCGACCTCACAAACTCCCGTCTTGCGCGGTTGCGCGCCAGCCAGAACCGCATCCTCGGAGATCCGGAATCGATCCCCGTCGCCGGCGCCCCTGTCCGCGGCCCGGCTAACGCGAAAGTGACGCTGATCGAGTTCTCCGATTTTGAATGTCCGTACTGTACGGCCGCCGTGAAGGCGATCGATGAGTTGCTGAAGCAGTATCCCACGCAGGTGAAGCTGATCTACAAACAGTTCCCGCTCGAAATGCATCCACACGCCAGGCTCGCCTCCGAGGCCGCGCTGGCCGCCCAGGAACAGGGCAAGTTCTGGGAGATGCACGACAAGCTTTTCGCCAACTCGCGTCAGCTCTCGCGCGACAAGATTTTCGCCCTCGCCAAGGAAACCGGCCTCGACATGACCAAGTTCCAGAAGGACGTCGACTCGGGCAAATTCGACAAGCGGATCGACAGCGACATCAAAGACGGCGTCGAAGCCGGAGTCGATGGCACACCCTCTCTGTTTCTCGACGGCAAGCCGTTTCACGGGCCGGTGACGGTGGAAGTATTGAAACCGCTGATCGCCGAGGAACTGAAGCCGCCCGCCGCCCCAGCTCCCACCAAAACCGCCTCGCGCTGAAGGAGCGTGTGGCCGCCTCAGCTTTCCCGAACCACCTCGACCGCGGTGCCGTAGCAGAGCACTTCGGTCACGCCCTGCATGATGTCGGTCGCGTCGTAGCGGACGCCGATCACCGCGTTGCCTCCCATCTCGCGCGCATGGCCGATCATGAGATTGTAGGCGTGCTCGCGCGTCTGCTCGCACAGATGGGTGTACAGCGTGATATTGCCGCCGACGATCGTCTGCAGCGTCGCGCCGAGTGTCCCGATGAGCGAGCGCGACCTCACGACGATGCCGCGTACCAGGCCGAGGGTTCGCACGATCCGATATCCATCGAGTGTAAACGCCGTGGTGACCATTCCGGGGTCGAGCAGAGGCGCTTGTGCTACGTCGCCCGCATCCGTTGTGCTGTCCATTTGTCCTCCCGCCGGCAACGGCATGCCCGGCGATTCATAGTATGACAGGCGCGCCCCGCCGGGCGTTCGCCGCGGCCGCCTGCGCGGCCTTGATCTGCTCCGTCTCGTATGCGCAGACCAGTCTCGGCGCCGTGCGCCCGGGCGGCCGGCTTCACTTCGTCGCCTTCGGCGATTTCGGACGAAAAGGAAAGCCGTGGGAGGCCGAAGTCGCCCGCGCCATCGCACGCCGCGCCGCCCAAGACCCGATCGAAATCGGGCTGACGCTCGGCGACAACTTCTACGAATGCGGCGTCACCGGCGTGCATGACCCGAAGTTTCACGATCTCTGGGAGGCGTTCTACGACTCGCTCGGAATTCCCTTCTATCCCACGTTCGGCAACCACGACTACGGGCGAGGCAACGGCCTTTGCGCGGTCCGGCCCGCGCACCCGGAAGCCGAGATCGAGTACTCGAAATTCAGCAAAACCTGGCGCATGCCGGCCCGATACTACACGTTCACCGCCGGGCCGGTGCAGTTCTTTGCGCTGGATACCGTGGCATGGAATACCCCCCAGAGGGACTGGCTGCGGAGCCTGTTGCAGGCGCCGCGCCCGCCGGGCATCGTGTGGCGATTCGCTTACGGCCATCATCCGGTCTACAGTTCCGGGCGCCATCACATCGACGCACGGGTAAAGCAACTGCAACGCGAGCTACTGCCCATGCTCGCCCGGTACGGCGTCGATGCGTATGCGGCCGGCCACGACCATCACCTCGAGCATCTGCGCGTGGACGCGGTGGACCTGTTCATCGCGGGCGGCGGCGGGGACGCGGTGCGCCCGGTGCGGCATCGGGACCGCCGTTCCTTGGCCGCGGCTTCCGAGCATGGCTTTCTCGATGCGGTGGCGGACGCACATTCGCTCCGCATCACGCTGTTCGATACGAGTCTCCACCCGCTGGAGCCTCGGCCTTTTGAGAAACGCCGCTAGCGGGAGTTTACGGTGCGGCGAGAAACGCCCGCACCGCCGCGTAAAGGTGAGCACTGTCGCAACTGGTGGCGAGATGACCGCAATCGCCGGTGAGTCCGTATAATTTCGCGCTGCGAAGATGCGCAAAGTCAAGCGCCGGCAATGGGTTGACCATGTGGTCCTCGAGAGAAGGCACGACGAGCATTTCGGCGCGCACCACCGCCGCGGCCTTCTCCATCGAGCCGCCGAAGGGCTTGGCAACGTCCAGGCTCATCATCGCCTGTAGCTGGCGCAACCAGTCGTTGGCGTCCATTCGCCCGAGCCCGCTGCGGTCGACCTCCTTGAGGAACTCCGGGAAAGCGCTCGGCGACGTTTCCCGCACCCGGTAAGCCGGCGTGTGGAGCGCAAGGGAGTGTATCTCGGCCACGGCGTTCAGCGCCGGGGGCTTGGTGTAATTGCCGCCGTTCCAGTCCTTGTCTTCTTCGATCGCGCTCGCTTCGCTCTGCCACAGCAGCATGTCGTAGGAGGTGAGACGCGGCGAGCCGACAATGGGCACAGCCTTTGAAAGAAATCCCGGATACTCGACCGCCCATTGGAACGTCTGCATGCCGCCCATGGAGATGCCGATCACCGCGTGGAGATGCGTGATGCCCAGTTTCTCCGTCACCAGCCGATGCTCGGCCGACACCATGTCGGCAATGGTGAAGGGCGGGAAGCGCATGCGCGGCTGGACCTTGCTGTTGGAAGGCGACGAGGAGTGCCCGTCGCCGAGCGCGTCCACCAGGATCACGAAGAACCGCGAGGGATCCACGAGCCCTTCCGGCCCGACCAGCGGCACCAGATCCTCGCTTCCGCCGCCGAACCAGGTCGGGAACAGCACGGCGTTGGACTTGTCCTTGTTCAACGTGCCAAGCGTCCGGTACGCGATCGTGCAGTCGCGTATTACCTGGCCGTCATGGAGCCGGAAATCTCCGAGCCAACCGTACTGCAGGGCCGGGACCGGCGCGGCCGAAGCCAGTACGCACGCGCTCACGAGCGCCGCCAGCACTGTCCGTTTCACTTCGCCTTCTTTGCCTGCTTGGCGATAATCAGATCCTTGATCTTCGCGTAGACCGAACCAGGGATGATCTTCTTGCTGACCAGCTCGTTCTTGGCGCGGTAGGGCCGGCCCGCGATGATTTTCGCGCTATACGCCTTTCCGATGCCCGGCAGCGCGGACAGTTCGGCCTCGCTGGCCGTATTGATGTCGAGAAGCGATTTTGCGGCGGCGGCTTCTTTCACGGCCGAAGGGGATTTCGGCATCTGCGGGGGCGCGGTCTGCGCAAACGCGGCGCCAAGGGCCAGCGCCAGAACCAGGACAATGCGAAGTAGTCTCATTGGGGTTTCCTTCCTAAATGTAATCTTCAGTAGCAGCGCCGGACCTGTCAAGCGATTTCCGGCGAAGTTCCAGTTCTTCAAGCGTTCGCGGCCAGTCCTGCCGCAGCAACCGGCTCAGGGCGCGGTCGGCCAGAAGCTTCCCGCCGGTCTGGCAGGCGGCGCAGTAATTGGTTTCGTTGTCCGCGTAACGAATCCGCTGCACCTTGGCGCCGCAGCGCGGGCAGGCCTCACCGTACCGCCCATGCACGGCCATGCCTTCGCGGAACGCGGTGACTTTTTCCGGGAACTTCCCCGCCGCCTCCGCGCGCAGCCGCGCCGTCCACTCGACGAGGGTCTCGCGCGTGGCCTCGTACAGGCGCCTCACTTCAGCCGCCTCCAGGCGGGAGGTGAGCGCAGCCGGCGAGAGCATGGCACGATGCAGGATTTCGTCCGAGTAGGCGTTGCCGATGCCGCTGAAAAGGTGAGGGTCGGTAAGCGCACGCTTCAGCGTGTGGTTTTCCCGGCGCAGCGCGGCGGCAAATTCGCCCTCGGTGGCTTCAAGCGGCTCAATGCCTCCGGCGTCGAGCGCCCCCAGCGCCTGCTCGCTCGCCACCACGTGCAGCGCCGCGCGCTTCTTCGATCCGGCCTCGGTCAGGGTGAGGGTGCCGTTGTCGAAATCCAGAAACAGGATCGCTTTCTTGTTCCGTTCCCCCACCGGCCTCCAGTGCAAGCGTCCGGCGATCATCAGGTGAATGGCGAACCAGGGCCCGCCCTCGAACCCCAGCACGATGCGTTTCCCCATCCGCCGCACCACGCTGACACGACGGCCGATCGCCAGCGCCGGTTCAGGTGCTACCGTTCGCAAAACGAACGGGCTTGCCAGCGCCACCTGCCGCAGTGGCTGCCCCAGAACCCGCGCGGTGAGGGCCTCAACATAAACCGTGACATCCGGAAGTTCTGGCATGACGATTCGCAAGGCGCCCCGCGCCTGCCGATAAGCAATCGGGACTATGCTATCAATAAGGCTGTCGCTTCCCGCGGGCGCTAGTACTGAAATCCCATGAAAACTGTACCGACAATCCGGCTTTGTCTACTGGCGGCGGTGGCTATCGCGCCAACCCTTGGGCAGGAACAATTTAACGTCCTGCCTTCGCGAATCTTGGGCCAGGCTGTGTTCCAGCAGTCGTCCCAAACGGCCATCGCGCCGAACCTCGTCGAGGGGCGCGAGGTGCATGCGCCGCAGGGCGCCGCGGTAGATATGAGCACCGGTTCGCCGATCCTCTACGTCGCCGACACGTTCAACAATCGTGTCCTGGCATGGAAAAATGCCAACGCCGTCGCCAGCGGCAGCTTTGCCGACCTCGTGATCGGCCAGAAGGACCGCTATTCCACCACCGCGCAGTCGGCCGGCGGGGCCAACAGCATCGGCTTGGCCGGACCGACGTCCGTCACCGTCGACGCCAAGGGCAATCTCTACGTCTTGGATGCGGGCAATAACCGGATCCTTCGCTTCCCTTCGCCATTCAGCCAGCCCGGCCCCACCATCACGCCGGACCTCGTTCTCGGCCAGGCGAACTATTCCAGCAGCGCCGCCAACCAGGGATTCGGCGCCCCAACGGCCGCCACGCTCGCCGTCTATTCCGGCTCCGGTCCCTTTCAGACCGGCATGGCGATTGACAGTTCCGGCAACCTCTGGGTCACCGACTCCGGTAACAACCGTGTCCTCCGCTACCCGGCGGCCTCGCTCGGCTCCGGAGCCGCCAACGGCCCGGCCGCCGACCTTGTCCTGGGGCAAACCGGCTTCACGACCAACTCCCTGCCCAACGGCGCGAATTCGACGATGAAAAATTTCCTCGCCGCACCGAATGCCCTCGCCTTCGACGCCGAAGGAGATCTCTTCGTCACCGACGGCGCCAACCGCATGCTCGTGTTCCCGCCTCCGTTCTACACCGGGCAGAGCGCCTCGCGCATCGCGGGTGTCGTAGTGGCCACACAAACGAATCCGAATCCGCCCAAAGTCAGCGCGCAGACGCTCGGCGAACAGAACCAGCCGCCGCAGGGAATTTTCATGATTAACGATGCGCCGTTTGTCGTCGACGAGGGGAATAACCGCATCGTCGGTTACCCCCCGTTCAGCAAGTGGCCGCCCGAAACCCAGCAGTTCGGGCCCTCCGCAACGGTCGTCCTTGGACAACCGGACTTCACGTCTTCCAGTCCCAACAGCGGAAATCCCGAGCCCTCCGCCCAGACTTTCAGCTCGCCGGTGGGCGCCGCCGCGACCGCCAACGACGTGTTCATCTGCGACGCCAGCAACAACCGCGTCCTTGATTTCCCGGTCTCCGGCGGGACGATCAGTTCGGCGTCCCGCGTCTTCGGCCAACTCGACTTCCCCTACAACGCCGTCAATCTCATCGAAGGCCGCGAATTCTTCTTCTACACTGCCGCCCAGAATGTTAACGGCGCCTATTTCTACCTGCCCGGCGGCATGGTGGCGGTTGATACAACCTCCACGCCTGCCCATCTCTACGTTGCCGACGCCGGCAACAACAGGATCCTCGGCTTCAAGGACTACCGGCAGGTCCAGCCCGGACAGAAGGCCGACATCGTGATCGGACAGCCGGATTTTTATCACGCGCTGATCAACTACCCCACCAACGATCCGAATCAGCCGAGCGCTACGAGTTTGTACTCGCCACAGGGCATCGCCGTGGATTCAAACGGCGATCTCTGGGTCGCCGATTCCGCCAACGGCCGCGTCCTGCGCTTCCCCAAGCCGTTCTCCCAGTCGGCCGGGGCCATGCAGCAGGCCAACCTGGTGCTGGGCCAGTACGGATTCACGCAGTCGGTGAAAGCGCCGACCGCCCAAACCATGTACAGCCCCTACGGCCTGGCCTTCACCGTCGAAGGCGATCTCGCCGTCTCCGATCAGGTCGACAACCGGGTTCTGTTCTTCTTAAAACCGGCCGGAGGCTTCACGAACGGCCAGACCGCGTCGAGCGTCATCGGCCAGCCTGACTTCAATTCGACCACCGTCAACAACCCCGCCTCCGGAACCGGCGGATTGAACGGACCGCACGGCATCGGCATCGACACCGGCGACCAACTCTACGTCGCCGATTCCGGCAACAACCGCATCGCCGTCTACCGCAATATCCGCACGACCGGCAATAACCCCACCGTCAGTCTACCGATCTCGGCCAACCAGCCTAACGGCGTCACCATCAACCCCTCCACCGGTGAGATCTGGGTCATGAGCACGGCCGCCAATCAGGTCATCCGCATGCCCAATTTCAGCCAGATCCTGCTCGGCTTCAATAATCCGATCCAGACGCTCAACCTCGCCGTGCCGCTCGGCATCGCGCTCGACCCGAACGGCAACCCGTTGTTCTCCGACGGTACGAACAGCGTGGCCTTCTACTATCCCCTTTTGGCCAATGTGAACGCAGCGAATTATTTCCACCGCTACACGCCGGGCATGATTTCCACCTTGTTCGCCACCACCGGCACGACGTTCGGCGCCACCACAGCGGGCGCAACGCTCGTCAACAACGCCCTCCCGACCTCGCTCGGCGACGTCGAAGTGCTGGTCAACGGCAAAGTGTCTCCGCTATTCTACGTCTCGCCCACCCAGATCAATTACCAGATCCCCTACGAGACGCCGCAAGGCCAGCAGGATTTCGAAGTCGTTCAGGTGTCCACCAATCAGGTGCTTGCCGACGGCACGTTCTTTGTCGAACAATCCTCGCCCGGCCTGTTCACCGCCAGCCAGAGCGGGCAAGGGCAGATCGCGGCGATCAATGCCGACGACAACAAGCCGAACAGCGCCTCGGATCCGGTGAAGGCGGGCCACTACATTTCGATCTTCGGTACGGGCTTAGGCTCGATTCCCGGCGCTCCGGCCGATGGAGTCCCGGCGCCCGGCGCCGTTCCCGCCGCCGTCACCACCCAGGTCTACGCCGGCGGCACCTCGACGATCCCACAGTCCGACGTCGAGTACTCGGGACTGGCGCCCGGTTTCGTGGGCCTGTGGCAGATCAACTTCAAGGTCCCGGCCAACGCGGCGCCGGGCACTTTGCCGGTGATCGTGATCTACAACGGCAACAATACGCGCGTCGACTCGCAAGGCGATACCCCGGTGTCCACTTTCATCTACGTGTCGCAATAGCGAACCCGGCGCGGGAAAATTTCGTCATCTACTTCCGGAGGGAAATACACTTCGATGGCATTCTGTACGTCTTGCGGGACGGCGATCGCCGCTGACGCCCGCTTCTGCCCGGGTTGCGGGCAATCGGTGGCCGGCGGGACCGGCCCATCCGCGCCTTCCGCCCCCGCGGCTCCGAAGCTCGATTACGAAATTCAGGGCAGCAACCTGCAGATCGCGCGCATCAAGCTGCAACCGGGCCAGGAAGTCTACGCCGAAGCCGGCAAGATGATCTACAAAACGGCGAACGTGCAGTGGGACACGCGGATGGGCGGCCAGACGCTCGGCCAGAAGATCTGGGGCGCGCTGCAACGCAAGCTCATGGGCGAGTCCCTCTTCATGACCTACTTCTACTCGACCACGCCGGGAGAGGCGGGCTTCGCGGGCAGCTATCCGGGAAAGATCCAGGCTTACGATCTCGCGCCCGGCCAAACGCTGTTCGCCCAGCGCGATGCCTTCCTGCTCGCGCAGGCGAGCGTTTCCCTCCAGATCGCGCTCGTCAAGAAACTCGGCGCGGGTCTGTTCGGCGGCGAAGGGTTCATCCTCGAACAACTCACCGGCCCCGGCACCGTCTTCATCCACGCCGGCGGCGATCACGTCGAGTTCAACCTGAAAGCCGGCGAGACCATCCAGGTCGAAACCGGCTGCATCGTCGCCTTCGACGGCAGCGTGAGCTATGACATTCAGTTGATCGGCAGCATTCGCACCATGATCTTCGGCGGCGAAGGTCTCTTCCTGGCAACACTCACCGGCCCCGGCCGCGTTGTCGTGCAGAGCATGACGCTGAGCAAGCTTCGCCGTGAACTCGCGCCGCACCTTACCGGCGGCGAAGAGCACAAAGGGCTCGACGTGCTCAGCGGCATCTTCTCGAGCGACGATTAGTGCATACCCGGCGCGCCGGCCGGCGCCACTAAGGAAGATCGGAAACTCGCCGCTGGCCAAGCAAGCCCGATACTAGTTGTCGATGCCAACCGCGAGTTGCCTCGCCTGGCAGTCGCTCGTGAGCATGGCCGTGCCGCTCGGTGCGCTCACTGTGGCGTCTGGGCGGCGGGAGGGTGGCGGCACGAGCGAAACCGGGCGGACCCTGGCGCTTGGCAGAGGCAATAGTGGGCAAACGTCGCTTCGGACGTCGAGACTTGGGGGCCATGATACACTCGATCCGATCTTTGGGCAACCGGGAATTCAAGTTAGGAGAGTGCAACATGCGAAAGGTCAGTCTTTACATCACGGGCGTCCTATTCGGTCTGTGCATCGCGGCGACCACGGCCTCGGCGCAAGGAGTTTCAACCATCGGAGGGAACCCCGTTGTCGAAAGAGGTAACGCCGATACAGGTTACGGCCCATTCTATCTTATGGATACTAACCACCCGTTTACGGCCGACGGGCATGTGAATCGGTGGGAGATCTATGCGGATGCTACCAATCCGGTCCAGCTCGTAATCTACAGGCAAACAGGGGGCGTGTTCGAGGAGGTCGGAAGGAGCACTGTGGTGACGCCAGTTAAGGGATACAACCTGTTCACCATCGAGACGGCGATCCCCGTTAAAGCGGGGGATTTCGTCGGGGCCTACATGCCGGCGGTCGGTTCGATTAGCGACACAGTGTACGGCGGTTGTACGAGTGGTAGCCTGGACCAGCCCGTCCTCTTCTCCAGCAGTACTTCGACTGCGTTCGCGTTCTCGTGCTGGCGCGTCTACTCATTGCGGGCGTACAACGAGCAGAACCAGAACGAGAAACAGAACCAGCAGTAAGATAGGCCGCACGCGGTGACCGCCGATGCCCACGGTTGAAGGTTTCATCGCGCCGCAGCGCAAACGACCTCCGAGCCGCTATTCACGACCTGCCTCTACTCGATTGTCCGGGCAGAAACGGCTCGACCTGCGGAGCCACATCTTCTCCAGCGCCGGCTAATTAGTTCTTCGCCGGCAGCGCGAAGGTGAAAATCATGTCGCCCGTGGCGTACAGCACGTACTGCCGGCCGTCGAGTAAGTAGGTCATCGGCGAGTTATCCGAACCCGCTCCGGTGTTCACGTGCCACAGCGTTTTGCCCGTCGCCGCGTCGAGCGCCAGCAGGTTATCGGAGTTGTCCCCGCTGAACAGAACACCGCCCGCTGTAGTTAGAATCCCGGTGCGTCCTTCGCCCTTGCCGATGTCATGCGACCACCGGATCGCGCCCGTCTTGTAGTCGATGGCCCGGATCTGCGATTCGGCCCACAGGTTCTGATCGCGCCCGCCCCAGCCTTCCGCCTTGCCCTCGGCCGTCAGATAGAAAATGCTCCACAGCCGCCGCGAACTGACGTAAAACAGGCCGGTTTGCGGCGAATAACTCGGCGCCAACCAGTTCGTCGCGCCATCCGAGCCCGGCGAAACCAGCGCTCCGTCCGGCTGCGGATCCTTCTTCGGATTCCGGATCGGTTCCCCGCGCGAGTCGATGCCGAGCGCCCAATTCGTCTCGATGAACGGCTTCGTGAGAAGGTGTTTCCCGGTCTCGCGGTCGAGCAGGAAAAAGTACCCGTTCCGGCTCGCCTGCGCGATGAGGTGCCGCGGCTTGCCCTGGAATTCCCCATCGAAGACGATCGGCGTCTGCACCGCGTCCCAGTCGTGGTCGTCGTGCGGGGAAGGCTGGAAGTACCAAACCAGCTTTCCCGTGTCCGGATTGAGCGCCACAATCGAGCAGGTGAACAAATTGTCGCCCGGACGTCCGGCGCCCGCCAGCACCGGGTTCGGATTTCCGATGCCCCAGTACAGCAGGTTCAGCTTCGGGTCGTAGGTGCCCGTCATCCACGTCATGCCGCCGCCGTGCGTGATCGCGTCGCTATGCGCTGGCCACGTCTCCGAACCCGGTTCCCCCGGCTTCGGCTCGGTGTACCAGCGCCACTGCAGCTTGCCCGTCTCCGGATCGCGCGCGTCGAGAAACCCGGGGATGTCCGTCACGTCGCCACTAACGCCCACGATCACGTGATCGCCGATGATCAGCGGGCTCATCGTCGAAAAGTAGCCCAGCTTCACGTCGGCAAGCTGAACCTTCCAGCGCACGCTGCCGTCTTTCGCGTTCAGGCTCACCAGGTGGCAGTCCGGCGTTTCAAAGTACAGCCAGTCGCCGTACATGCCCACGCCCCGGTTGCCGATGTGGTCGCCGCCGTCCGAGACGTAGTGGTAGTGCCAGATCATCCGTCCGCTGCGCGCATCCACCGCCCAGACATTATCCGGCACGGTGAAATACAAAATGCCGTCCACGAGCAGCGGCGTGCTCTTGATCGGCACCGAATGGGCACGGAAAGCCCAGGCCAAAGCCAGCGAACCCACGTTCGAGGTGTTGATCTGATCCAGCGTGCTGTAGCGTTTGCCCGAGTAGTCGCCGTTGTAGGTCGGCCACGTCGTCGTCGGATCCTTCGTCAGGTCCTTAAGATGCAGCCCACCGGCCGAGGCCAGCGTGGCGAAGGAAACCAGAAGGGGTAAGGCGCGGCGCATGGGATTAAAGCGTCTCCAGGTAGGCAAAAATGTTGTGTACGTCGGCGTCGGTCAATTTCGGCATCAGTTCCCGGTGCGCGGCAAGCGGATCATTCACCTCGATGTCCTTCACCTTGTCACGGGACCAGGACCGGTACCAGCCGTCGGCATCCCGCAGCGCCACTTCAAACTCGTCGAGATGCTCAAGCGTGCCCTTCACCGCGTCCCCCGACGGCAGGGTCACCGTCACGGTTGGCGCCGGGCCTCGCGGCGACAGCATGTTGTGCTGCAGCATCAGCGGCGTGTATTTGTGTGAGATGCCTTTCAGATCCCCCGCCGGCGAGTGACACTGCGCACAACCGCCGGCGCCGTTGAAGAACGCCTTGCCCGCCTCGGCATTCCCGGTGAGCAGTTTCGCCAAAGGATAATCCCGTGGCACCCGTGCGCTCATCAGCGCCTCCCGCGTCCGCGCGTGCAGGAAGGCAGCCACGTCGGCGATCTGCGCGTCGGTGAATGGAAACCCGGGCATCCCCTTGTCCGGGCGTCCCGCGCGGATCACCGGTCCAAGCTGGTCGCCCCCAACGTCGTGGTTCACCAGCGCCGAACGAACCAGGTCCGGCGCGCGATTTCCCGTAGCGTCATCTCCATGACAGAAACCACACGAGGAAACGAACTGCTTCCTCCCTCGTTCAACGGCCGCCGGGTCCGGGGACTCGGCGGCGTGAAGAAAAAGCACAGAGAAGATGAGCGCGACAAATCTCAAGCACACAGATAGGGATTTCATTTTTGACGAGACCATTTCAGGATACCTGCAACAGGACCGGCTGCGCATGGCTTCAGTACGCTCAGTACGGTAAGCCTATTGCCCTAAGGTTAGACTGCCGGTAATATAAGGATCACGATTCGTAAAGAGTGCCTCGGCGCGAGTTGGCGTATTCGCGGTCGGGGCGGAGAGAGAGTCATATGAAACAGCTTCGGATCCTCGGGCTAGCGGGCATCCTCAGCATCGCGGGAGTTGCCTCGGCCGGTACGATTACCCTGCCGGGAACGGGCCAGAACGTCAGTGGCGGGCTGGACCAAAACTATCAGATTATCAGCGATACAACCGGGCTATACACAGGCACCTTGCCGGGGGATGCACCCGTCGTGACAGCCCAGCCGGCAGTATGGGACACCCTGGCGGGGACGCAGTGGATCGGTCCTGCCGCCAACGAGTACTTCACTGGGAGTTCCTTCGTCGGAACGACCGTTTACCAGACGACATTTTCCTTAACGAATCCCAGCTCTGCCAGCCTGAGTTTCTATGTAGTGGTCGATAACGCCGTAAATATCTACCTGAACGGGACAGAGGTTGCTAATGTGGGTGCGGGCAACAACCAGTATCAGGGCTTCTGGGCTCCCAGCTTAATATCGATCGGCTCGAACTTCATTTCCGGCACAAACGTCTTAAAGTTCGAGGTCCTCAACGGAGGCAACGCAACCGGACTGGACATCAGCAACGCTCCCGAGCCTTCCACGCTGTATCTGGCCGGGGTCGCTCTGGCGGCTGTCGGGTTACTCCGCTTCCGCAAACGCCGGGCAGCCTGAAACGCCAGCGCTGTTCTGGCGCGCAGTGTAGAAGAAGTGCTACTCTGGGCGGCGCGTGTGCCCGATGAGCCACCCCGAGCCTCTTACCATCGTCTGTCTGGCCAGCTATGAAAAGGGCCACGAGTTTCTTCGTGAGGCCAAACGCCAAGGCTGCCGTGTCTTCCTGGTTACCTCTCTCAGCCTGAAGGACACAGCCGCCTGGCCGCGCGAAGCTCTCGACGACATCTTCTACATGCAGGACGACGAGAAGAAATGGGACCGCTCCGGTACCCTCCTCGGCATCAGCTATCTCGCCCGCTCCCACAAAATCGACCGCATCGTCCCCCTCGACGACTTCGACCTTGAAATGGCCGCCGCGGTCCGCGAACACCTCCGCGTCCCCGGCATGGGCGAAACCACCACGCGCTACTTTCGCGACAAGCTCGCCATGCGCGTCCGGGCACAGGAAGCCGGACTCAATATTCCCGAGTTCGTCCACGTGCTGAACGACTGCGCCATCAACGAGTTTCTCGACCGTGTTCCTCCGCCCTGGGTGCTCAAGCCCCGCCTGCTCGCCGGCGCCATCGGCATCAAGAAGGTCCGCGACTCCGGCGAGGCCTGGCGCCTGATCGAAGTCCTCGGAGATCAGCGCTCCTTCTACCTGCTCGAACGCTACATCCCCGGCAGCATTTTCCACGTCGACTCGATCGTCAGCGAACGCCAGATCCGCTTCGCCATCGCAAGCGGCTACGGCGCTCCGCCGATGGACGTCTCGCACGGCGGCGGCGTGTTTTCGACGCGAACGCTCGAGCGCGGCAGCGAGATCGAAGCCGCTCTGCTTGAAAAGAACCGGAGGGTGCTTGAAGCCCTCGGCCTCGTGCGCGGCGTCTCGCACACCGAATTCATCCGGGGCGAAGAAGACGGCCGCGTGTATTTCCTGGAAACATCGGCGCGCGTCGGCGGCGCACACATCGCCGAGATGATCGAGGCCGCCACAGGCATCAATATGTGGGCCGAGTGGGCCAAGGTCGAAATCGACGGCGGCGCCGGCGCCTACGCTCCCCCCACGCCCCGCGCCGACCACGCCGGTCTCCTCGTCACCCTCGCCCGCCAGGAATGGCCCGACCTGTCGGGCTTCGACGCGCCCGAAGTCGTCTGGCGCATGGAAAAGCAGCATCACGCCGGGCTGATCGTCCGCTCGCCCCACTCGGCCCGCGTGGACGAACTCATGCGCGATTATGCCTCGCGGCTTCGCGCCGATTACTCCGCCACCGCCCCGGCAAGGGAGCGGCCGACGAGCTGAAATTAAAAAACAAGGAGACTCTCAATTGTTTTTTCCCATCCGGCTTCCCCGCCCCGCCTGGGGCTTCGCAATCCTCTCGATGGCTTCCCTGCTAACCGCGCAGGCGCAGCGCCGCCAGACCCCTCCGCCACCCCCCGCCGCCCCCGCGCCGCCCGCCGCCGCCAATGGCGAACCCACGAAATTCCCCGCCCCTCCGGCGGAAGAGAAGATAGAGAAAACGCAACACACCATCGAAGCCGCCGGCCAGAAAATTCCCTACACCGCACTCGCCGGCACCCTCGTGCTCAAGAAAGAGGAAGGCAAACCCCGCGCCAGCATGTTCTTCGTCAGCTACACCCGCGACGACGCGCCCGATAAATCGAAACGCCCCATCACCTTCATCTTCAACGGCGGCCCCGGCTCCTCGTCGGTTTGGCTGCACATGGGCGCCTTCGGCCCCAAGCGCGTCGAGATGGGTCCCGACGGCACGCAACCCCCGCCCCCCTACCGCCTCGTCGATAACGACGACACCCTCCTGCCCATCACCGACATGGTCTTCATCGATCCCGTCAGCACCGGCTTCAGCCGCCCCGCGCCCGGCGAAGACCCCAAGCAGTTCCACGGCCTCGAAGGCGACCTCGCCTCGGTCTCCGAATTCATCCGCCTCTACCTCACCCGCTACGACCGCTGGAGTTCGCCCAAATACCTCGCCGGGGAAAGCTACGGCACCACCCGCGCCGCCGGCCTTTCCCTCTACCTGCTCGAACACGAAGGCATCTACCTGAACGGCATCACCCTCATCTCCACCGTGCTCAACTTCGAGACCCTCGAGGCCACGCCCGGCAACGATCTGCCCTACATCTTCTTCCTGCCCAGCTTCACCGCCGCCGCCTGGTATCACAAAAAACTCCCCGCCGACCTCCAGCACGGCGACGTGGCGCAAGCCGTCCAGCAGTCGCGCGAATTCGCCGGCGGCGACTACACCCTCGCGCTCATGAAAGGCGACCGCCTTACCCCCGCCGAGCGCGACGCCATCGCCAAAAAACTCGCCCGCTTCACCGGACTCTCCGAGTCCTACATCCAACTCTCCAACCTGCGCGTCAGCGACTTCCAGTTCTTCTCCGAACTGCTCCGCTCCGAACGCCGCAGCATCGGCCGTTACGACAGCCGCCTCGTAGGCATTCCCTCCAATCCCGCCGCCGGCCGTTTCGATTACGACCCCAGCTACGCCTCCGTCCAGGGCGCCTATACCAACATGTTCAACAACTACGTCCGCACCACGTTGAACTACGAAAGCGACCTGCCTTACGAGATCCTCACCGGCCGCGTCCGCCCCTGGAGTTACGACGAGTACCAGAACCGCTTCGTCGACGTCAGCGTCCGCCTCCGCCAGGCCATCACCCAGAACCCCAGCCTCCACGTGCTCATCGCCAACGGCTACTACGACCTCGCCACGCCGTTCTTCGCCACCGAGTACACCGTGCATCACATGCAGCTTGATGACACGCTGCGCAAAAACGTCTCGCTGATGTACTGCGACGCCGGACATATGCTCTACACCAAGAAGGCCTGTCTCGATAAGCTGCGCGCCCAAATGGAGACGCTCTACAAGCCGGCCCCGGCCGAGTAACGCTCCCTCCATGAAACGCATTCTCGTAGCCGGCCTGGCCGTGGCGGCCGTTGCGGCCGCGCTCTGGCTGTACTATCCGCCCACCCGCCTGCTCGTTCTCGCCGCCACGGGCCACAGCCCCGTCTGCCCGCTCGGCATGGCGCTCCAAAGCACCGCCAACGAGCGCGAGCAGATCGCCGTCAAGGACCGCATCCTCCGCGCCAGCCATCTTGTGAAGCGCGACGGCGCGCTCGAACTCTGGCAGACCCCCGCCGGCGAATTCTGGATCCCCGCCGGCAACCGCTACGTGCTCCCCTTCAACCTCGCCGAGATGGAGCGCCACGTCTACGGCCAGGGCGAGCATTTCATTCATCCCGGCGACATCGTGCTCGACTGTGGCGCAAGCGACGGCGATTTCTCCCGCCAGGCGCTCGCCGCCGGCGCGGGCCTCGTCGTCGCCATCGAAGTCGCCCCCACCAACGTCGAATGCCTCCGCCGCAACCTCGCCGGACCCATCGCCCAAGGCAAAGCCATCGTCTATCCCAAGGGAGTCTGGAACCGCGACGCCGAACTCCCGCTCAGCGTCGAAGAGCAGAATTTCGCGGCAAATAGCGTCGTCCTCCATCCCAGCGGCTCGAAGAACGCCGGCACAGCGCCGCTCACCACCATCGACCACCTCGCCGCCGAACTGCACCTCGCCCGCGTCGACTTCATCAAAATGGACATCGAAGGCGCCGAAATTCCCGCCCTCGCCGGCGCCGCGGACGTCATCGCGAGCTTCCACCCGCGCCTCGCCATCACCACCGAGCACCACCCCACCGACGAGTTCGACATCCCCGCCGCCGTGCGCGCCCGCTGGAGCGGTTACCATATGGCCTGTGGCCCGTGTCTGGAGGAGCACGGACATATCCGGCCCGATGTCCTCTACTTTTTCTGAAACCTGTTTGGAGAATCGCGTTTGAACGATTATTTCCTGTCGGCCTTCCTCGGTGTCATTGAAGGCCTCACCGAATTCCTGCCCGTCAGCTCCACCGCCCACCTCCGCATCGCCGAAGCGATGCTCGGACTGAACCTCGGCAGCGGCTACTGGAAGATGTTTTCCATCGTCATCCAACTCGGCGCCATCCTCACGCTCCCCATTTATTTCTGGAACCGCATCACCGAGTTCCTTTCCACTTTCCCCAGCGGCTCCCGCGGCGACCGCACGCCGCTCACCCACCCGCTCTCGCTGACCATCCTCGCCTTCCTCGTCACCGCCGCACCGGCATTTCTCCTCACCAAAGTCATCGGCAAGAACCTCGAAAGCCTGCCCCTCATGGCCGGCTCGCTGATCGTAGGCGGCGTCATCATGTGGGTCGTCGACGCCGTCTATTCCAACCGGGGCCAGACCCGCTTCATGGACGACATGACTACGCCGCAGGCCATCTGGATCGGCATCTGCCAGCTTGTCTCGGCGGTCGTGCCCGGCACGTCCCGCTCCATGGCCACTATCGCCGGCGGCCAACTCGTCGGCATGACGCGCGCCGCCGCCCTTGAATTCAGCTTCTTTCTCTCCATCCCCACCATGGCCGTCGCCACCGGCTACGAGGCACTCAAAACACTCCGCCACGGCAACGCGGAATCCGTCGCCATGAACGGGCACCTCTGGACGCTGCTCATCATCGGTTTCCTCGTCTCCTTCGTCGTCGCCTATGCCGTCGTCGCCTGGTTCATGGCCTGGGTCCGCCGGCACGGCTTTGTGCCTTTCGCCATCTACCGCATCCTCGCCGGCGCGTTCGTATTTTACTGGGCCTTCCACACCGCCCACTGAGACACCCCCTGGCGATAGACTGGATGGCGCCATGCACGCCGCCATCGCACTGCTGCTCGCCTCGCTTTTCGCGCTCGCTGCCTCGGCGCAAACCAAAACCGTCCTGGCGCCGGCCATCCCCGACGAATGGGTCCCAAGGCTCCACGCCGACGTCCCGCAAGTAAATCTCGTCAAGGTTCCCGCCTCCGAAGTCGACTCCCATCTCGCCGATGCGGAAGGCTTCATCGGCAAGCTCACGCCCGCCCAACTCGCCCTCGCCCACAAGCTCACCTGGGAACAGGTGATGAGCGCCGGAGTCGACGACGTCCTGTTCCCCGCCCTCGTCTCCAGCAACGTCACCGTCACCAACATGAAGGTCGTCTACGGACCCGAAATCGCCGACCACGCCTTCGCCTTCCTCCTCGCCATGACGCGCCGCCTCAACGTCACCATCCCCGCGCAGAAGGACGAAAAATGGATCCGCAATCGCGAGGGCGAAATCGAGTTGAACGGCAAAACCGCCGTCATCGTCGGCGTCGGAGGCATCGGCCGCCAGATCGCCCAGCGCGCTTTCGGCTTCGGCATGAAAGTCATCGGCGTCGATGTGAAAGACTATCCCCCCGACATCCTGGTGCAGCGCTACGTCCATCCGGACCAGCTCGACGACGTGCTCCCTGAAGCCGACGTCCTCTTCGTCTCCGTGCCGCTCACCGCCCGCAGCCAGGGCATGATCGGCGAGCGCGAGTTCGAACGGATGAAGAAAGGTTCGTACTTCATCTGCGTCTCGCGCGGCAAAACCTACAGCATGAACGGACTCGTGAAAGCGCTCGACGAACATCGCCTCGCCGGCGCCGGCGTCGACGTCACCAACCCCGAACCGCTTCCCCCCGGCCATCCGCTCTGGAAGTTCCCCAACGTCATCATCACCCCGCATGTCGCCAACGGAAGCGACCGCCTCGACGAACGCATGTACACAATCGTCCGCGAAAACCTTCGCCGCTTTGCAAACGGCGAGCCGCTGCTAAACGTCGTCGACAAGCAACAGGGATTCTAAAAACCGCCGATTACCTCCGTGCTAGTCTGAGAACGGATGATCCAGGCGGATTATCTCGCCAAGCATTTCAAAGATCGCAAACGGGGGACGTTCAAGGCGCTCGATGGTGTCAGCTTCGAAGCGCGAGCCGGCGAAGTATTCGGCCTGCTGGGGCCGAACGGCGCCGGGAAAACGACCACGCTTCGTGTTCTCTCGACCGTCCTCAAACCCACCGGCGGAACGGCCCGCATCGGTGGCGTGGATATTCTGCGCGACCCGGGCCGCGTCCGCCGCCAGATCGGCTTCACCTCCGGCGACATGGGCCAGTACGGCCGCCTCACCCCCCTCGAAGCTCTCTCATTCTTCGCCCGTTTGAACGGCCTCGAAGGCAGCACGCTCAAATCGCGCCTCCATGACGTCATCGACCGCTTCGGCATCGCCTCCTACGCGAACACGAAAATCGACAAACTGTCCACCGGAATGAAGCAGAAGGTGGCCATCGCGCGCACCGTGATTCACGACCCGCCCGTGCTCATCCTCGACGAACCCAGTTCCGGCCTCGATGTGCCCGCCTCCCGCCTCATCGAAGAGTTCATCCTGTCGGCCAAACAGGCCGGCAAGTGCATCCTGTTTTCCACCCACATCATGGAAGAAGCCGAGTATCTTTGCGACCGCATCGCGGTGGTCAACCGCGGCCGCGTCACCGCCATGGGCACCATGGACGAACTCCGCTCCCTCACCGGGAAACAACGCCTGCGCGAAGTCTTCCTCGCCCTGCTCGGACTCGAGGAGAATGCGCCCGGAGCCGCCGCGTGAACGCGAAGATCGTCTCCGTCATCTACCGGAAAGAGATGCTCGAACTCCTCCGGGACCGGCGCACGCTCATCAGCATGGTGCTGGTGCCCCTGTTCGCCTTGCCGATCCTGTTCGGCGTGATGAGCCTCGTACTCGAGTGGCAGCAGAAAGAAGCCGATCGCGACTCATATATCATCGCCGTGAATCCGGCCTGCGGAAAAATGATGGACACCGTGCTCGCCTCCGCCGGGTTCCGGATCAAGCCGGCGGCCCAGGCGCGCCGCGCCGTCGAAAATAAGGCCGTCGCCGCGGCTCTCGATGTAACGGTCATAAATGGAGCCAGGCAATTCGTGGTCTATTCGGACCGCACCCGGCCTGCGTCCTCCATCGCCGGCGAACGGATCAGCGTCACGCTCGCCGCGATGAAGGAAGTCTGGGTGCGCCAGAGCCTGCGCGGCTCTGGCATCTCCGAACAAGTGTTGACGCCCTTCACCGTGCGTGCCGTCAACGTCGCTTCCGAAAGAAAGATGAACGGCCTGATGCTCGGCAGTTCGCTCGCCTATCTCGTCGTGCTGCTCATGTTCACCGGCGCCATGTATCCGGCGGTCGATACGGCGGCGGGCGAAAAAGAACGCCGCACGCTCGAAGCATTGCTCTGCTCTCCGGCCGGCCGCAACGAAATCGTGCTCGGCAAGGTGCTCGCCTGCGCCACCGCTTCACTGCTCACCGCCGTGCTCGCCATGGCGAGCCTCGTCTACTCCTACCGCTACATGCGCTTCGGCATCGTGCCCGACGCAACGAACTTCAATCCGCTCGACCCCCGCACGTTCTCCCTCATCCTGCTCAGCGTCGCGCCAATCTCC
>JAKAJI010000042.1 GCA_021813825.1 Acidobacteriota bacterium | reverse complement strand
CGCCTGGATCCGGGTGCTTGCGCCGGTGATGGTGGCAGGGGCGCTCACGGCGGCGGCGAATCTGGCGGAGTTCGGCCGGCTCAGCGGGAGTTACCCGACCTTTCCGAGCGGGCATTTTCTCGAAGGGCTAGCGGGGATCTTACTCAATCCGGGACGCGGGCTGCTGATCTACACGCCGGTGGTGGTTTTTGCGCTGGCGGCGTTTTCCCGGCGGGCGCGGCCGGAGTTTTTTCGGTCTGCCAGATCGGTCTGGTGGCGCTTTGGCCTGTCTGGTGGGGTGGTTATTGCTGGGGTCCGAGGTTGCTCACGGAGATACTGGCCCCGCTGATGATCCTGGTGGCGGCGGGGCTGCCGGCGCTTTCGGGCGGCGCCTGGAGGCGGGCAGTTACGGTTGTGGCCGTCTACGGCCTGCTGATTCAGGCGATTGGCGTGTACTGTTATCCGGAGGGGCGATGGGACCGGTTGCCGGTTAGCGTCGACAGACATCCGGAGCGGCTGTGGGATTGGTGGGACAACCCTATCGCACGAACGGTGCGGGGAGGCGCTGCGCGAGAACCATACGAGGTGGTCGAGGCGGCTGTGGGCGGGGGATGAGCGGGGGCCGCGAAAAAGCTGCGCGAGTTGGGGATTCACCCCTACTAAACGAAGCTCACCTGGCTGGGCCGGAAGATGAGAAAAACTTAACATAACTAAGGTAAGGTTTCTGATAGACTGGGGGTCGGCGTACTGCCTTCGCCGGACGATGATCCCTGACATGTCCGCTCCCGCCTTCTTACTGACTGGCTCACTCGCCAACCGGCTAGTGAATCAACTTACCGACACGACATTTTCGGGCTTGTATCATCTGCAGCCGTTCGACTGGGCGCTGCTGGCCCCGTATTTCGGGGTTCTGGTGGTGTTGTCTGTCTACGGGATGCACCGGTACAAGCTGATTCACGAGTACACGAAGTTTCGCAAGAATCTGCCGAAGGATCCGCCGGCGCGGTTTTCCGACGACAAGCTGCCTCGGGTGACGATCCAGCTTCCGCTGTTTAACGAGCGGTATGTGGTTGAGCGGCTGATCGAGCATACGGTGAAAATCCGGTACCCGAAGCATCTGCTCCAGATTCAGGTACTCGATGATTCGACGGACGAAACGCACGAGTTCACCGAGCGGTTGGTGGCCGAATACCGCGCGCAGGGCCATCCGATTGAATACAAGCACCGGACCAACCGTCATGGTTTTAAGGCGGGGGCGTTGCAGGAGGGCCTGGAGACGGCGACGGGAGAGCTGGTGGCGATCTTTGACGCCGATTTCGTTCCGCCTGTGGATTTTCTCGAGCGGACCGTGCACTTTTTCCTCGATCCCAAGGTCGGCGTGGTGCAGACACGGTGGAGCTACCTGAACCGCCACTACAACCTGTTGACCGAAGTGGAGGGAATGCTGCTGGATGCGCATTTCGTGCTTGAGCACGGCGCTCGCTGTGGCGGCGATTTGTTCTTCAATTTCAACGGCACGGCGGGAATCCTGCGGCGCGAGATGATCGACGACGCGGGTGGGTGGCAACATGACACGCTCACCGAGGATTCGGACTTAAGCTACCGGGCGCAGTTAAAGGGCTGGCGATTTGTTTATGTGCCGTCGGTAGACTGTCCGTCGGAGCTGCCGGTGGACACCTATGGGTTCCAGGTACAGCAGTCGCGTTGGGCCAAGGGGCTGACGCAGGTGGCGCTGAAGCTGCTGCCGGCGATTCTGCGGTCAAAGATTTCCTGGCGGCGGAAGATGGAGGCGTTCTTCCACCTGACGCCAAACATCTCCTATCCGCTGATGGTGGTAGTTGCGGCGCTGATGCTGCCGGTAATGATCATCCGGTTCTATATGGGATGGTTCCAGATGCTGATGCTGGACATGCCGCTGATCATCGCTTCGTTCTGGTCGATTTCCGCGTTTTATTTGATGGCGCGGCGGGAGTTGTTCCGCCAGGACTGGAAGCGGGGCGTGTTCCTGCTGCCGGCGCTGATGGCGGCAGGCGTGGCGCTGACGATCATCAACACGAAGGCGGTGCTGGAGGCGCTGTTCGGCGTGCAAACGAGTTTCGCGCGGACGCCGAAATACGCGGTCAACGGATCGAACAAGCTGAAGGTCCGGCCGGTGAAATACCGGCGGCGGAGCGGATGGCTGCCGTACGCGGAGATTGCGGCCGGAACGTACTTCGTCTCGATGATGGCGTACGCGATCGATACGTACAACTACCTTACACTTCCGTTTCTGCTGCTTTTTGTTGGCGGGTATTACTGGGCCGGGTTTACGACGTTGTGGCAGGAATACCAGGGCCGGCTGCGTTGGCAGCGGGCACAGGCGCAGGTTCTGGAGTTGGAAGAAAGCGCAACATAATCATGGGGATAGGGCCAGCCTAGGCCCATGGGTTCCCAGGGTTGTAGTACTTAAATTCGAGGAAAATTAGAACTTTCTCTCGATACCTCTGCAAAATTCGCTGTGCCATACTCAGTTTTCCAGAACGGGAATTCTGGGTTTCGTCATCATGCGAATCGCGTGCATCGGTGGTCTGTTGGGGGTTGTGACGGCGGGTCTGGGGTTCGCCGGGCCGGTTGGCGTGATTGAGGATCTGGGCACGCTGGGCGGAGGCAATGCAACTGCCTATGCGATCAACGGGTTAGGGCAGGCGGCGGGGTGGAGCACGACGAGCACCGGGGGCACGCAGGCGTTTTCTGGCACGGCGGGCGGGCTGGTGGGTCTTTCGACTTCTGTGGCGGGGGCGGACAGCTACGCGTTCGGCATCAACGACTCCGGGGTGGTGACGGGCACCTATTACGTGGACGGGCAGGGCCATGGCGCCATCTGGAACGGTTCGACGGTAACGGACCTGGGAATGAACTCGTCTGGGCAGGCGATCAATGACGCCGGCGCGGTGGTGGGAGGCAATGGGCAGGCGTTCCTTTACAGCGGCGGGGCGATGCAGATGCTGGGGTATCTTCCGGGGGGCAACTGGAGCGCTGCCTACGGGATTAACGACTTGGGCGAAGTGGTCGGTTACGGCACGGTGGCGCCGGGCGTCTTCCGGGCGTTTTACTGGAACGGATCGGGACTGGTGCCGCTGGGGACGCTCGGAGGAGCAAGCAGCTATGCGATGGGGTTGAACGACGGCGGGGCGATCGTGGGTGGTTCGGCGACGGGGAGTGGATACATGAACGCGTTTCTGTACAGCGACGGGTCGATGGACGACCTGGGCACGCTGGGGGGGACGATGAGCCTCGCATACAGCGTCAATGACAACGGCTTTGTGGTGGGGTGTTCGACGACGGCCGATGGGTCGAGCCATGCGTTTGTGTACATGAACGGGACGATGATCGACTTGAACAGCCTGCTGCCGGTGAACTCCGGTTGGGACTTGCTGGATGCGTATGCGATCAATGCCAACAATCAGATCGCCGGGACTGGCTTGTATGGCGGACAGGAGCACGCCTTTGTGCTGAACCTGTCCGAGCCGTTTTTCGCCGACGCCGTTGCCGATCCGGCGGCCGCGCCCGAAGCCACGACTTCGATCCTCGTGTTCGGCGGCATTTGTGCGATCGGGGTGATCCATCTGCTTCGCCGCCGGCGCGCGGCGGCGCGATAGGCGGGCATTCCGGCATTGGGTTCCGCTGGGAGGCTCGCGGTGCGCGATGATGAAGAGATCGAGGCTTCGTCATGCAGAAACTCACATCGGTCGCGCTATTGGCTTTCGCCCTCCCGGTATTTTGTGCGGCACAGTCGAAGGAAAGCCAGGAAGTTCAGCCGCACGTCACTTACGACGGGAAGAAGATTGACGCTCCAAAGAACCCGGACGCGCCGGATGACTTGAACGGGCGGTCGTTGACGGGGGTGGTGCACGACCAGCAGGACAACGGCGTGCCGATGGCGGTGGTGCAGTTGAAGAACCTGCGGACGGGGAAGGTGAGGAACTACATTGCGGGCAAGGACGGGGCCTACCGGTTCGACTATCTGAGCCCGAAGGACGATTACCAGGTTTTTGCGAGGTTGAAGGAGATGCAGTCGCCGGTGCGGAAGCTGAGCAAGTACGACACGCGTCCGGAACCGTATTTCCGCCTGGTGCTTTCCGAACCGGTGCCACCGGAACCGGCGCCTGCGGCGGCCGCGAAAAAGTAGCCGGGAAGGCTCATTCGCCGACGATTTTCACGAGCACCCGCTTGCGGCGGCGGCCGTCGAACTCTCCATAGAAGATCTGCTCCCAGGGACCGAAGTCGAGCTTGCCGCCGGTGATGGCGATGACGACTTCGCGGCCCATGATCTGGCGCTTCATGTGGGCGTCGGCGTTGTCCTCGCCGGTGCGGTTGTGCTGGTAGGCGGAGACGGGCTCATGCGGGGCGAGCCGTTCGAGCCAGCGGTCGTAGTCTTGATGTAGGCCGGATTCGTCGTCGTTGATGAAGACGGAGGCGGTGATGTGCATGGCGTTGACCAGGGCGAGGCCCTCCTTCACACCGCTTTCGCGCAGGCACTGTTCGACCTGCGACGTGATGTTGATGAAGGCGCGGCGAGAGGGCGCCTCGAACCATAGCTCCTTGCGATAGCTGATCATGCGCTTTCCTCGATGTGGCGCCGGGCGAAGCCGCGCAGCTCAGGTGCGCGGGCGGTAGGCGATGCAGTCGATTTCGACCTTCATCTTTGGGTTGGCGAAGCGGCAGGCGACGGTGGTGCGTGCGGGCTTTGTTTCGCCGAAGAAGGCGGCGTAGACCTCGTTCATGGCGGCGAAATCGGCGCCGTCGGCCAGGAAGACCGAGCACTTGACGACGTCGGCCGGAGTTGCGCCGCAGCCAGCGAGGATGGCGCGGATGTTTTCGAGCACGATCTTTGTTTCGTGGCGGATATCGCCGTAGGAATACTGGTTGGTGGCGCGATCGATGGGGCCCTGGCCGGAGACGAATATGAAGTCTCCGGCGCGGACGGCGGGTGAGTACGGGCCTTGCGGCGGTGCGCCGCCTTCGGGGAAGACTCGTTCGATCACTTACGAGCTCTTCCTTTTGCGCGTACGGCGGATCGGCTGGCCGTCGGGGCCGAGAGCGACCTTGCGCGGCCGGGAAGCCACTTTTTTGGGCTTCGGTGGCGGCGGATTCGGCTCGAGCAGCGAGGGCTGGCCTTCAACGATCGGCTGTTTTTCGTCTTCTTCCTCGGGGAATTCGGGTTCTTTGGGCTCGGGGAGAGCGGGTGGATAGAACTCGGCGCCGAGGAAGACAATGAGGCCCTTTTCTTCGTCCGGTTCGATGCGCACGACGAGTTTGTCCTGGGCGTAGTTGAGGAATTCGCTGAATTCCTGGAAGCCAAGGTTCTTTGGCTCGAACGTGGGATGCTCTTCGCGGACCCAGGCGGCGAGGTCTTCGGCGAGGACTCCGTTTTCCATTTCGAGGCGGTGAGTTTCGAGCACATCGCGCAGCAGCGGCAAGGATTCTTCCGGTTTGGGCGCGGGCCGTTCATTGGGGCCGTGGCCTTTGCGCTCGATGAGGTAGCGCCCGCCGGTGCCGCTGACGTTGACGTAGTCGGCGCGCTTGAGGCGTTCCACGAAGTCGGAGAAGCTGCCGGCGCCGTAGGCTTTCTCACTGAAGGCCGAGTCAAGTTGCAGCATGGTGGACTTGAGCAGGCCGAGTTGCGGCTGGACATTGCGGCGCTCGAGGACTTGCAGGGCGCGCTCGACGAGCGGCATGGCCTGGGAGAGGTCGAGCGGTGCGGGGCGCGGAGGTTTTTGCCCGCCGCCATGCGGTTTTTGCTGCGGTTGCGGTGCGTGCCCGCCACCCTGGGCGGCGGGCCGGGCTTCGTGGCGCTGCTCGCGCGGCGGCCGTTCGGCTTTTTCCGGCCGTTCCTGCTTTTCCGGTCTTTCCGGTTCCGACAGCAGAGACTCGTAGCTGATGAACTCGTGACAGTTCTGCTGCAGAATGGTGCTGGTGAAGGCGCGTCCGCCTACGACGTAGACGGTTTTGCCGTAGCCCTTGAGCTTGTTCACCAGGGGGATGAAATCGCTGTCGCCGCTGACGATGGCGAAGGCGTTCACGTTGGTGTGGGTGAAGGCCATTTCGAGCGCGTCGAGGGCGAGGTTGATGTCGGCGCCGTTTTTGTCGCCGCGGGGCGAGGGGATGCGCTGCACCATCTGGACCGCATTCTCGGCCATCTGCCGGGTGGCGCCTTCCTGGCGCGCCCAGTTGGCGTAGGCGTATTTGGCGACGATGTCGCCGCGCTCCTTGAGCGCATCGAGCGCGATGGCGACGTCAAACTCGCGCCGTAGCGTCGATTTCAGGCCGATTTCGATGTTGTCGTAATCTACGAAAACGGCGATGTTGTTTTTCTCTTGCACTTCTTCTCCTATGTACACCGAGGGCGTCCCGGATCCTTATTTTCCGGAGCATTCCTCGTGTGGGCTTAACTTGGGCCCGGTATTGCTTCTTTCGATTGAGGACGGGCGCATGAAGCCCGCCTACCGCATCCCGGCCGCATCACGCCGTCTGGCGAACCTGCGACCGGATAAACTCTACGATCTCCTGGAGCGATGCGCCGGGCTGAAACACGGCGGCCACTCCTTGTTTTTTCAATTCGGCCGCGTCGCCGTCCGGAATGATCCCCCCAACGACCACAATCACGTCCTCCATGCGCCGCTGGCGCAGTAATTCCATGATACGCGGGACGATGGCATTGTGGGCGCCGGACAGGATCGACAGCCCGATAACCTGTACGTCTTCTTGCAGCGCGGCGTTCACGATCATTTCGGGCGTCTGCCGGAGCCCAGTGTAAATAACCTCCATGCCGGCGTCCCGAAGGGCGCGGGCGATGACTTTGGCTCCCCGATCGTGCCCGTCCAGGCCCGGCTTTGCCACCAGAACCCGGATGCGTTGGTCCATTTCGTTCGTCTTATCTGCATTATAGAACGGCGGAGGGGGCATCCGGCGCACGGGGCACTCGGAGGGCGCGAGAATTCGAGACAATACTCGGCATGAAGATTGTGATCGCCGAACCGCTGGCGGCGGCGGGAGTGAAGCTGCTGGAAGCCCAGTCTGGCTGGGAAGTGGTGCAATCGAACCCGCGGGAGTACATCCACCATCTGGCAGAGGCGGACGGACTGATTGTGCGGGGCTCGATTCGTTTGAGCGGAGCGCTGATCGCGCAGGCGCCGCGGTTGCGAGTGGTGGGGCGGGCCGGCGTGACGGTGGAGAACATCGACCTGGCGGCGGCGACGGCGGCGGGCGTGCTGGTGATGAACACGCCGGGCGGCAACGCGGTGTCGGTGGCCGAACATACGCTGGCGCTGATGCTGAGCCTGGCGCGGTCGATCCCTCTGGCCAACGCATCGACGAAGGCCGGCAAGTGGGAGCGGCGAAAGTTCACCGGGATCGAGTTGCGCGGCAAGACGCTGGGGGTGTTGGGGCTGGGGACGATTGGCCGGGAAGTGGTGCGGCGGGCGCGGCCGTACGAGATGCGCATTTTAGCCACGGACCCCTACGCGCACACGGGAGCGGCTTCGGACTTGGGCATCGAGTTGGTGCCGCTTGAAACGCTCTATGCCGAGAGCGATTTTTTGACGCTGCACGTAGCGCTGACGCCGGAGACGCACCGCATGCTTTCCACCGATGCCTTCACGCGGATGAAGACGGGAGTGCGGATCATCAACTGCGCGCGCGGCGAACTGATCGACGAGTTGGCGCTGGAGGCGGCGCTGCAGTTCGGCAAAGTGGCGGGGGCGGCGCTCGACGTGTTTCAAAGCGAGCCACCGGAAGGCAGTCCGCTTCTGGCGCGCGACAACGTGATCGCCACGCCGCACATTGGGGGCGCGACGGAGGAAGCGCAAGAGGTGACGGGCGTGCGCATTGCCGCGCAGATTGTCGACTACCTGAAGAATGGCATCGCGCTGAACGCGGTGAACATGCCGGCGCTGACGCGCGAGCAGCACCGGACGCTTGGGCCGTGGGTGGACCTGGGCGAGCGGTTGGGGCGGCTGGCGTCGTACCTGGCGCGAGGCAACCCGCAGGCGGTGCGGATCCATTACTTCGGCAAGCTGAGCGACCAGGACACGCACCTGATCCGGAATTCGGCGCTGGCAGGCGTGCTGGCGCGCGCGCTGCATCATCGGGCGAACGTGATTAACGCGATGCAGTTGGCGCACGAGCGGGGGTTGGACATTTCCGAGACGCACGACCAGCGAAGCGCGCACACGGATTCGATCCGGCTGGAGTTGGCGACGAGCGCGGGGCCGACGCGCGTGGATGGCGCGGTGGTGTTCGGCAAGCCCCGTTTGATCCGCGTGGACGATATTCCGTGCGAAGCGCCGCTCGAAGGCAACGTTACATTCCTGCGGAACCAGGACGTGCCGGGCGTGATCGGCCACGTGGGGCGTGTGCTGGGCGAGCAGGGTGTGAACATCGCCTCGTTTTCGCTGGGGCGGCGCGACGCGATGGGAGAAGCGGTTTCGGTGGTGGTGTCGGATCAGCCCGTGAGCGAAGCGACACTCGAGCGTGTGCTTGAGAATCCCGCGGTGACCGAAGCGCGGTTTATCGCGTTCCCGCGGTAGGGGCGGAGCTTACGACGCCGACGAGCGAATCGGCGCAGCCGTAGTAGAGGAACCAGCGGTTCCTAAACCAGACCAGGCCTTCGGCGAAAGTGGTTCCGGCGGTATACTGGCCGCTTTTTTCGAATGGTTCGGTAGGTTGGAGAACCGGGTGATCGAGGCGGGCGAGCAGGTGCGAGGGGTCGGCGGCGGAGAAGAGAGCCTCGCCGGAGGAGTAGGCGGCGGGTTCGAGCGAGGGGTCCCCGGCGTGGGCGGCGTTCTTGCCGTTGTAAAGGACGACGATGCCGGCTGAGGTGATGACGGGCGGCGGGCCGGTTTCCGGGAAATCGCTATCGAAGCGGCTGGGACGGGGTTTCAGCACGGCGATGGGATTACCGGAGTGGTCCTCGAGAGGCGTCCAGTGGATCAGGTCCTTCGAGGTGGCCAGACGGATGGTTCCTTCGCCCCAGTACATCCAGTAGACGCCGCGAATGCGGGCCGCGATCAGGCGGCCGTGCTCCGGGCGGCAGACGATGCCCGCGGACTTGTATTTGAAATCCGCATATTTGCTTCCCGCGGAGGCGAACAGCGGGCCGTACTTGGTCCAGGTGTGCAGGTCCTTGGACGAGGCGACGGCGGCGCGCCAGATTTTGCCGTTCCATTGGGTGTAAGTGAGATAGTAAGTGCCGTCGCCGGCTTCTACGATGCGCGGGTCTTCACAGCCGCCGGGCCACTCGCGATCGCGCTGGGAGTCGGGAGCGGGATAGAACACGGGTGCGGGTTCGCGGTCGAAGTGGATGCCGTCAGCGCTCGAAGCGAGGCCGAGACGGGAGGTGTGGCCGCCGATGGACATGGCGCCGGAGGAGTCTTCGGCGCGGTAGAGCACGTAGATGCGGCCGTTGCGAACGATGGCGGCGGGGTTGAAGGTGTGAAGGGCCTCCCAGTGAACCGGGGCGCGGCGGATCGGGCACTCAAAGACGGATGCCGGGCGCGGCGAAATGACCGGGTTGGCTCCCCGCGGGCGGGTGAAGGGGCCGAGGGTCCAATCCGCGGCAAAGCAGGCCGAGGCAAGCGAGAGGACCGCCGAGGCGATGCGGAAGGCGCTCACGATGGCCAGCCGTTGCGCGGCTCTTCGAAAGCGACCACGGCAAGAGGGGGCAGCGTGATGACCATGCTGTGGTCGCGGCCGTGGTGGGGAACGGGTTCGGTGAAGGCGACGCCGCCGTTGCCGATGTTCGAGCCGCCGTAGGCGGAGGCGTCGGAGTTGAAGACCTCGCGCCACATGCCGGGGGCGGGCACACCGATGCGATAGCCGGTGCGCGGCACGGGCGTGAAGTTGCAGCAGAACAGGAGCGCGGGGCTGCCGTGGACCGGGCGGCGGAGGAACGAGATGGTCGACTGTTCGTAATCGCGGATGTCGACCCACTCGAAGCCGGACCAGTGATAGTCGACTTCGTAGAGCGCGGGGCGGGAGCGGTAGAAGTGGTTCAAGTCCGCAACGAAGTGCTGAAGCTTGCGGTGCAGTTCGTGTTCGAGCAGGTCCCAGCGCACGCTGGCTTCGCAGTACCACTCGTCCCACTGGCCGACTTCGGCGCCCATGAAGATGAGTTTCTTGCCGGGGTGCGCGTACATATATGTCAGGAACGCGCGGGTGTTAGCGAACTTTTGCCAGCCGTCGCCGGGCATTTTGTCGATGAGCGAGCGTTTGCCGTGGACGACTTCATCGTGAGAAACCGGCAGCAGGAAGTTCTCCGAGAAGGCGTAGAGCATGCTGAAGGTGATGTCGTTCTGGTGATACTTGCGATAGATCGGATCGGTGGAGAAGTACCGCAGCATGTCGTGCATCCAGCCCATGTTCCACTTCATGGTGAAGCCGAGGCCGTTGAGGTAGGTGGGCTTGGAGACGCCGGGGAAGGCGGTGGATTCTTCGGCGATGGTGACGACGCCGGGGACCTGGTGGGCGAGTTCGTTGACGCGGCGGAGGCAGTCGATGGCTTCCAGGTTTTCGTTGCCGCCGTATTGATTCGGGATCCACTCGCCGGGCTGGCGCGAGTAATCGAGGTAAATCATCGAGGCGACGGCGTCCACGCGCAGGCCGTCGATGTGATACTGCTTGAGCCAGAACAAGGCATTGGAGACGAGAAAAGTGCGGACCTCGTTGCGGCCGTAGTTAAAGATGAGCGTACCCCAGTCGCGGTGCTCGCCTTTGCGTGGGTCGGCGTGTTCGTAGAGTGCGGTGCCGTCGAAGTAGGCGAGGCCGTGGGCGTCTTTCGGGAAGTGCCCCGGCACCCAATCGACGATGACGCCAATGCCGGCCTGGTGGCAGGCATCGATGAAGAACTTGAAATCGGCGGGTGTGCCGAAGCGGGCGGTGGGCGTGTAGAACCCGGTGACCTGGTAACCCCAGGAGCCCGAGTAGGGATGCTCCATGATGGGCATGAGTTCGAGGTGGGTGAAGCCCATGCGTTTGGCGTAAGGGACGAGGGTGCGGGCGAGTTCGCGATAGCCGAGGGGCTGGTCGCCGGGGGCGCGGAGCCAGGAGCCCAAGTGGACTTCGTAGACCGAGAACGGCTCGTTGAGGTAATTCTTCTGCGCTCGTTCTTCCATCCATTTCGCGTCGTGCCACTCGTAGTCGTCGAGCAGGCCGACCACGGAGGCGGTGCGCGGCGGGACTTCGGAGGCGAAAGCGTAGGGGTCAGCCTTCTGGACCTCGTAGCCGGCGAATTTTGACTTGACGTTGTACTTGTAGCGGTGGCCGGGTTGGACGGCGGGGAGGAAGATTTCCCAGATGCCGCCGTCGCGGAGGCGCATGGGGTGGCGGCGGCGGTCCCAGTCGTTGAAATCGCCGACGACGGAGACGACCAGCGCGTTGGGAGCCCAGACGGCGAAACGGACGCCGGCGACACCGTCGACTTTCATCGGGTGGGCGCCGAGGGTGCGGTAGCTCTCGTTATTGGAGCCTTCGCCATGGAGGTGGAGTTCGAAGCTGGTGAGGAGCGGGCCGAAGCGATAGGGGTCCTCGATGGTATCGATGGCGCCGTCGTCGCGGGACTGGCGGAGATGATAGTGGCCGGGCGAATCGGCGAGCGTGGCGAGGAACACACCGGCGCCGTCGATTTTGATCATGGGCGTCAAGTGGCCGCCGGTGACGACCCAGGCCTCCATGGCGCGAGGGAGGAACGCCCGCACCTCCCAGGAGCCGTCGTCGCGCTGGTGGGGGCCGAGCACGCCGAAGGCATCCGAGCAATATCCATGGACCACGGAGTCAAGTTGGCGCCCGTTCATCGTGGATATTATGGCAGCAATGGGCTTCGTGAAGAGTGGCGCACAACAGAGGGCTGCCGGCGCCGGGGGCGGCGGGCTTCGGGAGGAAATGATCGATGGGCAGCGGCTTGTGCGCCTGGTTAGAATCCCCAAGGCGGAACTGCACCTGCACCTGGAAGGATCGATCGAGCCCGGGACGCTGCGGGAAATCGATCCTTCGCTGAGCCTGGCTGAGATCGAGGAGTACACAAAATACGAGGATTTTGCCGGGTTTTTGCGGGCCTATGTATGGGTGAACAAGCGGTTGCAGACGCCGGAGCACTACGCACTGGCGTTGCGGCGGCTGGCATTGACGCTGGCGGCGCAAGGCGTGGTGTATGCGGAGATCACGTTGTCGGCGGGTGTGATTTTGTGGAAAGGGCAGGATCTGGACGCGATATACGGGGCGTTGTGGGAGGAGTCGCAGCGCGCGCCGATCGCGATCCGATGGATTTTCGATGCGGTCCGGCAGTTCGGTGCGGAGGCGGCCCGGCCGGTGGTGGAGTTTGCGGCGGGGGCGCGGGAGCGAGGCGTGGTGGCGTTTGGGATCGGAGGGGACGAGGTGCGCGGTCCGGCGCGGGAGTTTGCTGAAGTGTTTCGCGAGGCGCGCGAGGCAGGGTTGCGGCTGACGTGCCATGCGGGAGAGACGGCGGGGCCGGAGTCGGTTCGGGAAGCGCTGGCCATCGGTGCGGAACGGATCGGGCATGGAATCGCGGCGATCGAGGATGAAGCCCTGATGACGGAGTTGCGGGAGCGGGCCATTCCGCTGGAAATTTGTGTGACAAGCAACGTGCGCACCGGAGTGGTAGCGTCTTCGGAGGCGCATCCCCTGCGCAGACTGTATGAGGCGGGCGTGCCGGTTCTAATCAACACGGATGATCCGGCGCTGTTCGGCTGTACGCTGGCGGGCGAGTACGAACTTGCGCGGAGGTTAGGGTTCAGCGAGGCAGAGTTGGAGGAACTTGCCAAGGCGAGCCTGCGCTTCGCGTTTGCGGAACCGGACGCGTACGGGGCTAGCGGTTCGGAGCAAGCTGGGTCATCTGGTCCATGATCTGCCGCTCCTCGGGCGTGTACTGGTTTTGAAATTCGCGGCTTGCCATGCGCTTGCGGCGGTCGGCGGGCGTCATCGAGCGGAGATTGCGCATCTCCTCGCGCAAAGCTTGGCGGCGGTCTGGAGGTAGCTGGGCGAAACCGCGGAAGCCCTGGCGGATGGCGTTTTGTTGTTCGGGCGGCAGTTGGCGGAAACGGTCGTAGGCGCGCTGGAGGCGCTGCTGTTCCTGCGGCGAGAGGTTTTCGTAGTTGCGGAGGCGGCGCTCGATGTTGGCCCGTTGCCGCGGCGGAAGGCCATCGAGGAAGCGCTGGCGTTCTTCCGGCGACATACGGCGAAGCTGTTCGAGCGGGGCGGGGCCGAGTTGCTGGCGAAGTGGAGTGTTGCGTGGTCCGTGCGGTCCGCGTGGCGCACGCTCGGCCGGCGGGGGCTGATTGTGGTGGCCCCAGGCAAGGCCAGGGACTGGTAAGAGCACAATTGCGAGAACCGCCGCGGCCAAAGAGACTCCCACCGGTTCTCCTTTTCCCAGCTCAGGACTGTCCGTTGCTCGCCTCCGAGGCGGGCGCCGTGAGTTGACGCAGCATGTCGAGGTCGTCCAGGTTCTGCTCGATCTGGTTGGGGTCAAGCTTTTGCTGGACGGTGGCGGTAGCCGGGGCGGGCTGCACCGGGGCCGGCGCCGGGTGGGGCGTCCGCATTACGAGCATGACGGCGAGAGCGGCGCAGGCGGCGGCGACGGGCGCGGCGGTACTGAAGCGGAAGGAGAAGCCCGGGTGCAGAACAGATTGCCACCACGGGCGGCGCTCTTCGGCGGCGATCCGTGCGTAGAGCCTTTCGTCGAAATTCGAAGAAATCGCCGGTACGGGCAGCGCGTCGAGGACGGACCAAACGCGCTTCTGCTCTTCCGCAACGCGGCGGCACTCGGTGCAATCCACCATGTGGCTCTCGAAGGTGGCGCGCTCGGGCGTGCTCATGAGTCCGGCGGCATAGGAGAGGAAGAGTTCCGAGCCGCGCCGATCTTTGGCCGGACAGGATATCGGGGTTTCCATTTCGCGGGTCTCCTTCATACCATGTGCGCCAGCCGGGCGCGTAGCGTCTCGTAGGCCCGGAACAACAACGATTTTACCGCCGATTCGGAGCAGTTCAGCGCCTTGGCGATTTGCGCGTATCCCATTTCCTGATACTTGTGCATCATCACGGCGGCACGCTGTTTTGGGGGCAGGGTCTCGATGGCGCGCCGCACCTCGGCCAGCCGGGCCTGGCGGATGAGTTCTTCTTCGCGGGTGAGCGATGTATCGGCGACCTGGACCTGCATGCCGTCCGGGTTGGTCTGATCCAGGCTGTCCTGGGAGCGCTCGTTGCGGCGGTCGCGGAGCCAGTTGATCGCCAGATGGCTGGCGATGCGGAACAGCCAGGTGGTGAATTTCGCCGTTGGTTCGTAGCTGAGGCGGGCCTTGTAAACGCGAAGAAACACTTCCTGCGCCAATTCTTCACTGACGGCCTGGTTCTGCACCATGCGGTAGAGGAAGTGGATGAGGGGGCGGCGGTGCTTTTCGAGGAGGAGGGCGAAACTGACATCGTCGCCTTCGCGGACCCGGAGCATCAGGTCGGCATCGCGCTCGATACAGGCGGCGGCAGCCGTCATATCTGTATCAACCCGGTCGTCCGGAAAAGGTTGCGGTGTCAGAGACGGCATGGTCGCCGGCGGGAAAGGCCGCTTATTCGATTGTCATTCTTCCTTAAGGGATCTTTCCATGAGTTCGCCGACGGCGCGGGCGGCGGGGATCTCGCCGCGGAGGATGCGGTCGACCTGGGTGGCGATGGGGAGGCTCACCTGGCAGCGGCGGCCTAATTCGACGGCGGAGGCGGCTGTATCTACGCCTTCGGCGACCATGGCCATGGAGTTGGTGATGTCGTGCGCGGTGCGTCCGCGGGCGAGTTCGAGGCCGACGCGGCGATTGCGGCTGAGTTCGCCGGTGCAGGTGAGGACGAGGTCGCCGAGGCCGGCGAGGCCGGCGAGCGTACGAGGTTGGCCGCCGAGAGCGACGGCGAGGCGGGTGATTTCGGCCAGTCCCCTAGTGATGAGGGCGGCGGTGGCGTTGGTGCCGAGTTCGAGGCCCTGGCAGAGGCCGGCGGCGATGGCGATGACATTCTTGAGCGAGGCGCCGAGTTCGACGCCGATGGGGTCGGGGTTGGTGTAGAGGCGAAAGGTGGGTCCGGAGAACTGGCGCTGGACGGCGGAGGCGAGATTGGGGTCGGTGGAGGCGACGACGAGAGCGGTGGGCCGGCCGGCGGCCACTTCGCGGGCGAAGGTTGGGCCGGAGAGGACGGCGGGAGTACCGGCGCCCAGAGACGCGATCACTTCGGAAACGCGAAGCAGGGAGCCTTGCTCGAGGCCCTTGGTGGCGCTGACGAGTTGCGCGCCGGGGGCCACGTGCGGCAGGGCGCGGCTCCAGACAGCGCGGGCGAATTTCGAGGGCATGACGCCGAGCACGGCGCCGGCATCGGCGACAGCGGATTCGAGGCTGTGCGTGGCGGTTACGTTGGCGGGAATGCGGAAGCCGGGCAGGAAGGTCGTGTTTTCGCGCGTCGCTTCGATCGAGGCGGCGAGATCCTCCTCATGCGCCCAAAGGGCGATGCGGTCGAAGCGCGGGGCAAGCACCACGGCGAGGCCCGTGCCCCAGCTTCCGGCACCGAGGATGGCGAGTTTTCCCATCAGCGCTTGCCGCCCCAGTGCAGGACGTTCTCGGTTCCGGCGCGAAGGCGGGCGATGTTCGACTTATGGCGGTAGATGACGAAGGCGCCGGCGATGGCAGCGGCCGTAGTCAACTCAACCGGGGGATGGAGGATGAGCCAGACTGCGAAGGGAAAGCTGCCTGCGGCGATGATGGAGCCGAGCGAGATGTAGCGGCTGTAGGCGACCACGGCCACGAAGAGAATGAGCGTGGCGAGCACGGGCAACGGGGCCAGATACAGGAACGCGCCCAGGAAACTCGCTACGGCCTTGCCGCCCTTGAAATGCAGCAACAGAGGGTAGGCGTGGCCTGCCATGACGGCGAGGGCGGCGAGGCTGGTCCACAAGACGGCGCCGTGCGTGAGCCATGCGGCGAGCCACACGGCGGCGAAGCCCTTGGCGATATCGAGTAGCAGGGTGACGACGCCGGCGGCGCGTCCGGTGGTACGCAGCACGTTTGTGGCGCCGATGTTTCCGCTGCCGAGCGTGCGCACGTCGCGTCCGGTGGCGAAGCGGACCAGGAAATAGCCGAAGGGGATGCCGCCGAGAAAGTAAGCGGCGGCGAGGGCAAGCAAGGGCATCATGCGTTAGGGGCCGTCGCCTCTTGAGTATAATCGGAACCGCACGCTGCGGCGGAACTTAACGTGGATGAATGCGCGGCGGGACGAAGGAGATCAGGGCGAATGGCGGATGCGATCGGCATCGGCATGATCGGATACAAGTTCATGGGGAAGGCGCACAGCAACGCGTGGCGCCAGGTGACCCCGTTTTTTGAGCCGGCGCTGCGGCCGGAATTGAAGGTTGTCTGCGGCCGGGAACGCGAGAAGGTGGAGAAGATGGCCCGGCGGTGGGGTTGGGAGCGCGCGGTGACAGACTGGCGGCAGGTAGTGGAAGCGCCGGATGTTCAGATAGTGGACATCTGCTCGCCGAACAACACGCACTGCGAAATCGCGGTGGCGGCGCTCGAGGCGGGGAAGATCGTCGCCTGCGAGAAGCCGCTGGCTCGGGATACGGCCGAGGCGGAAAAGATGGCCGAAGCCGCGCGGCGCAGCGGGAAGATCAACACGGTGTGGTTCAACTACCGGCGCGTGCCGGCGATCGCCTTCGCCAAGCAGTTGATCGAAGAAGGGCGGATCGGGCGGGTGTTCCACTTCCGCGCGCTGTATCTTCAGGACTGGACGCTCGATGCCTCGGTGCCGCTGCTGTGGCGCATGGACAAAGACGTGGCCGGCTCCGGCGTTACCGGCGACCTGCTGGCGCACATCGTCGACATTTCGAACTTCCTCCTGGACCAGAGCATCACCTCGGTGGCCGGAACCAGCCGCGTGTTTGTCGGCGAGCGCGAACGGCCCGAAGGCGGACGGGCGAAGGTGGAGATCGAGGACGCGGCGGTTTTCGTGTGTCAGTACTCTGGCGGCGCGATCGGGCATTTTGAAGCCACGCGTTTTGCCAACGGGCGGAAGAATGCCAATACGTTCGAGGTAAACGGCGAGTTCGGGAGCCTGTATTTCAACCTGGAAGACATGAGCCGGCTGTGGTATTTCGATTCGCTCGATCCTAAGCACGTGCAGGGCTGGCGCGAGTTAAGGGTATGGGAAGAGTGTCATCCCTACATGAAGCACTGGTGGGTGCCGGGGTGCGCGATCGGCTACGAACATACTTTCACGAACCAGGCGGCGGATTTGCTGGATGCGATTCACCTGGGTAAGCCGATGCAGCCGGATTTCAACGACGGCCTGCGCTGCCAGAGGGTGTGTGACGCGGTGCTGGAGGCGTGCGGTTCGCAAGGCTGGGTGAACGTAAAATCCGGAGAAGGAGCGGTAAACGCATGAAAATTTCGCTTGGCAGTTGGGCGTTTTCTTTTGGACCGTACTCGGACAATCCGATTCTGTTCGACCGCACGGCGCGGCGTCTGGCCGAGGCCGGCTACGATGGCATCGAGATCTGCGGCTTTCCGCCGCATGTGACGCTCGACGCGTATCCGACATCGGCCAAGCGGGCCGAGTTGAGCCGGTTTCTGGACGACCTGGGGCTCGGGCGCTCGGGCTACGCGGCGGACCTGACGCCGGCGAATCCATTGGATCCGGCAAACGAACAAAAATACCTGGATTTGTTTCAGCGGAACCTCGAGCTGTGCTCGGACCTGCGCATCCCGGCGATCCGTGTCGATACGGTGGCCGGGCCGAACGCGGTGACGGTGGAGGAGACGCCGGCGGCGCTGAGCCGCATCGCTTCCCTGTGGCACCGGGCGGCGGGATTAGCGCAGAAGGCGAGCATTCGCATGGTGTGGGAGTTCGAGCCGGGCTTCCTGTTTAACAAGCCTTCCGAGATTCTTTCGATGCATAAGCAGGCGGATCATCCGAATTTCCGGATCATGTTCGACGTCTGCCACGCTTACATGTGCGGGGTGATGGCGGCGCGACAGCAGGGCGCGCGCGAGATGCTACCGGGGGGCGTGGACGAGTTTCTCCGGATGCTCGATGGACGCATCGGGGCGATCCACTTAATCGACAGCGACGGCACGCTACATCATGACGAAACCAGCACGCACCGGCCGTTCGGCGAGGGCGTAATCGACTTTCCGGCGCTGACTCCGAAGCTGCTGGCGGTGCCGGATATCGAGTGGTGGTGCATCGACCTGTGCTTCTGGGCGGGCTCATGGGAACTGGTGGATTCGAGCCTGGCCTTCGTGAGGAATCTGCTGCAACCGATGGCGGCGGCGAGTTAAGCGGTCCGGCGATGGGTACGGCGGAAAACCGCGGCTTCGTTGTGCTGGCCTCTTCCGGGCCGGGGGTGTTGCATCAGCTTACCGGCGTGATCGCGGCGCATTCGGGCGATATCGGGTCGGTGGAGATCATCGAGGAGAAGGAGGAAGGGGCGCGGGTTTACTTCGAGATTCGTCTGCCGGAAGGGGAGTCACCCGCGCTCGAAGCCGCGCTGCGCGCGCTGCCGATCGTGCGCGAGGTAACGGCGGTCGACACGCTACAGAAGATCTACGGCAAGCGGGTGATCATCGTCGGCGGCGGCGCGCAAGTAGGACAGGTCGCCATCGGTGCGATCTCGGAGGCGGACCGGCACAACATCCGCGGGGAGCACATTTCGGTGGATACGATTCCGCTCGTGGGAGAGCAGGCGCTGGCGGCGGCGGTGCGCGCCGTGGCCCGCCTGCCCCGCGCACGCGCCCTAGTGCTCGCCGGGTCGCTGATGGGCGGCGAGATTGAAAAAGCGGTGCGCGAGGTGCGCGCGCAAGGGCTGCTGGTGGTGAGTCTGAACATGGCGGGCAGCGTACCGGAGGCGGCGGACCTGGTGGTGACGGACCCATTGCAAGCCGGCGTGATGACGGTGATGGCCGTGGCCGATACGGCGAAGTTCACCATTGAGCGGCTGAAGCGGCGGGTGTTCTGAGCGCGGGCGTTATTGGAGCGCGCCGTTCGTGGCAGATGCGAGGTCCGGCAGTGCACCCGCGAAGGGTGGAATCCCCTGTTTCAACCGGTCTGGGCCGCACGGTGGGCACACCTCGGCGTCTCGTTTGTGTGCAATCGTTAGTTCCCCGAGCCTGACACTCGGACGATCTGTGGGACTGGGATCATCCGGTTTATGAGAAATCAAGCAATGTGGTTGAGAATTACAATCGCTTTTTCGAGTGAATTTCTCTTGACATACCGATAATCAGGCAGTAAACTCCGGGCCAGGCGCAAATTCGGCGTGATTCCGTCGTTTCATAGTAGAGGTAGCTCTTCGGGGGGTAAGCCTCCGAATCATCTGGCTTGCCGTACCAGCGATTCTTTCGCTCATCGTGGCGGGCAGCGGGTTGCTTCGCGTGTACCATGTCGGGCGGACTGAGAATTCCGGGCGGGAGGCTCTGCTGGTTTACGCCACGTCGGGGGCGGAGTTGCCGGGCTTCTTTTCCGGCCTTCCGGCTCGGGCGAGCGGGCCGCCCCCAGTTCATAAGCCGGGCTTCACACGGTGTCCCGAAACGAACTCGCCATCCGTCCGGTCATGGATTGCGGGCCTGCGGCGTTCGTTCGGGACGTCGGAAGTTCATGCTCAAGGGTTGCCCTGCGACGGCTGTAACGTCACGGATAGCTCGGCTATGAATTGCCCGGGACCAGGTTGTTTTGGCACCTTCGAGATCGTCTATGATAATGGACCCGAGTGCACGTACAAGGGCGCATCCCCCGACGGGACCTCGTGTGGCCCCTGCGGCAACCCGGATTACACAACTTGCGACGCGCCCTACTTGAACTGCTATGGCTGCTAGTCGTTGGAGGTGGCCCATGCGACGGGTTGGACAACGCGATCTGAAACGAAGTCGATGGTGGGTCGGGCTGTGGCTGTGCCTGCTGGTAATAGCCGCCGCCGGGCCGCGATCGCCCCGGTTCGCCTCCGAGACCGACGTCAAGATCGCGGCGTTCGACTTCGGCGCCAAGCCAGTGCCGATTTGGGCCAACGGGGCATTGGTGGCGGTGGATGAAATGGATGCACTCACGCCCACCTTTCATATTTTCAACCGCAATGGGGTAGAGGTTCGGACGGCTCAGTTTTCTATTCCTGGGTCGAACTGGCTTCGGGTCCGCGGCTACTCTGTGGGGCCGGACGGGAGCGTGGCAGTGTGCGGCGACGCGACCGACCAGCGAGGCCAGGTCGGATTTTATCTGGCGCTCCTCCCGGCCCGTGGCGGCCAGGCGAGGATTGTTCAAACATTCCCTTATAGTCCACAGGCGATTGCGGTAGCGCCGGACGGGTCAATCTGGACCAAAGGCCTGGAATACGACCCGTCGCGGCCGAAGCTCGGACGGTTGGCGACGCGGCCGGCAGACGTAATTCGGCACTTCGATGCGTCGGGCAAGTTTTTGGGATCGTTTCTTGAACAGACAACGATGACTCGTGGGGAACTCGAATCGGGTCTAAGCAATCTTGCGGCGTCTGCCTCCGTCGTGGGCTGGTATCAGGGCGGCGCCAGCAATTACTACGAGTTGTCGCGCGACGGTTCCGTGAAGCGCTGGCCGGCGTTGCGATTGGCGGCGCGCGAACACGTGATGCGTCTGGCGATCACCGATTCGGGGGACGTGTTTGTGGCAAAACTTGTCCCGAACAAGAAGAGCGAGGTATACCGGCTGGACCGCGGCGCCGGTACCTGGATCCCGGTTACGCTATCTGCCCCGCCCGGGAACCAACCGGCGCCGGACACCATTGTGGGCGCCTCCGGCGACACGCTCGTCGGTTTCAGCAGCGCGGGGACGTTGTGCTTCCTTCGTCTGGCCGACTAAGGTTCGGCGTACTCACGCCACGGCTCACGCCTCGTGTGTGCGACGGTGGAGTCTGAAGACGCAGGCATCGGCCGGGAAAGGCGGCGGCGCGGGAAGCAGACGGTGATCGTGTTGGAAGAACCTGCCGCGGGTGAATCTGAGGACCCAGTGGGCGAGGGTTGGGCTGATGGCGAAACCTGAACGGACGGGCCGCCCGGAGAGTGCGTAATCGACCTGGAGGTGCTGCTATCGAATTTTGGGCGTGCCGGATATCCAGTGGTCGTGGATCGCGTGTGCTTTGAAGAGCGCAGCGCGGGAAGCGCTCGA
>JAKAJI010000403.1 GCA_021813825.1 Acidobacteriota bacterium | reverse complement strand
CATCGAGGACTCGAAGCCGCGGGCGCGGAGGCAAAGGAGCAGTTTCATGGCCGGCAAGCGACCCTTTCTCAATGCACAGCGAGAAGACGATTTCTTTTATCGCCAGGACCGGGAGTTAATCGAACGATTGCGTCAAAAAGCGGACCGGGAAGCCGCGCTGCATGGGCTGAGTGCGGCTACGGGAATTGCGGACCGGGAACTACTGCGCGAGCTTCTGCGGCTCGGGTATGAACCGGAGACGGGAGTTCTGTTGCAGCTCATGCCGCTCGTTCAGGTCGCCTGGAGCGATGGCTCGGTTAGTGAAGAGGAACGCAAGGGAATCTTCCAGATCGCCACGCAAAAGGGGGTCGAAAACGGCCGCGCGTTGGGCCGGTTGACGGAGTGCCTGGAAAGGGAGCCTGCTCCTGAGCTGTTTCGTGTGACATTGCGCGCGCTGCGAGAATCGCACGAGGCTCTGCCGCTCGAGGAACGGGAAAGGCGGCAGGGGGAACTGCTGATGCAGTGCATGGCCATCGCTTCGAGTTCCGGAGCCTTTCTTGGCTTCGGGTCGAAGATCTCAGTCGCCGAGGAATTTACCATCAAGCGGATCGCCGGAGCGCTCGAAGGCGGGCGGCCGGCGGAAGCGTAAACGACAGGCAGGGCCGGGCCGGCGAGAACAGGGCGTTCAACTAGGCGAGCTTGAGTCTTGCCGAGACCAGGTTTGTCGCTCTGACGCGCGCTTCGATTTTGGCGAAGGCGGTGTCGCGCGAGGTGGAAACGTCGTCGGCGAAGGGCGAGAAGCCGCAGTCGTCGGTGGTGCCGAGCTGAGCGATGGGGATGTAGGAGGCGGCTTGGAGGATCCGGTCGACGACCTGGGCCGGCGTTTCGCGTTCGGGATTGATCGGGTCGATGACGCCGACAAAAACGGTCTGGTCCGGGCCAAGGTTTTCGCGGATGATTTTGAGCACGCGGACAGGGTCCTTTTCGCTCGCCAACTGGATATAGAAGCGTCCGGCGCGAAGCTCGAACAGCGAGGGAAGAAGTTCGGCGTAGTCGACGCCGGCGCTGTGCGTGGCGTCGTGGTCGCCGCCGGGGCAAGTGTGGACGCCAATGCGCTGGCGTTCCTCCTCTTTGAAATGCGAGAGCACCTGGTTATTCAGCGCGATGAAATACTTGAGCAGCCCGCCGGAGGGATCGAGACGGAGAGACAGGCGGCCCTCGGTGAAGTCGATCTGGACGCTGTCGGCGCCGAGGTCGAGACATTGGCGGATATCGGCGACGGCCTCGGCCACGAGGTCGGTGAGAAACTGTTCCAACGAGTAGTCCGGCAGGCCGGCATCAGGATAGATGAGGCTCAGGGCGGATGCGGAGATCACGGCCTGCTTCACCGGCATAGAGGTGACGCGTTTGGCCGCAGCGAGAAATTTGGACGCGTGCGTTGAGTAGCGGAACGGGCCTTTCACGAGGCGTGGCAGTTGGCGGGTGTGGCCGTCCTCGAAGGGGATAACGACGCCGTCGGGCGCCAGGTTATCGAGGCCGGCGAGCGGGTAGGTGGCGAAGCTGGGTTTCGTTTGCTCGCCGTCGGTGATGACGGGGGAGCCGGTCTGTTCGAAGCGGCGGATAGTGTGGCGCAGCGCGTGGTCCGCGATGGGTTCAAACTCGGCGGCCGTGATGCGGCCTGCGGCGAGGTCACGCCAGGCGGCGACTAGCTGCGGGGTGCGCGGGATGCTGCCAATGGGTTCGGTTGGGATGGGCATAAAGACCAATACACGGTACGCGATCGAGGCCGCCCCAACAATAGCAGAAATGAACTATGTATTCCATCGCGCACTGCGGGCCGCGCGGGGTGCGCCTGCGATGCGATCGCGGTTATTCGATTTCGAGCGAAACCCAGCCTGCGAGCGTCGCGGGTTGGTTATTGAGAAAGACGATGCGGCGCGTTTTCGGGAACGGCAGGCCGCTTTGGATGGCTCGAGCGTAGATGCCGGACTGCTTCAGCATGGAGCGGAAGCTCGAGTCCGTGGTGTCGAGGAAGGCGCTTTTGGACAAGAAGCCGCCGCCCCAGCCGATGCACATCATGCAGGTGTTCTCGCGGGTGCGGATCTCATCGAGGCGTGTGGAAAGGGCGGCGACGTACTCGGCGAGACGGGGAAGGCCGGCCCATCCGGCGTACTGCTTGTGGAGGGTGAGTTGTTGGGCGGCGCAGCCGTTCACGGCATCGAAGATGGCTTTGCGGGAAGCGGCTTTGGAGCGCTTGAGGGCGCGGGCGATCTCCTGGGAAGCGAGGAATGCGCTTTCCTGCCACGAGCCTTCGAACACGGTGCCGGGGTCGGCCATCTCGGCGAATGCCGGAGTGCCGTCTTCTGCGCGCTTGGATGAGCCGCGCGGGGCCTGCTTCCAACCCAGTTCAAACTGTTGCCCGCGGGGGACGAGCGTCGAGACGCGAAGAAGGTAAACGCGGAAGGAGTTGGCGGGAACAGGTGCGGAGTCGGAGGCGGAGACGAGCCGCATGGTGTTGGCTCCGCCCTGGCCGAGAGCGATGTCTTCGGCAGCGGCCCAGGCGCGGCGGGTGGCACGAGGGTCGGAGTCCGCGGTCTGCGCGGCGACAGCGGCCATTCCGCGCGCGGCCCACTGGGCGTGAACGGCGCCGGTGCGGAGGGCTCCCTTGATGGCGCTACCGGGAAGGAAGGGGCCGGCGGGACTGGTGGCGAAGGTTGGGATGAAGAGGTTCTCAGCGCGGGCCCGTTCCCAGGAAGCGGTCAGCGAGGGATGCTCGAACGGGATCCGGCGGCCGGCGAAATTCTGCGCGAACCCGCCCCAGGAAGCGAATTCGAGGCGCTCGGATTTCTTCAGTTGACTGAGATAGCCGTCGAGGCGCGGTCCTTTGGCGAGCAGGCGGAAGATACGCCGTTGGTCGAGCACATTGACTTGGTCCTTCCAGACCATGTAGTCGATGGGTGAGAGCCGCTGGCCGTCGCCCACGAGCGTCGGAGTCAGACATGTGACGCGATATTTCATGCGGAGGCCCGCCAAGGAATGGGAATCGAGACGGCAAAGCCGGAGCGGTACACAGGATGCGGAAAGCCCGGCGGGGCGATGTCGCGGGCCGAGCCGCGCGGCTCGGCGGGGGCCACAACGACGCTCCCTTCGGCGATCATCGGCAACGGGACCTTCAAGCCGCCCCAGTTCGCGCTGCTTTCAATGCGGCCCGAGCGTGTGAGGGTCGTATAGCTGCCGCGGCGCCAATCCACTTCATCGGTCTCGGCGGGGGCGAAAAGGGAAAGCAACCACCAGGCGTGCTCGGAGGCCGCGGAGTCTTCCTTGGGGGACCAGATCAGGCCGGGGAGAGAGCCTTCGGTGATCTCCGGCATTTGCGCGCGGCCCCAACCGAGAGACCTGCGGCCGCCGATTCCGCTGTCGGCGAGCAACCGCAGCGCGGCGCGGACGGGCGCGCCCCATCGTTCGCTGGCGTCTTCGTTTTGAAACTCGACCGCAAGCCAGAGTCCGGCGCCCTCGGCGAACTCGAGACAGGCGGTAGAGTGCGTGTGTACTTGCCCAGGTATCAACCGGTCGACGGCGGCGTGCGAGCGGAGGGTGACGCGGAACGGCCCGGCGCCAGGACCCTTGCCGGAAGGCAACAGGCACTCGCTGGGGCCATCGATCAACCAACGGTCTTCATCCACGGGTTGATCGGAGAACAAGCCCTCGATGAAAGACAGCGGAACGAAGCGTACGCTCTGGTAGCGCAGTTTTGCGGAGGGTGGCGGCGGCCAAACGCCGCGCGGGGGGACCACCAGCAGCGTGTCGCGATGGAACGGATAACAGGAGCTGAAGCACACTTCGGGCCCGCCGGGACTTGCGGCCGTGGCAGCGAGCCAGGCATCGAGTTCGCCCAGGCGCGCCATGGCGTGCGTGAGTGCGGAATAGACGGCGTCGCTGTGCAGGATCTGGCCGGTGCGATGCGCGTCCCCGGTGTCGGGACCGATCCGCCACGGCCCATCGGGCTTCAGCTTGACGAGAAAACCCGGGCGCATGGTCTTCAGGCGAGCGAGGCGGCGAACTCGCCGCCTGTCACCAACGCCTGCAGGGCCGAGAGATCGCCGGAGGCGAGCAGTTCGTTCTCCGCGGCGCCGGCGGCGTAGAAGTCGCGACCGCGCCACACCAGGCGCAGGTTAGAGAAGGCAACGCGTCCGCTGCCGCGGGAGCCCCCGCCGCCGAGGGTGTCGTCTTCGAGCAGACGCAGGCCTTCGACGACACGCGCCAGCAGCGGCCGGTCCTCCTCGCAAAGGACGTCGAGCACGAGGCGGAAGTGGAACCGGGCGCCGGCGGGTACGCGTTCGAGGGTACGGGGATTGGCCTGCGAGGTGATGCGGTCGATCGCGTTCTCGCTTTTGACTTCGGTCAACTCGTCGTCGAGGTTTTCGCGCATCTGGGCGGTGATGCTTTCGGCAACGAGCGGCGCGTCGTAGACGGTGAGCCGCGCCGGGCTGGCCGAGGCTCCTTCGATCGGCTCGCCGCCGGTGACGCGATCCAGACGTCCGGGGTTGCGGCCGAACAGGATGCAGATGTCGTCATCGGGACGGTCGCTTTGGTGAATGCGTACCTCCTGGCCTTTGCG
>JAKAJI010000402.1 GCA_021813825.1 Acidobacteriota bacterium | reverse complement strand
TGTTTTGGTTCAGCGTGAAACCGAGGCCAAAGCCTGACCGAAGGGGAGAGATTCCGCCCTTCGGGCGGGGATTTTCAAGGCATAAGAATCTTTCGATCCGATGTTAGTAAGTGGGCGGCGTCCTTGGAACGTCCGCCCGTGATCATCGTCTCGATGAGTTCATCAGGCTATCCCTCGGCATGGTTGCGTCCCCGCAGAGCCTGCTTTCGTTTCACCTGATACACAGCTTATCGGCTACGCAACTTCTTCCTGCAGACGAGCTGCAGCCTTTTCGCGAGCCGATTGCTCGCGCTGCCGGCGAGCCGCTTCCAGCTTGCGATCGCGATCGGCATGGATCTGCGTGCGCCGTCCTTCCAGCACGTCCTTCGGCGTCACGTAGCCGAGCGCGCTGTGCAGCCGCTGCTCGTTGTACACATGAATGTACTGCGCGATCAGGTGCTGGGCATCCTCCAGCGACAGGGGCGCGCCCGGCCGGATGCATTCGCTCTTGATGGACTGATTCCAGCGCTCCATCTTCCCGTTCGACTGCGGATAATACGGCGCGGTGCGCACATGAGTCATGCCGGAAATGCGGATGAATTCCTTAAAGTCTTTGGCGATAAACTGCGGCCCGTTGTCGGAGATCACCCGCGGGTGAGCGTCAGGAAAGCGCTCGCGGGCCCGCTGCAGCAGCATCTCCACTTCCGGCTCGCGCATGGATTCGCGCAGGCTCCAGTCCACGATGTAGCGGCTGGCCCCGTCCAGCACCGCGCACAGGTAATAAAAGGTGCCGTGAATGTTGATGTGCGCGATGTCGATATGCCAGTGCTCGTGCGGCTGCAGCGGCTGCTCGAAGCCCGTGCCCTTGCGCGAAGGCTGGCGCGGGAAGCGAGTCAGCCGGCCAGCATCCCGCAGCACGCGGAACACGCTGGAAGGACTGACCGCCACGATGTCGCCATCGATCATCATGTAAGTCAGGCGCCGGTAGCCCTCCAGCGGATACCGCTGCTGAAAATCGAGGATGGCCTGCTTCTCCCAGTCGACCAGCCAGAAATCGCGGGGAACCCAGCCGTTGTGCTGGTTGGTTTTGCCGTAGCGCTGGCGCCAGTCATAATATTTGCCCACGCTCAGCCCCAGCCAGTGCAACAAACGATCGACGGGCAGTCCGGTTCTCTCCGACCACTTGCGCAGGAAGTCCACCACTGCGTCGCGGACGTCCGGCTCCACCCAGCAACCGTTCAGAGTTCCCCAAACTCTTTTTTTAGGGCAACGTGCTCCGCCATCAGCTCAGCCAGAACTTCGTCCTTCTGGCGGATCTTCGCTTCCAGCTTCTCGATCCGCTGCTGGTCCTGCCGGCGTTCCGGCCGCCGTGCTTCCAAAGCCAGTGTGGCGTTGCCGAACAACTGCTCCTGCCAGCGGTGGAACAGGGTGGGGGCCAGTCCCGCTTCCTCGCAGATCTTCGAGATCGGCACTCGTTCAATCAGATGTCGGCGCAGCAGCCCCGTCTTTTCTTCTGCGCTCCAGTGTCGGCGTTCTTTCTTCACCTGTCTCGCTCCCAATTTCCTCTTCGGCGAGACTCCGAACGCCTCGAGCGTTTTCCTCAGTTTTCAGCTGAACCGGCACACGGTCCCGTGGCACTTCCTCGCGTCTTGATCTCCAACCCCTCAGCGGTGTGAAACCAAGACCGACCATAGGTTCGTTCAGAACCAGCCCATGAAGACCCTCAGAACACATCATTTTCTCGTAACTACTAATAGATGTGACCTGGTAATCGAGTTTTAGGGCCGAGTTTCGGGACTTTGGAAGCCTCGGCGGTCACCGCAAAACCGGCCGTAGGCGGTTAGTTCAAAACCGGCCAACGGAGACACTCAGAACAGATCCTTTTTACCCGGGTTCCGTGTAAGTTGGCAGGAGATTTTTAGGCGGGGTGGCCGGAGTTGAGATAGACTGAGCGAGACCGGACGGAAGACAGGGCTCTCCGGGGATGTAACCCGAGCGCCGATTCCGGGGCCTAACCCTGCGGAGGCGGGCGAAACTCGCCTCCGGCACTGAGCCAGGGGAGGCAGGAAAGCGATAAATCCTAGGGCCGCAGGGGCAAAGCCCCCGAGCGGCGTCATGCGCGCTCCGCGGCCGCGGTGGTTTTGGTGCGCCAGCTACGAGGCCCGCACTTGAGAACATGTCCGTGATGCAAGAGGCGGTCGAGCATCGAGCCGACCGAGGCGGTATCGCCGAGTAACTTGTCCCAGTCCTCGACCGGACGATTCGATGTCAGCAGGGTGCTGGCGCTCTCGTAACTGCGCATCACGATCTCCAGCAGATCCTCGGCGGCGGTGACTGGCAGTTTGCGCATACCGAAGTCATCGATGATTAGCAGTGGAACGGTGGCGAGGGTGTCCATGTACTGCTTGCGCGTTCCCTCGATGACGGGTTCGGCCAGTTCCTCCAAGAGCACATGTGTCTCCCGGTAGAGCACCCGATAGCCTTGCAGGATGGCGGCCTGCCCGATGGCTTGGGCCAGGTGGCTCTTGCCGTCGCCTCCCGGGCCGAGGAACAAGGCGTCGTCGCGTTTAGCGATGAACCCGCATGGGGCCAGATTGAAAACCACGCTGCGGTTCATCTTGGGACTGAACGTGAAGTCGAAGTTGTCGAGTGTCTTGCCGGTATCCCGGAAGCCGGCCTGATTGCGGCGGCGTTCCAGCAGCCGGTCGCTGCGTCGGGTTAGCTCGTCAGACACCAGGCATGAGATCAGATCGATGGGGGCCATTGGCTCGGCCTGGGCCTGGAGCAGGCGCGTTTCCAGCACGGCGGCCATGCCGCCCAGACGAAGCTGGTGCAGGGCGCGCTGTAGTTCGGCGAGGTTCATTCGTTTGTCTCCTGGTTGTGGGGTGAGTCGGTGCGTTCCCGGATGAGGTCGCGGTAGAGCGAGAGTTGCCGGATGAGCGGATCGACCTGGCGCAAGCTCAAGGCGGGCTGTAGATTGCGCTCCAGGTAGCGGCGCACGAAGCGGAAGTCGGCGATCTCCATTTCCAGCGCCATCGCACAAGCCTGGTCCACCCGGGCGGCGCCGTACTTCTTCTGGAGCGACAACAGGCCCTGGATCCGGCGTACGGCGACCTGCCCTTGCTCGCGATGCATGGCTTGGGAGAAGGCGCCGATGTTCGTGCCGGCCTTCTCGGCCTGCGCCAGCACCTCCAGCGTGCCCAGAGGAGTGCGCTGTGGCCCGTCCTCTTCGTGAATCCGATGGCGGCCGCGCTGCTCACGAAGATGCTCGCGCAGCAGTTGTGCGGTGGCCGGGTCCAAAGTTCCACAGCACCTGTGCCCGCCGGCCGATCCATCGCGACGGCGCACTGGAGTAGGCCGCTTCCACTTCGACGCAGCCGTCCAAGTGCACGGTGCGCTCCCCGTACTGGTAATAGCGAAACGACTCCAGCGGCAGAACCTGCAGGGAGGGTTTCTCTTCGGCAAACATGGCGGCCACCCGGCGCTTGGTCGTGCCATGGATGCGGGTGTCGGCCCACTTCTGCTCCCAGTGGTCCAGATACGCTTGGGCTTCCTCGATGCTCTCGAAGCGTTGTCCCTTCAAGGGTGTCATCTGGGCGTGGCCAACGCCGGATTCGACCTTGCCTTTGCGGTCGGGATCGGCGACGCGGCAAGGCAGAGCAATCGCCCCGTAGTGGGCCAGCACATCGCGGTACAGCGGGTTCAGAGAGGTATCGTAGATGTCGGGCTTGAGCACACCCTCGGCGAGGTTGTCGAGCACGACCACCCGCACGCTGCCACCAAGCCGCCGGAACGCCCGCTCATGTAACTGTGCCAAGATCTGTGCGCTCGACTCGAACACCAGCTGCCGAACCGACTTGCGGCTGTAGCCGAGGGTCATTACGAAGAGACGAGTCCGGCGATACTTGCTGCTGTGCGGATCGCGGACCATGGGCCGGAGCCGTAATCAACCTGGGCCTCCTCGCCGGCGGGCGTCAGGATGACAGCGCAAGGTTCCGGAGCCCGAGCGCCGCGAAGTTTCCGGACGTGGCGCTTGACGCTCTCGTAGGCCCGGTGAAGCCAAAGCGGTCCGCCAGGTCCTGCCAGATTCCCATGGCATTGCGGCCCCTGGCCATGTCGGCTTCAATCAACTCGTGGAACGGCAGGCAGGCGCTGGCGGATGGGCTTCGGCCAGCCGAGGTACTTCCGGCCCGGCGGTCACCTGAGCCGGTCCGTTGGCCGGCTTTGGCCCTTCCGGGTCGGTGGTCACTCCGCCCTCGTTGGCCGGATCTGCTGTTGCCGTCCCGGCGGGGTCGGTGGTAACCTCTATGGCCGGTTTCGCCGGCGGAAGGCGGCCCCAGCGTCCCGGCGGGCAAATCGTCACGCCGGCCGATCGCAGGTATCCGGCTGCGGTTTCGCGGCGAACCCCGGTCTCCTTCTCGATGCGGCGCAAGGTCCAGCCGAGCTGGCCCACCGCAATCACCTGCTTCTGCTTTTCTTCGCTCAAGACATTGCTCACAAGGACGGAGCCTAACGTCCCGCCCGAACTAATGTCCTGAGTGTTCCTCCCGTTGGCCGGTTTTCAGGTGACCATCAATGGCCGGATTTGGGTGACCGCCGAGGCCTCGGTGCCTTCTTGC
>JAKAJI010000041.1 GCA_021813825.1 Acidobacteriota bacterium | reverse complement strand
CAATACAACTGGCTACACGAATCCGTCCCGCAGGCCAATTCGTTCCTCACCGGCACGCCACTGCTGCTTGGCACCATCCAAAGCGGTGATGCAAGCGTCACGCAAGGCTTCGGCACGGGCACTCAGGCCAGTTTGAGCTTCAACAACGCCAGCCAGACTTATAACGCGATCCGGAATCTATACAATCCCTACATCACTTCCAACCTGGCCTTGACCATCACACAGCCCTTGCTGCGCGGATTCGGCCCGGCCGTGAACCGGCGCTTCATTCGGATCGCCAAGAATGAGGGAAAGATCACCAGCTTGATTTTCCGCCAGCAACTGATCGAAACCGTGTACGGCGTGGTGCGGCTATACACTGACCTTGTGTCGCTCGACGAAGACGTTCGGGTGAAACGCGACACGTTGCGGTTTGCCAACAAGCTGCTCGAGGACACGCAGTCGGAAGTTACCGAGGGAACGTTGGCGCCGGTGGAGTTGACCCGGGCCAGAGCTGAAGTCTCCGCCGCCGAGCAGGACCTGATCAACAGCCAGGGTGTGCGTGACGAACAGGAAGCGATTCTCAAAAACGTCCTCACCAAGCGAGGCAATGAGGACCCCGAAGTACGCGCGGCGCACATCATTCCCACGGACCCGCTCAGCGTGCCGGAAACCGACACGACCGGGCCCATCGATCAACTCCTCGAACAGGCATATCGCGAGCGGCCGGACCTCACCCAGGCCGGGCTCCAGGTAACAAATTCCGAACTGAGCCTGAAGGGATCGATGAACAATCTCCGTCCGGAAGTGGACCTCGTCGGAATTGCGGAGAATAACGCGCTGGCGGGCGATCCGTTCCCGCAGGCCGGAACACCCGATCCGTCCTTCATCGGGGGCTACGGCGCCGCGCTCGAGCAGCTTGCAACGCGCAAAAATCCCACCTATGGCATCGGACTAAATGTGACGCTGCCGCTGCGGAACCGCGTGGCGCAGGCCGACGCCGCGCGCGATGCGGTGCAACTTCGCCAGTCCCAGGTACGCGAGCGGCAGTTGCGCAACCAGGTGCAACTCGAAGTGGAAGACGCGCTCATCGCCATGCGGCGGTCGCGCGCATCGTATCAAGCAGCCCTCCGGACGCGCGAACTGCAGCAACAATCGCTCGAGATTGAGCAGCTCAAGTTCACCGAGGGCGCATCGACGTCGTTCTTCGTCATCCAGTACGAGAGCTACCTGGCCCAGGCCCGCTCGGCCGTGGTGGTTGCCGCCGGTGCTTATGTTAAGGCCCGGGCCGCTCTGGAACGCGCCACCGGGAGCATCCTCGATCACTACGGCATCGATCCCGCCAACGCCATCGCGGGTAACCCGTAGCCTCTCTCGTTGCCCAAAATCAGGCGAAACCGGAATCCTCGCCGGAGGGGTCTAATGAAAAGCGTTGCTTTGGGGAGATTGTCGACTGTCGATGCGATGGATCCATCTGTCGTTTGCTTTGTGTTTTGGGTCGCTCGCCTGGACCCAGGACCAGGTTCGAACTGCCACGGTTTGCGAAGTGCTCGCGAGCCAGAAGACGTTTGAGGGCCAGCCGGTCGCCATCGTGGGCCGCTACTCGCTGCGCCAGACCGGACGTCTCCTCGGCGAGGATGACTGTTCCTACGCCCGCCCGGCTTCGGCGCCGGCGGTGAAGCCGGCCGTGGTAACGCTGCGGCTGGACCGCTCCGGCGCGCCTCACCTGGCGGCCGCTTTCGCCGTCGAGGCGCCGAAACTGGACGAGAAGGTCCGGCTGGTTCATGCACACTCCCGGCTGGAGAACTTCCCTTTCGGAACGCCCGACTACGACCGGTGGGCTGTTGTGTACGGCAAGTTCGAGATGCAAGCGGACCAACCGGCTCGAGCCGTGCTGCATTACGCGGGCGACAGCTACGTCATTTTCCTCAAGTAGCGGGAGAAGAAAATCCGAAGACTGGGCTACAATTTACACAAGGGAGGACTTCCGATGCTCTCGATGCGGCAGTTATGCGCATTGGCTTTGGTTTCCGCGCCGCTGTTGGCCCAGCAGAAGCTGCAGACCCGGCCCGCAAACCCGGCCCCGGGCTCATCCGGCAACGGCGAGGCGGCGAAATATGTCGTTCAGCCGGGCACGCGGATACCGCTCAGTTTGATCAACAGCATTAGTACAAAGAACGCCATGCCGGGCGACCGCGTGTATCTTCAAACCACGTTTCCCGTTGTCGAACAGGGTAAGATCGTCATTCCACCGGGAAGCTATGTGCAGGGAACGGTGACGCAGGCCAAGCGCCCGGGCCGCGTGAAAGGGCGCGGCGCGCTTTACATCCGCTTCGATTCCCTCACGCTGCCCAACGGCGTCACTCGCGATTTCCGGGCCAGTATCAATTCGATTGACAGCCTCGCCAACGACGACCTGAAAAAGAAGGAAGGAAAGATCGAAAGCAGCGGCAACAAAGGCTCGGATGCCGAGAAGGTCGGCGAAGCGGGCGCCGCGGGAACGGGCATCGGAGCTTTAGCCGGTAGCGCGGCCGGACACATGGGCATGGGCGCGGGCATCGGTGCCGCCGCCGGAGCCGCCGCCGGACTCGCGGCGGTGTTGATGACCCGCGGGCCGGACGTCATTCTCGAACGGGGCTCGACGGTCGAGATGGTCTTGGATCGGCCGCTCGCCTTCAGCACCGCCGACGTGGATTTCAGCCATGCCGCCCCATTTTCGAGCATCAACAACGGACCCGGACCGGCGCCGAAACAGAGCACTGGCTACGGAATCGGCATGCCGGTGCCTTACTGAATTTCCGTCTCCCGCCCTGTCTCGGTCGCATCAGAAAAGTTTGAAACGTAAAGCACCCTCTCCGTTGGCCGGCGCGATCTCCGTTCGTGGCGCCAGCGTCCATAATCTGAAAGGCGTTTCCGTCGAGATTCCCCACGGCAAGCTCACCGTGGTTACGGGCGTCTCAGGGTCCGGCAAGTCATCGTTGGTCTTCGATACGGTGTACGCGGAGGGCCAGCGGCGTTACGTCGAATCGCTGTCGGCGTACGCGCGGCAATTCCTCGATCGCATGGAGAAGCCGGCCGTAGAGGAGATCACCGGGCTCGCACCGCCGATCGCGATCCGCCAGAAGAACACGACGCGCAATCCTCGCTCAACCGTTGCGACGGCTACTGAGTTGTACGACTACCTGCGCCTGCTCTACGCGCGCGCCGGCAAAACGTACTGCCCCACCTGCGGGCAAGTCGTCGAGCGCGACACGGTGGACCAGGTGGCGAAGAAAATGCTCGAGCAGCCGGAGGGCTCGCGCTGGTATGCCCTATTCCCGGTTTCCGCCGGCACAACGGCCGCGGCGATGCGGGATCGACTGTTCGAACTCCGCGCCAAGGGGTTCAACCGGCTTTTTCAAAAAGGCCGGATGTTCGAGTTCTCCACGCCCGAGTCGCTGCTCGACGTCGATTTCCGGCTTCCGCTCTACGTGCTCGCGGACCGCCTCGTCATCCGCGCGGATCTGCACCAGCGCATTGTCGACACCGTCGAGACCTGCTACCGCGAAGCGGGTGAAGTCATTTTCGAAGATGCCACGGCGGAAAGCAATCGCCTGCGCTTTTCCGAGAAGTTCGCCTGCAAGCGCTGCGGCACCGGGTTTCTTACGCCCGAACCCGCCCTTTTCAGCTTCAACAATCCGATGGGCGCGTGCCCGCGCTGCCAGGGCTTCGGGAATACGGTCGACTACGACACCGATCGCGTCATTCCCGACATCACCAAAAGCCTGAACGAAGGGGCCGTCGATCCGTGGACCAAGCCGCGCTACCGGTCGTTCTACCTGGGACGATTTCAGAAGGCGGCGCGGAAAGCCGAAGTGCGTCTCGATGTGCCTTACGCGGAGTTGAGCGGGGCCGAGCGTGCCTTCGTCGCCGAGCAAATCCGAAAATTCTTTGCCGAAGTCGAACGGAAAAAATACAAGGTCCAGGTGCGCGTCTTCCTGAGCCGGTATCGTGGCTATGCCGAATGTCCGGACTGCGGCGGCGGCCGGCTGCGGAAGGAAGCCCTCTACGTTCGCATCGGCGGCAAAACCATCGCCGAGGTGGTGAAAATGAACATCGCCGCGGCGCGGGACTTTTTCCGCCAACTGGAGCTCTCGCCGGAAGAGTCCGCCGCGGGAGAGAAGGTTCTGGTGGAGATCCGCCAGCGGCTCGAGTTCCTCCACAACGTCGGACTCGAGTACTTGACGCTGGACCGGCTTTCGGCGACGCTGTCCGGCGGAGAGGCGCAGCGCATCCAACTTGCCACCTGCCTCGGCTCGCGGCTCGTGGGGGCCTGCTATGTGCTTGACGAACCTTCGATCGGCCTGCACAGCCGCGACACCGAGCGCTTAATCCGGATTCTCGAAGACCTGCGCGAGTTGGGCAACACGATTCTGGTCGTCGAGCACGACGCCGACATCATGCGTTCGTCCGACTATCTGATTGACATGGGTCCGGGCGCGGGGGAACTCGGCGGCAGGGTGACTTTTGCAGGCACCTACGGCGAGGCGATCGCGAAGGGAAACGGTTCGTTGACTGCGCGCTACTTGCGGGGGGATGCCGCGGTCGTGCAGGGACTGGCGCGCCGGCCGCCGAATCCGAAGAGAACGGTCCGCATCGTTGGCGCCCGCGCGAACAACCTGTCGGGCGTCGACGTTTCGCTTCCGCTGGACCGGATGGTCGTCCTGACCGGCGTATCCGGCTCCGGGAAGTCCACGCTCGTGCATGAGATTATCTATCCGGCTTTGCGCAGACGGGAGGCCAATGCGAAGCCGGTTTCCGAGACAGCGGAATTGGAAGCGCCGGAGAAAATCCGCTGGCGCAAGGTGGAGCGCGGAGAACTCGTGCGCGACGCGATCCTGGTCGATCAGTCGCCGATCGGCCGCACGCCGCGGTCCAACCCGGTCACCTACGTGAAGGCGTTCGACCTGATTCGGGAACTGTTCGCAAGCGTGCCCGAGGCTTCGCGGCGCGGCTACACGCCGGGGCATTTCTCTTTCAATATCCCCGGGGGACGCTGCGAAACCTGTCAGGGCGACGGCACCGTCACGGTGGAAATGCAGTTCCTCGCCGATGTCGAACTGATCTGCGAGGAATGCGGCGGCACACGCTACAAGAACTCAATCCTCGACATCCGCTATCAAGGCCTGAACATTCACGAGGTTCTGCAGTTGACCGTCAAAGAGGCCCTGTCCTTCTTTGCCGCCGTGCCGCGCCTGGTTCAGCGTTTGAAGGTGCTCGACGAGGTCGGCCTTGGTTACCTGCGCCTCGGGCAGTCGGCGACCACGTTGAGCGGCGGCGAGGCGCAGCGGGTGAAACTCGCGGCGCACCTGTCCCAGGCAAGCTGCGAGGGCGCGCTGTTTCTGTTTGATGAACCCACAACCGGCCTGCACTTCGACGACATCGCCAAGCTGCTCGACGCCTTCTCCCGGCTGATTGACAACGGGGGCAGCGTGCTCGTGATCGAGCACAACCTCGACGTAATTGAAAGCGCGGACTGGATCATCGACCTTGGCCCGGACGGGGGCGATGCCGGCGGACGAATCGTCGCGGAGGGCACGCCGGAACAGGTAGCGGCCGCCGATACCCACACAGGCCGTTTTCTGGCCGCTCGTCGCGTCCGTCCCTCGCGCTCGTAGAATGAAGGTATGTGGTGGACGGCGGCGCTGTGGGCGCTTCTTGCCTGGCAAAGTAATTTCTACACCGATGGCGTCAAAGCGCTGAATGAAAAGCGGTATCCCGATGCGGTGAAAGACTTTACCAACGCCGTAGCCGCGGAGCCGAACGACTATACCGCGCATTTTAACCTCGCGCTCGCCTACAGCCTCACCGGCCAAAACACCGAGGCGGCCGCCGAATACCGCAAGACGCTCGAACTAAAGCCGGGGCTCTATCAGGCGCAATTGAACCTCGGAATCGTCCTGCTGCATCTCAACCAGCCTGCCGCCGCCAAGGATCCGCTTGCGGCCGCCGTTGCCGCTAAGCCGCAGGACTATCGCGCGAATTACTTTCTTGGGGACGCTCTGCTGAAAGCCGGTGACGCGGCCGGCGCCGGGCGTGCCTTCACCGCCGCGGTCGCCGCGCAGCCCAACTCCGCGGCCGCCGAACTGGGCCTGGGCCGCGCGCTCGCCCAGGAGAACAAGCTCGACGAAGCCGCTCCGCATTTCCACAAAGCCGCCTCGCTCGACCCGCACTACCATGACTCGCTGCTCGAGTTGGCGCAGCGTTACGAAGCCGCCAAGCGTTATGCCGAGGCGGCAGCGCTGTATGGCGAATTTCCCAATGACCCGGCGGCGGTCGAGCATCGTGGCGAAATGCTGATGGCCGGTGGCGATGCCGCCGCCGCGGTGCAGCAGTTCGAACAGGTGGTCGCCCAGTCTCCCACCGACGCCAACCGCGCCGCCCTTGCCGACGCCTACCTGGCGAACAAACAATCGGCCAAAGCGCTGCCGCTGATTGAGGACCTGTTGCAGCGCGATCCGAACAACTACCAGTTGCAGATGCTGAGCGCGGGAATTCTCCGCGATCAGCGGAATTTCAAAGCCGCCGCGGAGGCCTATGGCCGGGCGGCGCAGTTACGCGAAAACGAACCCAAAGCGTGGACCGGGTTGGCCGAAATGCTGCTCCTTCTTGACGATTACACCGGCACCTTGAACGCGCTCGACCGCGTGCGCGCGCTGAAGGCCGAGACCCCCGGCCACATGTTCCTGCGCTCGATTGCGCTCGACAAAATGCATGACCTGAAACCCGCACTCGCCAGTTACAAGGAGTTCCTGGCCGCCAGCCAGGGGAAGTTTCCTGACGAGGAGTTCAAGGCGCGGCAGCGGGTGCGGATCATCCAGGATCAGTTGAATCATCGATGAAACCTCTGCTGTTCGGATTCATTCTCGTTAGCCTTGTGATGCGGGCGGCCAGCCTCGAGGCCGTGAAGTCCGAGACGAATCCCAAAAAGCGCGCCGTCCTGGCGCTCGACAACTGCGAAGCGGCCATGAATGAAGCGCGGAACGCCTCCCACGCCGGGGACTGGAAGAAAATGGCGGCGGCGTTTCAGGAAGTGGACGCTTCGGCGGACCTGTGTTACACCTCGCTCCACGAAACCGACAAGCCTCCGCGCAAAAACCCGCTGTACAAACGGGCGGAACTGAAACTCCGCTCGTTGATCCGGATGATGGCCGGCGTGACCAACGACATTCCCTACGACGAACGTGCCGCCGCCAATCAGACGCAGCAGCACCTGCAAGAAGTTCACGACAAGATCCTTAACGAGGAGATGCAAAAGAGGTGATGTGATGAGGCGAGCCATTCCCGTAGCCGCCCTCGCGGTCCTGCTGACGGCACCCGGCCTGCGCAGCCAGGAACGCGATTTTTTGACCGCCGACGAGATCGACCAGGTCCGCGAGGTCCAGGATCCCAGCCAGCGAATGGATCTGTATCTGAAGTTCGCGCGCGAGCGGGTCGGGCTCATCGAAAAGCTTCTTTCGAAGAACAAGCCAGGCCGCTCGGGCCTGGTGCACGACACGCTGGAGGACTATGGCAAGATCATCGAGGCGATCGACACCGTCTCCGACGATGCGCTCGAGCGCGGCCTCCCGATCGGCGAAGGCGTGGCCGCGGTGAAGAAGAAGGAAGCCGAACTACTGTCGTCGCTCAAAAAGATCCAGCAGTCGCAGCCTTCGGACCTGTCACGATTCGAGTTTGCTTTGACACAAGCCATCGAAACCACCGAAGACAGCTTGGACCTGGCGAGCGAAGATGTGGGCAAGCGCGAAGCCGAAATCGTGTCCGAACGGGAGAAGGAACGCCGCAAATACAATGCCGGCCTGTCGGACGCCGAGCGTCACGCCGAGCAGAATAAGCAACTGAACATCGACACCCGGCAACGCAAGGCGCCGACGCTGCTGAAACCGGGAGAGAAGGAAGCACAACAGCCGTAAGCGGGCCCTGCCGCTGGATAGCCTTCCGGCCAACCTGGCGGCAGAGCCCACTCGGGGCTATTACGCCGTGCGCATGGATTCGCTCTTGTCGCCGCTGAGCGCAGCCTGCGCCGCGGCAAGCCGGGCGATCGGCACGCGGTAGGGCGAGCAGGAAACGTAGTTCATGCCAACCTTGTAGCAGAACTCCACCGAGCTCGGCTCACCGCCGTGCTCGCCACAAATGCCGATTTCGAGATCCGGCTTGGTCTGGCGGCCCAGCCGGATACCCATCTCGATCACCTTTCCGACGCCGCCGCGGTCAATGGCGGCAAACGGGTCGGCCGGAAAGATCTTCAGGTCTTCGTACTTGCGCGAGAACTTCGTGTAATCGTCGCGCGACATGCCCAGCGTGGTCTGGGTCAGATCGTTGGTGCCGAAGCTGAAGAACTCGGCGTGCTTGGCGACCTCGTCGGCCGTCACGGCCCCGCGTGGAATTTCGATCATGGTGCCCACCATGTACTTCAGCTTGGACATGCCCGCCGCCGCCAGCACTTCCTTGGCGACGCGATCCACGATCTCCTTCTGCATCTCGAGTTCGCGCTCGAATCCAACCAGCGGGATCATCACCTCGGGAATCACCTTTACGCCCTTCTTGGCCACCTGAACGACGGCCTCGAAGATCGCGCGCGCCTGCATCTCGGTGATCTCGGTGTGGATGATGCCGAGACGGCAGCCGCGGAAGCCCAGCATCGGGTTGAACTCGTGCAGTTCCTCCACCCGCTTCAACAGCAGGGGCAACCTCTTCTTGAGTTCCCCGACCGGGATGCCGTAGGCTTCCGACATCTTCTTCTTCGTCTTCGCATCGGCATGCGGCAGCACCGCGAGGTCCACCATCAGGTTCTCGCGCTTGGGCAGGAACTCGTGCAGCGGCGGATCGAGCGTGCGGATCACCACCGGGTAGCCGTCCATCGCCTGGAACAGCCCGGCGAAGTCGCGCCGCTGCATCGGCAGCAGCTTTTGCAGAGCTTTCTTGCGCGTCTTCTCGTCTTCGGCCAGAATCATCGCCTGCATGTGAGCGATGCGATCCTCGGCGAAGAACATGTGCTCGGTGCGGCACAGCCCGATCCCCTCGGCGCCGAACGCGCGGGCCGCCTTGGCATCGCGCGGGATGTCGGCGTTGGCGCGCACACCGAAGCTGCCCCGGAACTCATCGGCCCAGCCCATGAACTTGGCGAAGAACCCGGACTTCGGGTCAGGCTGGGTCGTCTTGGCCTGGCCGTAATAGACGTCGGCGCTCGTGCCGTCGAACGACAGCCAGTCGCCTTCCTTCACCGTCAGTGTCTTGCCGCCCACGCTCACCGTGAACTGCTTCTTGTGCTCGTCGATGTGAATCGAGCCCGCGCCCACCACGCAAGGCAGGCCCATGCCGCGCGCAACGACGGCGGCGTGGCTGGACTTGCCACCCACCGCGGTCAGCACGCCCTTGGCGACTTCCATGCCGTGGATGTCGTCCGGCGTCGTTTCCTTCCGCACCAGGATCACCGGACCCTTTTCGGCCTGTTCCACTGCGTCGTCGGCGGTGAACACGGCGCGGCCCACGGCGGCGCCCGGCGAGGCGGGAATGCCCGTGGCGATCTTTGGCAGCGTCTTCAGCGATGCCTGGTCGAACAGCGGGTGCAGAAGTTGATCGAGCTGATTCGGCGCCACGCGAAGCACCGCTTCCGCCTTCGTGATCATGCCCTCTTCCACCAGATCCACCGCAATGCGCACCGCCGCCGAACCCGTCCGCTTGCCGTTGCGCGTCTGCAGCATGTATAGCTTGTTGTTCTCGATCGTGAACTCGAAGTCCTGCATGTCGCGGTAATGCTTCTCGAGATTCGATGTGATCTCGCGAAGCTGCGCATAGGCCTCCGGCATCACTTTCTCCAGCTCCGAAATCGGCTGCGGCGTCCGGATGCCCGCCACTACGTCTTCACCCTGTGCGTTCACCAGGAACTCGCCCCAGAACACCTTCTCGCCCGTGGCGGGGTCGCGCGTAAATCCAACGCCGGTGGCCGAAGTATCGCCCAGGTTGCCGAACACCATCGCCTGCACATTGGCCGCGGTTCCCAGGTTGTCCGGAATCTTCTCCATCCGGCGGTAATTCATTGCGTTCCTACCCCACCAGGAGCGGAACACCGCGTCGCGCGACATCGCAAGCTGCGTCCAGGCATCCTGCGGAAACGGCTTGCCGGTCTCTTTCTGAAACAGCTTCTTGTAGTCGGCGATGATCGCCTTCAGATCCTCGGCCGTCAGCGCCGTGTCGAGCTTCACCTTCGCCTTGTGCTTCCGCGCATCGAAGATGGCGTCGAACTTGCTCATTTCGATGTCGAGCGCCACTTCGCCGAACATCTGAATGAAGCGGCGATAGCAGTCGTAGGCGAAGCGGGGATTCCCGCTCAGCGCGGCCAGCCCTTCCACCGTCTTGTCGTTCAGGCCGAGGTTGAGAATCGTGTTCATCATGCCCGGCATGGAGAACTTGGCGCCGCTGCGTACGCTGAGCAGCAGCGGATTGGCCGGATCGCCAAGCTTCTTGCCGATCTGCGATTCCAGTTTGGCGAGCGCCGTCTTGATCTCCGCGTCGATGTCGGCCGGCACCTTATTGCCGTTCTCGAAGTAGATGTTGCAGACATCGGTGGAAATCGTGAAGCCGGGAGGGACAGGCAATCCGGCGCGGCTCATTTCCGCGAGACCGGCGCCCTTGCCGCCCAGCACGTCTTTCATCTTTCCGTCGCCGTCGGCCGTACCTCCGCCGAACGAATAAACGTGTTTTTTGCTCATGATGAGTGGGTTCCTGATTCTGCCTTTTCCGTGACGATCTCCGAGAAGTCGGCGATCGTGGAGAACTCCGTGAGGAGGTTACACAACAATGTTAGCCGATTCGCGCGAATGCGCTCGTCGGCGGTATTGACTAGCACTTGATCGAAAAAGTGGTCGACATGCGGCCGTAGCGAGGCGATGGAAGCGAGTGCCGCCGGGTAAGTCACGCCGGGGGTATGAACCGCGCCGGTAACTGCGTTCATCTCCGCGAACAGCGCGCGCTCGGCATCATTGTCGAACAGCGCCTCGTCCACCTCGCCCCGCTTTTCCACGCCTGCTTGCTTGAGAATGTTGCGAATCCGTTTGAAACTCGCCGCCAGCGGCTCGAAATCGGCCGTCGGCCGCACCGCGCGCACCGCTTCCAGGCGCCGCAGCACATCCGGCAGGTTCCCCCAACCGGCGGCGAGCACTGCGTTCACTTCGTCATAGGCGAAGCCGCGAACCTCGCGGAAGTAATACTTCACGCGGTCGAGCAGGAACTCGCCCAACTCGCCGGTCTCTTCGACCTGCACACCGGTTCCGCCTTCGACCAGGATCTTCACTACGCCTTGTGCGGCACGGCGCAGAGCAAATGGGTCCTTGGAGCCGCTGGGAATCAACCCGGCCCCGAAGCAGGCGCGCAGCGTGTCGAGTTTGTCGGCGAGCGCCACGAATTGCCCGGCTTTAGTCGACGGAATCGAATCGTCCATGCTGAGCGGCTTATAGTGCTCGTACACCGCGCGCCAGACATTTTCCGGTTCCCCCTGCTCCCGCGCATAGAGGCCACCCATCACACCCTGCAATTCGGTGAGTTCCTTCACCATGCTCGTCGTGAGGTCGCACTTGGCCAGCAGCGCCGCCCGCGCCGCCTCCGCGCCGCCCCCCAGCGATTCCACCAGCGCCGCCACGCGCTTCGTCTTGTCGTAATACGAGCCAAGCTGCGCCTGGAAGGTCACATTCTTCAGATCCTCCAGCCGCGACTCGAGCGGACGCTTCAGGTCGCCCTGCCAGAAAAATTGCGCATCGTTGAAGCGAGCGCGCAGCACCCGTTCATTGCCGCTGCGAACCAGGCCGTCCGGGTCCGCGCCCGTGTTCATCACCGCGATAAACTGCGGTGCAAGCTTTCCGTTCGCATCCTCCACGGAGAAGTAGCGCTGATGATGCCGCATCACGGTGGAGAGCACCTCGCGCGGCAAGCGAAGATAGTCGGCCGAGAACGTCCCGAGGATCGGCGTCGGATTCTCCGTCAAATACACCAGCGTCTCGAGCAGCGCCGCATCCGGCTCAATACGATGCCCGCTGCCATCGAGCAGCTTCGCCATTCCCTGCTCGATGCGTTCTCGCCGCGCCGCCGCCCCGAGGTAGACGCCGTGCCCGGCAAGCTGTTGCTCGTAGTCGTCGATGGTGACCTCAATCGGCCCGGCGCCCGCCAGGCGATGGCCGTGCGTGTGACGGCCCGAGGCGACGCCTTCGATTTCAAACTTCACGACGGAATCCTCGAGCAGAGCCACGATCCAGCGAATCGGCCGGATGAACCGCGAACCGTTCCTGCTGGTCCAGTACATCGTCTTCGGCCACGGAATGCTCAACACCAGCTTGGGCAACGCCTCGGCCAACACCTGCACCGCTTCCCTGCCCTCGCGCTTCTTCCGCAGAGCGAAGTATTCCCCCTTCGGCGTCGTCTCCGTTTCGAGGTCTGCCACAGTGACGCCGTTCTTCTTCGCAAATCCGGCCGCGGCGCCGGCGCCGGCGGACTTCGGCGGCCCCAGGACCAGCTCAACCGTATCCGGCTGGCGCGCAATCAGGTCCCGGGCGAACAACGCAAGCCGCCGCGGCGTGGCCTCGGTCCTCTCCACGCGCGCCCCCGCTAACTGCTCGTCAAACAGCCCTTGCACCGCGCCGCGCAGATGATTGAGCGCCGGCACGATCATCCAATCCGGGATTTCCTCGCAGCCGATCTCCAGCAGAAAGCGGCTCATGCGGCGGTCTCCTTCGTCTGCTGCTTCAACCAAAGCTGCGCCGTGCCGACGGCCAGTTTGCGCACTCGCGCGATCACCGCCACGCGTTCGGTGACGCTGATCGCCCCGCGCGAGTCGAGCAGGTTGAAAAGATGCGAGCACTTCAATACATGGTCGTAGGCCGCCAGCACCGGGTATCGGTCTTTATCCTCGCTCTTGGCCCAGCCGGCCAGCAGGCGCTGGCACTCGCCTTCATGCAGCTCGAACATCTTCCACAGCGTGCCGATCTCGGCCACGTCAAAGTTGTAAACCGAAAATTGCTGCTCGTCGCGCAACCGAACGTCCGCGTAGGAAAAGCCCTCGGTCCACTCAATCTCGTAAACGCTTTCGACGCCTTGGAGGAACGCCGCAAGCCGCTCCAGCCCGTACGTGATTTCCGCCGGGGCCACATCGAGATCCACGCCGCCGCATTGCTGGAAATAGGTGAACTGCGTAATCTCCAGCCCGTCGAGCATCACCTGCCAGCCCACGCCCCAGGCGCCCAGCGTCGGCGACTCCCAGTTATCTTCTTCAAACTTGATGTCGTGTTTGGAAAGATCGATCCCGATTGCTTCCAGGCTGCCGAGATACTGCGCAATCACGTCCTCGGGCGCCGGCTTGAGGATCACCTGCAACTGCTGGTGCTTGTACAGCCGGTTCGGATTCTCCCCGTAACGGCCGTCGGCGGGCCGCCGGCTCGGCTGCACATAGGCCACGCGATACGGGTCCGGGCCCAGCACGCGCAGGAACGTCTCCGGACACATCGTTCCGGCGCCGACTTCCACGTCATACGGCTCCTGGATGATGCAGCCCCGTTCATCCCAATATTGCTTCAGCCGGAATATCATCCGCTGGAAGGAGTAAGGCTTGCTCATAACGATTCGAGAATGGGCACAGTTAGTAGTTTTCGTTCCACGTGGTCTTCAATGCTTCGCACCAGAAAACGCCGCAGCAACGCGCCGGTTTTCCGGGTCCAGTCCCGGGGCGGCAGCGCGCCGATCGCGGAAGCTGCCATCTCGGCGGCCAGCGCGCGAGTTTCGTCTTCTTCCGGCAGCGGCGGCAGAATCCCGGCCAACCGCACGGTCCAGAATGTGAAGTAAGATACGGCCGCCCACGGGCTTCCTCCCTGCCGCAGGTATTCGAGCACGCTCAGCATCAGCCGGAACTGCCGTTCGTTCACTTCTCCCGCCGGCAGCATCTGGTCTGCAACTTCGGCCAAATAGTCCATCGCCACGCTCGTTTCAAACGAGGCGGCGAGCGGAAACTGGCTGTGCAGCAGTTCGCAGGAGTTCAAATTCACCAGTTCGCGGTTTTCCCGCTGGTAGTAGGAGATGGAGACGTGCGACAACCGCTCCAGTCCCGCGCCGAAGTTTCCTTTCGGACGCCGGGCCCGACCCGCCACACCCCGCAGCTTGCCTTGATCGCGCGTGAAGAAACTGACGATGAGGTCGGCTTCCCGTAACGGATAGGTGCGAAGAACGATGCTTTCGCTCACACGAGCGGACATTCCGGCAACGACGCCAAAACTTAGGCTAACACAGGCCCAAGACTTCACACCGCGGGTGGGATACGCTAGCAACATGGCTAGTCCGCAACGCCAGATCCTGCCGCGCCCCATCCTCATTACAGGCCCCGATGGATCCACGCACGCCTATACTCTGGACCGCGAACGCACCGTGCTCGGCCGCTCGAGCGCCTGTGAACTATGCTTTGCCGAGGACATCGGCCTCTCCCGCCAGCACCTCGCGTTCGAGTTCACCAGCGAAGGCTGGAAAATCTCCGACCTCGGAAGCAAGAACGGCACGCTTGTCAATGGCGAGCGGATTTCAGCGCCCCACACCCTTTCGAGCGGCGACCGGATCAGCGCCGGCCACCTGATGATTGAATTCGGCGGAGTCCCGCCCCCGGCGGAAAATACGGTCGTCTTCGTGGATCCAGGCGAGACGACGGCCAGCGGAGGCAGCACCGTCATCACCAGCCTGTCCGGGATTCTCGGCGCCAAGACCGGGGAGGCCAAGACGGGCCGGATCGACACCAACCCGCGGGTACGCGCCCTGATCGAGGCCGGCCGCGAATTAGCCGGCCACATGAGCCTCGACGAGTTGTTCCATCTCATCATGGACCTGTCGGTCCACGCGGTTGGGGCCGAACGCGGCGTCCTCATGAGCCTCGAAGGAGACGAACTGGTCGTCCGGGCCGTACGCGGAGAGGGATTCCGCATCAGCCGCGGCGTACGGGACCGCGTCATCAACGAGCGTGTGTCGGTGCTGGTTCGTGACGCCCAAACCGACAAAGCGTTTCGCGACCGGATGAGCATCGTCCAACAACAGGTCCACAGCATCCTCGCCGTCCCCCTGCAGACCGACACCCGCGTCATCGGACTCATCTACGTCGACTCGCCCAACCTGATTCACGAGTTCGACTCCGAGGACCTCAGCCTGCTGACCGTGATGGCCAACGTCGCAGCCATCCGCATCGAGCACGCCCGTCTGGCCGAAGTCGAGGCGACCGAGCGCATCATGTCCCGCGACATGGCGCAGGCGGCGGAGATCCAGCGCCGTCTGCTTCCCACCTCGGCGCCGCAAGTCCCCGGGCTTGACCTGGCGGGTTACAACTCCCCCTGCCGCACCGTCGGCGGCGATTACTATGATTTCCTCCCCTACCCCGACGGACGCGTCGGTTTGATAGTCGCCGATGTCGCCGGAAAGGGTATGCCGGCCGCGCTGTTGATGTCGAGCCTCCAGGCCCGTTGCCAGGTGATTTTTGACGAGGCCGACCGGCTGGCGGACCGGGTGACCCGCCTCAACCGCGCCATCTGCGCCAACTGCCCCGAGAATCGCTTCATTACCTTTTTTGCCTGCGTCCTCGACCCGGCGAACGGGCGCATCACATACTGTAATGCGGGCCACAATCCGCCCCTTCTGGTTTCCGCCAGCGGCGAATCAAAGACGCTGGACGGCGGCGGCATCGTCCTCGGCATTCTTCCCTCTGCTCCGTATCAGGAAGGCGTGGCCGATTACCAACCCGGCGACGTACTGGTTCTGTTCAGCGACGGCGTAACCGAAGCCTGCCCGCCCGAAAGCGACGATGAGTTCGGCGAAGATCGCCTGGCAAAGATCGTCGCCTCCCTCGGCTCCCAACCCGCTTCCTCGATCGCCGAAGGCGCCATGGCGCATCTGCGCAACTGGATGCAAGGTGGTCCCGCCGCCGACGACATTACCCTCGTCATCGCCCGGCGGCTCTGAATTTCGCCCCCCCATCACCGCCAGCTCAACATCCCGTTGCCATCCAGGTGCGGATACCGGTTGAAGCTCAGTAGCGAAAGCCGGTTCGGCGAAAACAGAAACTCACTGTAGCTCGCGTTGTAGGACGACCAGCTCAATTCGAGCGTCTTCACGGCGGACAAGTCCAGCGCCAGGCGCGCCGCGGCGGCGATCGGGCCGCCGGAGGTGAACACCGCCACCCGGCTTCCCGGCTCACTCTCCTGAATTACTCGCGTGATGCCCCGCGCCACCCGGCTGCAGAACTCGTGCCACGGCTCGATGCCATCCGCCTGAATCTCTCCGGCCGCCCAACGCCGCGTCACGTGCTGAAACAGCCGTTCGAAGGCACGCGCTTTGAGCCGCTCCTCGTGTTGGGCAGCGTAGTCTGCGTGCAGGGACCGGGCCACCGGGTCCTCCGGCACCAAACGGGGCAGCACCGCCTTCAGCAGCCCAAACGCGTTGTACTCGTCAAACTCTTCCAACCGCTGCACACCGCTCCGGTCCGCGCCCGCCGCTTCCGTCACCAGTTCGCAGGTTTGCGCATGGCGCCGGGCAGGACCGGCATAAATTCGATCGTAATTAGTACCAGTACTTTTCCAGTGAAGGCCCAGGCGGCGGGACTGCTCCCGGCCGAGTTCGGAGAGTTGATCGTAGTCGTCGGCCAGGAACGACGCCTGCCCGTGCCGGATCAGAACAAGAATTCCCATGCCTCAGAAAACGAGTGACTTAAAGACTCGCTCGTCCATCACACAATCCCCGGATGGGGAAGAATTGACGCTCGAAATCGAGTACCGGAACTCCACGCTCGCCCCGAGTTCATCTCCCCAAAAATCTGACATATCCCACTAATAGTTCCATTACTCTTCCACTTGCGGGCGCGACAAGTTGCGCATATTCTGATCTTTTAGAATTATTTCAACCCCCACTGGAGGGCCGGACTTGATCCGGCCCTATTTTTTTGTCACAGCCTCAACTCCGGCGTAAGCCACCACCGCCTTCGATAGAATACCAAGTCATGATTCGAACCCTTCTCCGCTGGATTGTGCCCGCTTTGGGCTTGGCTGCCGCCGCGATGGCGCAAGACAAGCTCAGTGTGAACTGGGAGGAACTCACCGCCGCCGATTTCGCCAAAGGCATTGCGCAGTCGAAAGGCGTGTGCGTTTTGCCATTCGGTATTGTCGAAAAGCACGGCCCCCAACTTCCTCTGGGCACCGACCTCATCAACGTCCGCTATGCCTCCATCGAGGGCGCCAAACAAGAATACGCCATCGTTTTCCCGGCCTACTACTTCGGCCAGATTTTCGAGGCGCGCCATGAGCCCGGCACTCTCGCCTACAGCGCCGGATTGCAGCTTCAACTGCTACAGGAGACGACCGACGAGATGGCTCGCAACGGCTGCAAGAAAATCGTCATCGTGAACGGCCACGGCGGCAATGTCCATCTCCTGCCGTTCTTCGCGCAGGCGCAACTGGCCCACCGGCACGACTACGTGGTTTACGCCTATATGCTCCCCAGCCCCGCGCCTGGCCGTCCGCCTCTCCATTCCAAGGTCGACGCGCACGCCGGGGAAAGCGAAACATCCCACGTCATGATCTCGCGGCCGGACCTTGTGCACATGGACCGGGTCAACACGGAGTCCGGCGCCGACCAAAACCGCCTCGATCTGCCCGCGGGCATGTATACCGGCATCTGGTGGTACGCGAAATTCCCGGACCACTACGCCGGCGACGCAACGGCCGCCAACCGGCAACTGGGCGAATTTGACATGAAGGCCTGGGCGGCGGGAATCGCCAACGCCATTCGCGCGGCCAAGGCCGACAACGAAAGTCTCCGCCTTCAGAACGAGTTCTACGAGAAGGCCGATCACCCCCTCGACACGAAACAGTAGCCGCCGCGCTCAGTCCGCCCGCCGGGAAGATACCTGCGCCAACTCCTGGCGGGCTCGTTGGTTTCCGGGATCCAGCGCGACGGCCCGCTCGAGCGCCAGCCTTGCGCCCAGCCTGTCGTGCGCCTGCCGCTCCAACCGCGCGTAGTCCACGCACAGGGCGGCGTCTCTCGTACCCCGGTCGAGCGCAGCGGCAAAATGGCTCCGCGCGGCCCCCAGGTTCCCCATGCTCCACGCCAGGTATCCGAGCGACTCCTCCACTTCCACCCGGTCCGGATAGCGCAGAGCCAGCCATCGGTAAGCGCTCTTTGCGGCAGCGAAATGATGCACCGCGGCCAGCAGATCCGCCAGCCCGAGGTCGGCGTCAAACCGCGTCAGAGGAGCGGCCCGCACCGCGGTGGGCGCTTCCGAAAAGTTGACCGTGAACGTCAGGCCATAGAGTTGCCGGCCATCCAGGTAGGCGTGCAGGTCCCGCTCCACCTGGTAAGCCGGCCGGTGAAAAGCCAACTCGCAGGCGCGGTTAAAGGTCGCCCCACGCGCCAGGGCGAGCACAAACGGCCCGAACCCCGGACCGTAAGAGGGCGACAGATAAAGCATATGCGCCAGCGCCCAACTCTCGGCGTAGAACATCTGCGCCCGCGGCCCCGTATAGAGAGGCGAGGAGTCCGTGGCCGAAGTCAGTGTGGCGAGCGGAATCCACCGGTTCCGCCGCAGCGTTTCCACGCGCCCGGGGATTAGGTCCCCGATCAGGACCTTGTCCGGACCCGTGCGGCGCAGGGTCGAGTTGACGTCCGCCCAACCCTCGCCCAACCACACCGGCAGATTCCAGCCCTGCTGCGCGATCATCAGGTGCGTGAATTCGTGAATCGCCACCGGGTCCCGTCCCGCGCGCTCATCCTGCATCACAATGTAGTCGCGGCGATGCGTCTGTGCATAGTAAGCGATGTTTGCCGCGCTCGGACTGTAGGGCCGGTACTCGTCTGCCGAGCGGAAAAGCACAATTCGCACTGGCTTATTGGTCGTGTTGCGTAGCGGGCTCGCCTGCACGAAAAACACCCGTACCCACTCGAAGTACCGGATCGCGTCCGCCCCGGCCGCCTGCCCCGCTGAAGTGTAAAGCTCGAAGTGCGGCGATACAAGGCGAACCCACTCAGCCCGGCACGTCGCCGCGGCGGCCAGGATTATCGCGGCAAAGCGAAGCGCACTTTTCCCCACATACTTTTGAACCCGGAAAACGGCGTTCGGTTTCACTTCCGAAACGGCGCGATTCTCTTTGGGTGTTACACTCCCAGACAATGCTGAGGCCACTCGCGCTTTCATTTCTTTCCCTTTCCATTTTCCTTCCGCCAACCCCCTCCGGTCAGAATCTCCCCGACCCTCCCGGCTCGCTCGTAACTACGCTCAACGCCAAGCCCGGCCCTTTTACCGAACCCTCCGTCGCCATCAATCCTCATGATCCCAACCAGATGGTGACCGCTTTCCAGGACAACGCGCAGATCGCCTACTCCCGCGACGGTGGGCATCACTGGAACGCCGCCACCGGCATCGCCCCGAAGAATTATCACGTCTCCGGCGACGTTTCCGTGGTCTATGACAACCGCGGCCACGCCTATCTCTGCTATATCGCCTTCGACAAACTCGGCACCTTCAACTACTGGGCCCACAACGGCGGACGCAACGGTATCTTCATCCGGCGGTCGCTCGACGGCGGAGCAACCTGGGAGAAAGACCACATCCCGGTTTCCGAACAAGCGGCCAGACAAGACATCCCGTGGGAGGACAAGCCTTACATCGTCGCGGACGCGACCTCCAGCCGTTACGCCGGAAACCTCTATATCGGCTGGACGCGCTGGACCCTCACCGACTCGCGAATTGTCTTTACCCGTTCGACCGATGGCGGCGCAACCTGGTCGCAACCCATCGAAATCGACCGCCACCGCGGCTTCCCGCGGGACGACAACGGTGCGCTCGAAGGCTTTTCGGCCGCCGTCACCTCCGATGGCGCCGTCCATGCCGTCTGGAGCGACGGAGACGGAATTCTCCTCACCACCTCCCGCGACGGCGGCCGCACCTTCTCCCGCCCGAAAATGATCCAGAAGACCGCCCCTTCGATGTTCGCCGTCAACGCCGTGGAGCGCGCCAACGGGTTTCCCGTCATTGCTGCCGCCGGCCACACGCTTTATCTGGGCTGGACCGACTACCGCAATGGCGATCTCGACGTATTCTGCTCCTCGTCCCGCGACAAGGGCCGGCACTGGAGCGCGCCGGTGAGGGTGAGCACCGATCCGGTTCACAACGGCGCCGAGCAGTTCTTCCCCTGGATGGCAGCCGATCCCTCCACCGGCGCCGTCTACTTCGCTTTCTACGACCGCCGCTTCGACCCGCAGAACCGCAAGCAGATTTTCGTGCTGGCCCGCTCCACCGACGGCGGCAAGACCTTCACCAACTACGCCTGGACCCACGACGCCTTCGATGCCAGCGGCGTATTCTTCGGCGACTACACCGGCCTGGCTGCTTCCGCCGGCCGTGTGCTCGGCGCCTGGATGGAAAAAGCCCCAACGCCGAAAGGCGCCAAACCGGGCACCATCGTCCGCGCCGGCATCGCAGATTTCACTTCCCCGTCCCCAACTGCGGGTCCCGGTACTTCCCGCTGATCTGCTGCTCCAGCCGGTCGTCTTCGCTCTGCTGGATCTTCCGCATCGCCGCCAGATCCCGCTGGGCCTCCGGCTTGCGCCCCAGCGCCAGGTACACCTGCGCGCGCTGGTACAGCACGCTCGTGCTGCGCGCATCGAGCGTCGCGGCATGGTCGAACGCATCGATCGCCTTCGCGTAGTCCTTCTTCTGCCGGTAGATCTTGCCCAACCCGTACCAGGAGGACGCCAGCGTCGGATCCCGCTTCACCGCTTCGCGAAAATACCGTTCGGCCGTCGCCACGTCCCCCTGGGCCGCGATCACCGTCCCCAACTCGTCGTAGTTGTAAGCAACATCGGGCTCGATCGCCCGGTCCGCCTCGAATTCCGCCCGCGCCTTGTCCAAATCGCGCCGCTGTTTGTACGCCTCACCGAGGTTGTAGTGAACGAAGGCCAGCCTCGGATTCAGCGCCACGGCCTTGTTCAGCTCGGCTATGGCCTGGTCCGGCAGCAGCCGCGCCAGATACGCCTTGCCGACGAACAGGTGCAGTTCCGCCGAACCGTTGCCCACCTCGAGCAGCCGCGCGGTCGCTTTCTCGGCCAACGCCTCCTGCCCTGCCTCGCCGGCCGCCACCGTCAACGCATAAAGATAATTCACATCCCCGTTCCCGGCGCTCCACATCGAGTCGAGCATCGATGCCGAATCCGCATATCGCCCCACAAACAAATAGGCCAGCCCGAGTAACTCGCGC
>JAKAJI010000401.1 GCA_021813825.1 Acidobacteriota bacterium | reverse complement strand
TCCCCGGGCTCGGCCGCAATCGGCTTCTCCACCAGCACGTCGATGCCGGCCTCGAGCAACTGGCAGCCAAGTTTGGCGTGCAGCGACGTCGGCGCCGCCACAATCGCGCAATCGATCCCGCCCGCCGCAATCAGTTCCTCCACCGACCCATACACCGGACACAGGCCCCCGGCGGCCGATGCGGCCCGCTCCCGGTCCGGATCCACGACGGCGGCCAGGCGGGCACGTTCCGACTTGCTCACCACGCGAACATGGTTGCGTCCGAACGCTCCCGCGCCCACGACGGCGGTAGCGATTTGCGGCAAACTGTTACTCCTTAGCGAGACCGGCACTTTCAGCGCGGCGGGGGCTCATCCTTTGCGCGCTCTTTCTCAATCTTGTCACGTTTCTCGCTCGTCCGTTCACGCCTCGGCCTCGTAACCCGCCACGGCGATTCCCGCCTCGTTCGCCATCGCAAGCATCTCTTCCCGGTCGAGCAGCAGCGTCCGCCCCGCGTCAACCGCCAGTGCCGTCGTCCCCGTCTCGTGCATCACCGCAATCGTCTGCGGCCCCGCCACCGGAACGTCGAACAACAAGTGCGCCCTCCGCCGCGATGCCTTCACAAGACGCAGCGGCCGCCCGTTTACCAGCCCCGCCGCCCGCCGCAGCATCGCGTCCGTCCCTTCCATCGCCTCCACCGCCACGCACGCCCGCTCGCTGATCGCCACGCTCTGCCCTACATCCAGACTCGACAGCGCATTCGCAATCCGCCGCCCGTAGCGGATGTCCTTCTCTTCCTCGGAATCCGGCTTGCGCCGCGTCAGCGCCCCCGTGCCGGCCAGCAGCGGCTTCAGCAGCGCGGTCGAATCCACCATCCGGATCCCCTCGTCTTCGAGAACCCGGATCACCCCGCCGATCAGCGCGTCCGTGTTCCTCGCCGGCAGCGACGCCAGCACCTTCACCAACCGCCAGTCCGGCCGGATCGCCGAAAAAATGCTCGTGTGCTTCACCTGTCCGGTCATCATGACCTCGGTGAGACCTTCGCTCTTGAGAATCCCAATCAGCCGCCCCAACTCACCCAGCGAAATCCAGTAGCACCGGCTCGCCAGCGTTTCCACCTCCGGCGCGGCTTCCTCCTTTATCGCCACCACCACCACGTCGTCGCCCAGTTTCCGCGCCGCTTCGAGCGCCAGCAGCGGAAACCGCCCACACCCCGCGATCATCGCGTACCGGCTCATTTCACCACGCCGCGCTCGGACTCCCGCAGGAACCGAAGCATATCGGCAACCTCGTCCGTCACCAACCCCTCGGCCTCGATCTTTGCCACCGCTTGCGCCGTGTTCAACCCGGATTTCGTCAGCAGCCGGAACGCCTTCTGCAATGCGTCGATCTGCTCCGCCGTAAAGCCCCGCCGCTCCAGCCCCGTCTTGTTCGCCCCGAATACCCTCGACTCCCGCGGGCTCACCGTCATCGAATACGGCAGAATGTCCTGTGTGATCACGCTGTAGCCGCCGGTCATCGAGTGCCGCCCCACCCGGCAGAACTGGTGCACGCCGCTGAAGGCCCCGATCACCGCCCAGTCCTCCACAATCACGTGCCCGGCGAACGTCACCCCGTTGGCCAGCACCGTGTGGCTCCCGATCCGCACGTCGTGCGCCACGTGGACATACGCCATCAGCAGATTATCGTCACCGATCTGCGTCACCATCCCGCCGCCCTGCGTCCCCCGGTGAATCGTCACGAACTCGCGGATCTTGTTGCGATGCCCAATCCGGGTCGATGACGCCTCGCCCGCGTATTTCAAATCCTGCGGCGCCACACCCACCGTCGAGTACGGAAAAAACAGATTGTCGTCGCCAATCTCCGTGTCCCCTTCGACGAACACGTGCGCCATCAAACGCGTTCGCTCGCCAATCGACACTCCCGGCCCGATCACACAGTAAGGACCGATCTCGGCGCTCTCCGCGATGTGGGCCTTCGCATCGACAATCGCCGCGGGATGAATCGCCATGGCGAGGTTCTGACTTAACCGCCGTGCGCGGGCTCGGCGGGAACCGGAGCGTCGTCGTTCTCCGGCGCCCGGTCCGCCAGCTTGCACATCACTTCTGCTTCCGCCACCACGTGGCCTTCTACCGTTGCCTGGCCATGCATCTTCGCGACCGAGGCCTTGCGGCGCGTCACTTTCATCTCGATCCGCAACTGGTGCCCCGGCAGCACCGGCCGCCGGAACTTCGCCTGCTCGATGGAGGCCAGCAGCACCAGCTTGCTCTTCCGGTCCGGTATGCTCGACAACACCAGCACACCCGCCACCTGCGCCATTGCCTCCACGATCAGCACCCCCGGCATCACCGGAAAGTCCGGAAAATGGCCCGGAAAAAACGGCTCGTTCACGCTGACGTTCTTGATCCCCACAATCCGGTCTTCGTCAAGCTCAACTATTGCGTCTACCAATAGCATCGGATAGCGGTGCGGCAGAATCTCGCGAATCGCCTGGATGTCGAAAATAGGCATGTCGGGATGAAATGAATGGCTATTATAACAGTGGATGCATCCCTATCTTCGTCACGCGAAACAGAATCAGGCCAATACCATCGCCCTGATTCGCGAACTGGTCGAATGCGAATCGCCCAGTGACAACGCCGCCGCCGTGAACCGCTGGGTGGACCTGCTCGCCTCGAAACTCGAAGGCCGCGCAAAAGTCAAAACCTTCCCCGGTGGCCGCTTCGGCCGCCATTTCCGCTGCGAGTTCATCCTCCCCGGCCGGAAGAAAGAAGGCCAAATCCTTGCCCTCGGCCACTCCGACACCGTCTGGCCGCTCGGCACCCTCGCCTCCATGCCTTTCCGCCACGTGAAAGGACGTCTCTGGGGACCCGGCGTCCTCGACATGAAAGCCGGCGTCGCCTTTTTCCTCTTCGCCATGCAGGCCCTCGTCGATCTCGACGTTCCCGTCCCCCGGCGAGTCGTCCTCCAACTCAATTCCGACGAAGAGGTAGGCAGCCAGACATCGCGCCCCCTCACGGAGGAAGCCGCGAAACAAAGCCTCGCCGTCCTCGTCCTCGAGCCCGGCGCCGGCCTCGACGGGCGCCTCAAAACCGCCCGCAAGGGCGTCGGCGACTACACCGTCACCGTCCACGGCCGCCCCTCCCACGCCGGTGTCGACTTCGAAGCCGGCGCGAGCGCGATCCTCGAACTCGCCCGCCAGATCACCCGCATCGAGCGCTTCACCAACCTCAAGCGCGGCCTCACGGTCAACCCCGGTGTCATCTCCGGCGGCACGCGCACCAACGTCGTCGCCGCCCTCGCTCAGGCCGAAGTCGATATCCGCATCGCCCGCGCCGCTGACGCCGCCCCGCTCGACCGAAAATTCCGCGCCCTTCGGCCCGTCGACAAGCGCTGCCGCATCGAAGTCACCGGCGGCCTCAACCGTCCACCCATGGAACGCACCGCCGCCACGCGCCGCCTCTTCGGAATCGCCCGAGGCCTGGCTTCGGAAATGGGCCTTACCCTCGAAGAATCCTCCACCGGCGGCGGCTCCGACGGCAACTTCACCGCCGCCCTCGGCATCCCCACCCTCGACGGTCTCGGCCCCGTGGGTGTTGGCGCCCACGCTCCCACCGAAAGCATCCTCGTCAACCGCATCCCGGATCGCGTCGCTCTCCTCGCGGCGCTCGTCTCACAAGGCCTCTAAACACAAAGCGGGTGGTGCCGTACGGCACCACCCGCTTCTAGCCAGTTTCTTAAAACGGTCGAACTACTTCTTCCGCCGCTTCCGCGCCAGAAGACCCAGCCCAACCAGACCGCCACCCATCAGAGCCATGCTCGCCGGCTCCGGGGTTACCAACGTGCCCGAAAGGCTCGTCTGCAGCGTGTTGGTGTTCGCAAAAAGCTGGCTGAGATTCTGCGGCCCGCCTACAAGCTGAAAGGTCAGAATCCCGCCCCCAGGGCCACTGGCGAAGTTCATGAAAATCGGATCCGTGCCGACGTTAGTCATATTGGAAAGCCCGACATTGATCTGAAATCCACCCACACCGGTGCTGGTGATCGACTCCCAATTGATCGTACCGCTCAGGGAGTTCGAACCGTAGCTGATCCCGAACAACCCACTCGTCGGGTCGAACGTGGCCGAGGTCCCGTTCCAGCCCAGACCAAACCCCGGCAGAGTCACCGCGGCGCCGATGATGGCCGGATCGGATGGGCTCACCGGATTAACCACCGTGGTTCCGCTAAACGCCAAATCCTGACAAGCCGTCGATCCCGTCGCACAGGTTCCGAGCGTACCGTCCGGCGTGATGGTGACAACACCATTCAGGTTGATCGTATCCCCTCTCAAGGTGACCGGAGCGACAGCCGTAATCACGGCTGCGACAGCCACCAGATGGAACATTAAAAGCCTACTCATAAGAACTACTCCTCCGTTCCGAGTCTCAACACGCTCCCAGTCCTTCAAGACTGCGTAGACTGAATGCTCAGTCTAGGGTACATCACGTATTTTCAAATTGGCAATGAACTCCGGTACCGGTACCGTACTGCTACTCTCACAAACCACCCTCCGGATCTCGTCCCCGGCGCAGTTCCCCCATCCACCGCAACCCCGCCGTCGCCTCTCCTCCGGGTTCTCCCGCC
>JAKAJI010000400.1 GCA_021813825.1 Acidobacteriota bacterium | reverse complement strand
ACCTGCGGGCCGTTGGTCGCGTCGGTGCGGCCGACCTGTTCGAGGTTGAGGTCGGCGACGGTGTCTTCGAGGGGGAAGACGGGGTGGCGGCCGTAGTAGGCGGAGCCGAGTTCGCCTTTTTCTTCGCCGAAGAAGGTCATAAATACGATGCTGCGGCGGGGGTGCGGCTTGAGGCTGGCGAGGGCTTTGGCGAGTTCCATGACGGAGTCGGTGCCGGAGCCGTCGTCGTTGGCGCCGTTGTAGATGCGGTCGGCACCGGCTTTGGCGTCGTCCGCCGGTTTCGTGCCGATGTGGTCGTAGTGGGCGGTGACGATGACGCAGGTTTTCTTGAGATGGGGGTCGGAGCCGCGGAGGATGCCGATTACGTTTTTGAGTTGGACGGGTTTAGAGAGCGGGGCGGCGATGTGGAGGTCGGCGGTGGCGGAGGTGACGCCGTTGGGGAGGGAGTCGTAGAGTTTGGAGAAGTCCTTGCTCATGGTGCGGAGCATGGGGGGGAAGTCGATGGGGCCGCGGGGGGCGGCGGGGTCGACGAGGCGGGCGTTGCCGGAGATGCGCATGCCGCCGGCGCCGGTGAGGACGAGTAGGGCGGGCTGGGAGTTTCCTACGAGTTGGAAGGCAGCGTCGAGGCCTTTCAGGCCGCGGTGCGGGGCTTGCATGAGGACGAGGCGGTCGCGGAGGTCTTCGGGTTTGAGTTGGGCGACGGTCTCGGGGGTGGAGATGTCGAGTTTGACGACGGTGGCGTGGTGGAGGTCGATGGCTTGGGTGGTGGAGAAGGCGACGTCGCCGGGTGAGGCGGAGGTGACGCCGGTGGGGGTGGTGATGCGGAGGGAGAAGCCATCTTTGACGGGGGTGAGGAGTTCGAAGTTGGCGATTTGGAAGTAGCCGTCGTTGCCGCCGGGTTCGAGGCCGGCGCGGCGGAATTCGCTGGCTATGTATTCGGCGGCGATATCGAGGCCGGGGGAGGGGGTGTCGCGGCCTTCGAGGAGGTCGGAGGCGAGGAAGGAGAGGCGTCCGCGGAGATCGGAGGCGGAGATTTTGCGCATGGCGGCGCGTTCTTCGGGGGTGAGGGCGGAGGGTTCGTGGGAGGGGACGGTGGCGGAGAAGGCGAGGGTGGAGAGGCAGAGGAGGGCGAGGGATTTGGGTTGCATGAGGGGCCTCTTTATTTTAGTGTTTTCATCGCGCACAACGGATCCGCGCGGCTAGCGCCGCTCGCGGCCCTGTGCGCTAGACCGGGGGCGGTGGGCGGATTACGGGTTGATTTCGAAGCGGGCGCGCTTGAAGCGGGCTTCGGCGGAAGCAGTTCGGTAGGCCATGGTTCCGAGCGTGAGGCCCCAGCCTTCGAGAAATTCCCTGTGGCCGCGGTAGTTGACTAACCGCTCGACGCCGTCGACGAGGAGGCGAGCGGAACGGGCGTGGGGATCGAATTTGAGCTGATAGTTGTGCCAAGCGGGGTTGGCGTCCGGGAGCGCGAAGCGTGGACCATCGAGGGCTCTGCCGATTTCGGTGGCAAGCAGCGCGACCTGATGATCCGGGGCGTCGCGGATCAGGCAGATGTCATAGCGGCCGCCGGCGGGGGTCAGTTCGATGCCCGCGCAGACGGCGCCCTGGATGGCTTGCATGGTCGCTTCGAGTGTCCAGCCTTTGCGGACGGCTGCGTAGGCCTGGGCGTGTGTGAGCTTGTGGTAGTAGTAGCCCTGTTCGGAGGTGAGCAAGCGGACCGCTTCATAGCCTGTGTGCTCCGGGTTTGGGGCGACATGTTCTACAACGTCGAGACGCGGACGGAAACCGAAATCTTCGAGATTCCAGGGGGCGTCGTAAGCGATGACGGGGTCATAGGAACCCCAGCCTCGGCCGGCGAGGAACCAGACGCCGGCGGTTAATAAGAGGAGGAGGATGGCGAGGGCGGCGGTCCAGTGACGGGGAGTGGGGTGGACCAAGCGGAATTTTTCTTTGGCCTGGAACTCGGCGGCGAAGGCGTGGGGAGAAGGCTGGCGGTTTTCGGGGAGGAAGGAGAGAGCGCGGAGGATGGCGCGGGAGGCGGCGGCGGGGATGTCTTTGCGCAGGCGGGAGGGGGGAGTGATTTTGCCGGTCTTTTGGAGCTCGTAAAGCTCGAAGGGGGTTTCGGGTGAGAAGGGGCGGCGGGCGGTGAGCATTTCGTAGGAGACGGCGCCGAGGGAGTAGATGTCGGACTGGGGGATGGACTGTCCCATGAGCTGTTCGGGTGCCATGTAGTGGATGGTGCCGATGACGGAGAGCGTGTCTGTGGTGGCGTCGTGGGCCGGGGTCTGGACTTTGGCGATGCCGAAGTCGATGAGTTTGGCGGGGATGTTGTCGCCTTGGGGAGGGAGGATGATGTTTTCGGGTTTGATGTCGCGGTGGATGATGCCGCTCGAGTGAGCGGCCTGGAGGGCTTCGCAGAGGATAGCGACGATGGGGGCGGCTTCGGGGAAGGGGAGTGGGCCTTCGCGGAGGCGTGAGCGGAGGGTGAGGCCGGCGACGTATTCCATGACGAGGAAGGAGCGGCCATCGGGGGCGTCGCCGACGTCGAGGACGCCTACGACGGCGGGGTGGTTGAGACGGCTGAGGGCTTCGATTTCGTGGTGGAACTTGAGGCGGACGCGGTCGTGGTCCTCGAAGGCGGCGTGGAGGAATTTGAGGACGACGGGGCGGGCGTGGAGTTGTTGGTCGCGGGCGAGGTAGACGACGCCGCTTCCGCCGCGGCCGATTTCGCGTTCGACGAGGTAGCGGCCGGCGAGGAGTTGGCCTGCGTAGGAGGGGGAGTGCGAGGCGAGGGATTGGGCGGCGCGGTCGAGGAGGGTTTCGGGGCCGGGAGGGGCGAGGAAGCCGGCGGGGGTGGAGGCGTGTTCGGCGAGGAGGCGGAGGACTTCATCGCGGAGGTTGGGATCGGTGGGGCAGGATTGGTGGAGGAAGCCGGCGCGGTCGGCTTCGGGGAGATCGAGGGCGGACTCGAACAGGGATTTGACGCGCTGGAAGTGTTCCGGGTTCATGGGCTGGGGTTGCGGAGTTCGGCACGGAGCCAAGCGCGGGCCATTTCCCAGTCGCGCTTGACGGTTTTGGGGGAGACGCGGAGGACGGCGGCGGTTTCGTCGATGGTGAGGCCGCCGAAGTAGCGGAGTTCGACGACGTTTGCCGGGCGGGGATCGAGTTGGGCGAGGCGGGTGAGGGCCGCGTCGAGGAGGCCGAGATCGATATCGGGCGAGGAGGAGTGGAGAGAAGAAGCGGCTTGTTCGATGACGCGGACCGAGATAGCGCGGCGGCGGGCCTCATCGACGAGGATGCGGCGCATGAGGAGGGCGGCGATAGCGAAGAAGTGGGCGCGGCTTTTCCACTCGATCGTGGTTTGGCGGAGGAGGCGGAGGTAAGTTTCGTTGACGAGGGCGGTGGGCTGGAGGGTTGCGCCGGAGGCTTGGTGGCGCATGTAAGAGCGGGCGAGGCGGTGAAGGTCGTTATAGACGAGGGGGGCGAGGGCGTTCCAGGCTTCGGGTTGGCCGAGGCTGAGGCGGGCGAGTTGCGAGGTGATGGCGCCGGGGTCCAGGCCGGCGGACATCTGTGACACGGGTTACACCTCGAAGTTAGATGACCCTTTCCAGGGGTGTCCGTTCGCGTAAGAGAGTATAGCGCAGGGCTGCTAAGTAAGAAAGCGGTAAGTCGGAAGGCCTGCGCGGGGATGCCGAACAAAACAACCGGAGGAGGGAAGTGATGAGGCATACATCGGTGGTTGTCACCTTCGTGGTGGTGGCTTGCGCTGGAGTAGTGCGTGCCCAGCCTACGATTACATCTGTTACGAACATATCGGGCGAGAGTTATCTGTGTCCGGGTGGTGTTGCGTTTGTGCATGGCACGGGACTGGGGACGAGCACCGGCATTGCGGTAACGGCTGGAGGCAAGAAGGCATACGTGATCCAGGCGGGTAATTCATTCCTGAAAGTGGAACTTCCGGTAGATGCGCCGCAGGGGGCGACGACGATCCAGGCCGGTAACTCGGCGGCGTTCGACATTACGCTGGGCGAGTATTGTCCCGGGCTGCCCTCGAACACGGTGAACGGCGAGGCGTATGTGTTTGCGTTTCACGACAGTTCCGGGTTACGTGTGACTAGCTCCTTCCCGGCCATACCGGACGAACTGGTGGATATCGTGGCCACCGGGTTGGGGCCGACTACGCCGGCGTACGCGACGGGGACGGCGCCGAACAACGCGAGCGCCAACACCAACACGATGCCGAGCGTGGAGATTGGAGGGTTGCCTGCCACAGTTGTAAACGCGTATCTTGCAGTGAATAATCCCGGCTTCTACCGAGTTGTGGCCAGGACGCCGGCAACTATCACGAGCGGCAACCAGAGCGTGTCTGTGAGCATCGGAGGGCTTACGAGCAGCCATGCGGCTCTTCCGCTTACGACGGGAGGAGCGGTGTCGGGGGTGACGAATGCGGCGAGTTTCCTCAGTCCGGCCTTGCCGAATGGGGCGATTGCGCAAGGTTCCATCGCAGTAGCGTTTGGAAAGAACCTGGGCCCGAGCAGTCTGGTCATCGATGGCGAACCGCTGCACCATACAACCGTAGCGGGAACTTCGATTGAGATCACCGTT
>JAKAJI010000399.1 GCA_021813825.1 Acidobacteriota bacterium | reverse complement strand
GCGCGCGACAGTGTACGCCGAGCGCGGACCGGATGCGCGGCGGGCGGAGATTCAGCGGGTTGTTTCGCACGTGGTTCTCATCGACCTGATGGAGCTCGAACGAAACAAAGAAACTTCGGAAGGGGCGCGCGCCGTGGTCTATTACCACCTGAAAACGCTAAAGACGTGGCTCGATAACCTCAAGCAGAAGGATCTGGCGCACGATACTTACGCCTCCGACCTGATCGGACGCTTCCTGGCGCGGCCGGCGGAAGTCGAGGTTCCGGCCCTGCACGAACCCCCGCCGGGGCAGCCGATCGGAGAAGACGACTACGGGTTCGGCTGGTAGCGCCTCAGGCCTCGTTGCGCGCGAACGGAAGCGGAAGACGAAGCACGCGCTCTTTCTCGCGTTCTTCCTCCATGTGGCGCGTACGGGCTTGCAGCATGGCCTGTAGCGTGAGCACTCCGATGGGCTTGTTCGGGTTGTCGCGCGGGACCACGGCGATGGCGGCGCGTCCGGCTTCGGCCATACGATAGACGACGGCGCGGAGAGGCTCGTCGGGAAAGGCCTTCACATCGAGGGCCGCCGGGAGAGTCGCGTCCTCTTCGCGCATGACTTCGCGGACGAAAAGAAGCTCGAGCGGATCCACCGCGTATTCCTGGCTCAGATGCAGGCCGCGGCGGGCGATCTTTTCTGTGAGAATGGAGCGCTTCATCAGTAGCACGCTGACGCTGTAGGAAATCGCGCAGGTCACCAGCAACGGGAGCAGCATGTTCATGCTGTGGGTAAGTTCAACGGCGAAGATGACGGCAGCCATCGGGGCGCGCATCGCACCGGCGATCATGGCGCCCATGCTGACGATGGCCCAGAAGCCAACAGGTTCAGCCGGGAAAAATAGTGCTTCGATGGAGCCCAGCGCGCCGCCGACCATCAGGAGCGGGGCAAGGACGCCGCCTGAGGTGCCGGAGCCAAGCGAAACGGACCAGATGATTGACTTGACGATGAGCACGCCGGCGATGAGTGCGATGGTGGTGCGTCCCGCAAGAATGTCGCCGATGGTCGAGTAGCCGACGCCGAGCGCTTGCGGGAAGATGAGTCCGCCGGCTCCGACGACAACGCCGCCGATGGCGGGCCACCACATCCAGTGGATGGGCAGGTGCTCGAAGGCGTCTTCGGTAGCGTAGACGGCGAGCGTGAGAAGCGCGGCGGCGAGGCCGGCCAGAAAGCCGGCGAGAAGGCAACCGAGAATGGCGAGCGGTCCGGCGAACTCGGGCTGCTGGGCGACCGGGAAGATCGGCCCCGCGCCGAGCATCCAGTGCCGGGCCATGCCGGCCGCGGCGCTCGCAACGGCAACTGGGATGAGGCTGCGCGGCTTCCACTCGAACAGCAGCAGTTCGACAGCAAGAAGCACGGCCGAAACAGGAGCGGCGAAAGTGGCGGACATGCCCGCGGCAGCGCCGGCGGCAAGCAGCGTCTTGCGTTCCGCGCTCGTGAGGCGGAAAAGCTGGGCGATCATTGAGCCGAAGGCGCCGCCGGTCATGATGATCGGGCCTTCGGCGCCGAACGGTCCGCCGGAACCGATCGAGATCGCCGAGGAGACCGGCTTGAGGATCGCGACGCGCGGCTCCACGCGGCTGCCATTCATAAGGATGGATTCTATGGCTTCGGGGATGCCATGGCCGCGAATGCGCTCCGAGCCGAAACGAGCCATGAAGCCGATGATCACCGCTCCGGCGACGGGGATGAGAATCGACCAGTAGCCCAGCGTGTTGGCGGGGTTGGCGGCCGCGGTTGAAAAACGCTGGTAATAAAAAATGTTTGTAAAAAACGCGATGAGGCGAAGCAGCACCCAGGCCACTACTGCCGCCAGCAGGCCGATGGCCGCCGCCAGTGCTGCGATGGGCACCATCCGCAGCGTGGCGGTGAAATCGCCGAGTTCTTCGTTACGGGGCTTCTTAGTCATGATGATTTCGACTGGAGAACGGCTTCAAGGCTGGCGGCGAGCTCGGGGCCAAGCTTATCTAGCTCTTCCCGATGCGCCCGGCTGAGGCGGTGGAGGACGGCCTCGCCCGCCCGCGTGAGCGACACCAGGACCTCGCGATGGTCGGCTTCACTGTGCGTACGGCGGAGCAGGCCGCGGTCACAGAGACGGTCCACGAGTTCGACGGCGCTGTGATGGCGGATGAACAGGCGCGCGGCAAGCTCGCCGATGACGGGCCGCGTGCCCTCGGGCAGGCCGGCGACGGCCAGCAGAAGCTGATGCTGGCGAGGCTCCAGGCCATGCGCACGCGCCTGCTCCTGGCTAAAGTGCAGAAAACGGTGGATCTGGAAGCGGAAATCCGCCAGCAGCCGGATGTCGGTCTGGGAGAAGGTCTGAACTGCGCTCACAGATATATCGTACCACGATATATCTTCCCTGTGAACCACCCCCGATCGAACGGCTGGGCGCTGAAAGCTATACTGATACACATTTGGAGGCCCCGATGCCACGGTTCGCCGGCTTGGTGATGATGTGTGTTTGCGCGGCTTGGCTGCGCGGGGAGGATAAGCTGCTGCTGCCGCAGCGGCCGGCGCTTAGCGCCACGCAGATTGTGTTTTCCTATGCGGGGGATTTATGGAGCGTGCCTCGCGGCGGCGGGAAGGCCGAACGGCTGACGACGGCCGTGGGTGTTGAAACGGATCCCGTATTTTCGCCCGACGGCAGCACAATCGCGTTTACGGGCGAGTACGACGGAAACGTGGACGTCTATGTCATGCCAGCGTCCGGCGGCGTGCCGAAGCGGCTCACCTGGCATCCGGGCAACGACGAGGCGGTGGGTTGGACCGTGGACGGGAAGAACATCCTGTTCCGGTCCCCGCGGAATAACCCGACCGATGGGGACCGGTTGTTTACGATGCCCGCTACCGGAGGATTTCCCGTGGAGTTACCGCTGCCGATCGCCGAGGAGGGAAGTTACTCGCCGGACGGGCGCAGCCTCGCTTACGTGCCGCTCTTTCAGTGGGAGGCGGCGTGGAAGCGATATCACGGCGGACAGACAAAGAAGATCTGGATCGCGAAACTCGAAGATTCGAGCGTCTCGCCGATTCCGCGGGTGAACTCGAACGACTTCAACCCCATGTGGATCGGTGACGACATTTACTTTCTCTCAGACCGTAACGGTCCGGTGACGTTGTTTGTATATTCGACCAAAACCAAGAACGTACGGCAGGTGGTGGCCAACCACGGATTCGACTTCAAGTCGGCGAGCGCAGGGCCGGGGGCGATCGTATATGAGCAGTTCGGCTCACTGCATTTGTATGACCTGAAGAAGGGCAAGACGAGCGATGTCCAGATCGAGCTTACCGGCGACTTCCCCGAGGCGCGCCCACACTTTGAAAAAGTGGGGACGAAGCTACAGGACGCGGCGCTTTCCCCGACCGGGGCCCGGGCGGCGTTTGCGGCCCGCGGCGACATACTCACCGTGCCGGGCGAGAAGGGCGATCCGCGAAATCTGACGAACACGGTCGCGGTGCATGAACGAGGGCCGCAGTGGTCGCCGGATGGGCAGAAGGTGGCTTACTTCTCGGATGAGTCGGGCGAGTGGGCGATTCACATCGAACCCCAGAACGGCCTAGGAGCGGTGACGAAGATCGTTCCGGGCAAGCCCGCTTATTACGATTCGATCCGGTGGTCGCCGGATGGTAAGAAGATAGCCTATGTCGACAACCATCTGGGCCTGTGGTACATGGCGCTGGACAACAAGACTCCGGTCCACGTGGATACCGATTATTACCGCAACGGGGACATGGTTCCCTCGTGGTCGCCGGATAGTAAGTGGCTGGCGTATTCCAAGCAGCTCCCGAGCTACATGAGCGCGATCCATTTATATTCGTTAGCTGGGGCCAAGTCGACGCAGATTACCGATGGGATGAGCCAGGCGACGAATCCGGTGTTCGACAAAAACGGGAAATACCTATACTTCATGGCGAGCACGGATTCCGGCATGTCGATGCAGCCCGATATCCACAGTGAGGCGGCGCCGGTGACGCGAAGTCTGTATGTGGTGGTGCTTTCCAAGGACGAAGCTTCGCCGCTGAGGCCCGAAAGCGACGAGGAGAAGCCGAAGGAGGAAAAGAAGCCCGAGGCGAAGAACGGGAACGACGCGGAAAAGAAGGACGTGAAGGATACGCGGATTGACCTCGACGGGATCGGCCAAAGGGTTCTGGCGCTGCCGGTGGACGCGCGCCGGTATATCGACTTGTTGCCGGGCAAGGCGGAAGAGGTTTATTTTGTCGAAGCATCCGAAGCGCTGCGTGAAGGTCCGCCGGCGTTCACGGTGCATCGCTTTGACGTGTCGAAGCGGAAGGGAGATGTCCCTGTAACCGGCGTGCGGAGTTTCACGATCAGCGAGGACGGGAAGAAATTGCTTTACCAGAAGGGAGAGCAGTGGTTCCTGGTGGAGGCCAAGCCGATTCCCGAACACCCTGGCGCGGCGCCTCCGGCCGGGCCCCCGGGCGAGCCGCTGAAGACGCAGGACATCGAGGTCAAGGTAGATCCCCGAGCCGAATGGCGCGAGATGTATCACGAAGTCTGGCGGAACGAGCAGCAATTCTTCTACGATCCGAACCTGCACGGGTTGGACGCGGCGGCTACGTCGAAGCTATATGAGCCG
>JAKAJI010000398.1 GCA_021813825.1 Acidobacteriota bacterium | reverse complement strand
TACAAGCCTGACAGCCGACGCACTTGGCAAGATCCGTCACCATCGCATAGCGGGCCATGGCTTCTCCTTACACCTCCCCGGCAGGAACCAGCCGGACGAACGTTCCGCGCATCCCGGTGCCGCCCATGATCGGGTCCACCTGCACGCGCGTCATCAACTCGGCGTCCGAGGCGCCCTTGCCGTACGCCAGACCGAGGGCGCGCGACTTGTGTCCGAAGCCGTGGACCAGGTAGACACAATCGTTGCGAATCGCCTTGGTGACCTTCACGCGGATGGCAGAGCCCCGGACATGGTCTGTATTTTCGAGCACGACGCGGTCTCCATCGCTCACGCCGGCCAGTTGCGCCGACTTCGGCGAAATCCACACTTCGTTCTCGCTCATCAGCGCATCCAGCAAGGCATTGTTCTCGCTGCGCGCAAACGAGTGGACCGGGGCGCGGCCGTACAGCAACCGGAAGTAGCCGGCCGGCGGCGCCGGATGGGCCGTGTAGCGAGGCAGCGGGTCGAACCCGGCGTCGTGCAGCGTCTTCGAGTAAAGCTCGATCTTGCCGGACGATGTCGGGAACAGGGGGCCGTCCTCCGGCAGCCGGTCCTCGATATAAGGCCGGCCAGGAATGCTCACGGCGCCGCGGGCGCGCAGCGCCTCGACGGTGGTTCCGAGCGGCTCAATCAGGCGTGCCAGATGCTCTTCCGGGCCGGACCACGGGAACCAGGCTTCGAGGCCCAGGCGCGCGGCCATCTGTTTCGCGATCCACCAGCCCGGCTTGGACTCATACAGCGGCTCGACCGCCGGAAACCGCGGCGCCAAGTACGGCGTGTGCGCGCTGTCGACGATCGCGGGCATGTCATAACGCTCGAGATAGGTCGCCTCCGGCAGAACCAGGTCGGCATACTGAACCTGCTCCATCGGCAGCACGTCGACAACCACCATAAGGTCGAGTTTGTTGATGGCGGCGAGCGTCTTCTGCCGCTGCGGGATGCTTTCGAGCACGTTCTGGCCGTAAACGATCCAGGCGTGGATCGGGTAGGGCTTGCCGGCCAAAGTGCCGTCGATCAAGCCGTTGGTAACACCCTGGTCCTCATCGGCGAACGGGTAACGCGTACCGGCGCCGTCGATGCGGGGACGTGTGGCCGGAAACGGGGGCAGCTTAAAACCGCCATGCGGCATATGAGTCGGAAGGAAGATGCCGCCCTTGCGCCCCCAGGCGCCGGCGAGCGCCGTCACGATGGCCATGGCGCGGGCACGCTGCGTGTCGTCGCCGTACCAGGTGGCGTGGCGGCCGGGATGAAGCGCGACAGCGGGTTTTGCGGCGCCGATCGCGCGCGCGGTGGCGCGGATTTGCGCCGCCGGAATTTCCGTAATCGTCTCGGCCCACTCTGGGGTGAACTCCTTCACGTGCGCGGTGAGTTCGCCGAGGCCGGATGCATACTTGTCCAGGTACTCGGCGTCGTACAGTTTTTCGCCGGTCAGGACGTTCATCCAGGCCAGCAGGAGCGCGATGTCGGTTCCCGGCCGGATGGGAAGCCACCAATCCGCTTTCGAGGCGGCAGTGGAAAAGCGGGGATCGACGACAATCAGTTTCGCGCCGCGGGAGAGACCAGTGGCGAAGGCCTCCACCTGGCTGGTGAAGACGTTTTCGCCGATGTGGGAGCCGATGAGGACAATCAGTTTCGCCTCGGCGAGGTCCACCGGTTCGGGCGAGCCCAGGCCTTGGCCGAAGGTCAGCGCGTAGCCGACCTCGCGTGGACCGCGGCATTGCGCAAACGCCGGCTCCGCGCTATTTGGCGTACCGTAGGCGCGCATCAGCGTGTGAAAGAACGTAGAGGCTACGCCGTGCGGAAACAAAGCCACGGCTTCCGGACCGTATTTTGCCTTGATTTCGGTCAGCCGCGTGGCAAGAAAGCTGAACGCCTCGTCCCAACTAATGCGCCGGAATTTCCCTTCCCCCCGCGCGCCCGTACGGAGCATCGGGTACTTGAGCCGGTCCGGGTCATAGAGCAGGTCGATGCCGGCATTGCCGCGGGCGCAGAGGCGGCCATGCGTAAGGGGATGGTCCGGGTTTCCCTCCAGGCGGACAACCCGGCCATTCTTGACTTCGGCAAGCACGCCGCAGCGCCAAAAGCACATTTCGCAGTTGGTGGCGATGCGCTCCACCCGTTCGGCGCCGTGCCAACCGGGCGGGGTGGGCGTCCCGGTTGCCTGGGCGGCTACAGCCGCGCCCGTCCCTGCTGCCGCCCCTCGTAAGAAGAGGCGCCTGCTCAAATCGTCTTTCATGCCTGTCGCCGTTCCTAGCAGTGACGATGCAGTTCAGCGGCCACAGTAACGAAGGAAGCCTCGCCCACGGCTGCGAGCCGTGCTGGTTTAGCCGGCTGGAAACAAAACACGCTTCCGTGTTTCCAGGCCATGAGTTGCCCCGGAATCGAGGATGAACTGAGAAGTGGTCTAGAATCAAAGAAGCATCACGAGTCGGGGCGTAGCGCAGCCTGGTAGCGCACCTGCCTTGGGCGCAGGGGGTCGGGAGTTCAAATCTCCCCGCCCCGACCAGTGGGGTCAATGAGTTACGGCCATTTCTGGTTCCCTCAAGAATCCCGCTGTAGATAATTTTGTAGCTGTGGCGATCCGTACGCGGCACCGCAGGGCACGTCGCGGACAGGTCCGACCAAGCGTTTTCAGAGGGCCAGCAGGAGGTCACCTGCACAAAGGGCAGGTGCGTGGGCTATGCCGCCGGAGCCACTCAGAATGGCCGAACGGCGATACCTTCCGATCACCGACCGATAGTGCCAGAACAAGAACTGGCTAAAGTGTTGTAGCATGGGGGCAGCTACAATACCTCGGTAGCGCCGCTATGATACAGAATTTCGAGGAAGTAAAGGCCCAACTCGCTGAACTGTCTGACATCATCAACAAGTTCAAGTCCGAGCAAGTGCAGTTAAAGATTGTCGAGTTGATCTTCAGGGCAGCGGGCGGAGAGGCGGAACACCCGGCTGAGGGCGCACCGCCGTCGAAGAAACGAGGGCGAAGAACCAGGAAAAAAGTCGAAGGTCCGTCACCCAAGGCCGACAACGGGAAGAAACGCGCGGCAAGAGGGGATGGGCCGGTGGCGACACTCGAACAGTTCATCCAGGAGGACTTCTTCAGTCAGAAGCGGACCATTGGCGCTGTAGTTGAGCACTGCAAGGCCAGGGCCCGGAACTTCAAGAACAACGAACTTTCCGGCCCATTGGGGCGCTTGGTTCGGAACAACAAACTATCTCGGACGAAGAACACCGATGGCCAGTGGGAATACGTCAAGAAGTAAGTCTCCGCTCGATGTAGCACTGGCCAGCGTTCCGACTCAGTTCCGATCCAAGATCATCAAACCCTTCCTTGACGTGAAGAGGCGACTGGCGGAAGGAAACGACGAGACGCTTGGGCTAGGGGCGGGGAAGTTCTGTGAGTCGGTCCTGAGGCTCCTTCAATCGGAGATCCTGAAATCGTCAATCCCGTTTGGGCAGAAGATCCCTGACTTCTCTGTCGAGTGTCGCAAGCTGATAGAGAGCCCGAAGAGCTCAGGTGTCGAGTCACTAAGAATCGTAATGCCGCGTGCGCTTGTTTTCCTCTACACCTTGAGGAACAAGCGTGGTATCGGGCATGTAGGCGGCGACGTCGATGCTAACCGGATCGACGCAATGACGATCGCCAGGGCGTGCGACTGGATAATGTGCGAACTCATCCGGGTCTATCACAATCTGTCCCTCGAGGAGGCTCAAGATCTTGTGGACGGGCTCGCTCAGCGCAGCATTCCGGATGTCTGGCACGTGGCCGGCAAGAAGCGCATTTTGCGCAATGACCTGGACTTCAAGCACAAGGTCCTGCTGCTCTGCTATCAAGAATCTGACAACGCCGTGATGTCAGAAGACCTCTTCTCGTGGGTTGAGTATTCGTATTTCCCGATGTTCAAGAAAAAGGTTCTGGCACCGCTTCACAAGGAGCGCCTCGTCGAATATGACAGGGAGACCGAATCCGTGACGATCTCCCCGTTGGGGATCAAGGAAGTCGAAGAAAACATACTCAAGCCGGGCGTTGGTTGATCGGTGGGCACTCACCAAGTCTTTCACGCGACGACCACGCCCGCCCCCGTGCGGTTGGCCGCGGCGCTGTAGATGATTTTGTAGCTGCCCGGTGCTTCCGGGTTCAACCGGGCTCCACAGACTTCAACCGGCTGCCCGTATCTGCTTGAATCGTAAAGGCTTGAAAATACGGCGTCTTCGGCGTGTGCCCCAATCCGCCTTGGGCGCAGGGGGTCGGGAGTTCAAATCTCCCCGCCCCGACCATCCATTTCAACAACTTAGCTCCGCCGCACGGGTCGAAGGAGCTTGCCTGCGACAAAACAACCACCTGCTTCTCCGGCTGTTTTCAGGCGACTGTGTCAGAACTCTTTTAGCTCGATGCACAAGTTGCGCACTCGGTCCCACGTTGATATCGGAACTCCTTGCTCGTTCCACGCGCACCGGGGTCCTCCCAGACTCTCCTTTCGTATCGATCCGCCGTTGAGTACACGCATCCGGCCAGGCCCATTTCGCGCATTTAATTTGGCCCACCAGAATGCCAATATTATGCCCCATCTCGCAGCAGCTGTTTTTGGCCAGCGCGGCGAGAGTGAAGCCTGGCGTCGCCCAAC
>JAKAJI010000397.1 GCA_021813825.1 Acidobacteriota bacterium | reverse complement strand
TTCCGATCTCGAAGGGGACCTGGATGCTGACCTGATTCTGGCTGGCGTAGAGGATCGGGGCCGCGTAGCCATCGACGGTGACGGAGACGCCGCTGAGCGAGGTGCTCACCTGGTCGGGTGCGCTGGTTGTCATCCCGGCGGGCGTGACTGGGCCGATGTTGGTTCCGAACAACGTCAGTAGTTCGCCTGGACTTACGTTCGGTGTAGTGGTGGTGCTGTTGGTCGAGTAGCTTGCCGCGTTGACGGCCGCTAATAGCACTGGTGTATCGGCGACGGGAACGCTGAACGTGGCGGATGTGCCCCCGGGTGGGGGATTGGTCACGAACAGGCCCAAAGTCGTGGGTGCGGAAAGCTCGCTGGCGGGAATGGTCGCGAGCATCGCGGTCGAGTTAAGCAGTTTCGTCGCCAGCGGCGCGGGTAAGCCACTCAAGCCCGCTACGGTTGCGCCGTAGAAGCCTGTGCCGCGAATCGTGATGGTGATCGGGTTCTGGCTGATCGGGAGTGTGGTGGGGAAGACGGAAGTGATGGTCGGCATCGCGGAGTTCACCGTGAGGCTAACGGTCAGGCTGAGGGTTGTTGTTGTGGAGGAACCGCCGGACGAGGAGACGATGGTCAGCTTTCCTGTGTAGGGGGCCGCTTGCGGGTTCAAAGTAGAGGAATCCACGGAAACGGTTAACAGGAACTGCTCGCCGGGGAGCACCACTCCGGCCGTTGGAGTTACGGTCATCCACTTGGCGCCCGAGGTGACTGTGAAGGGTACCGGCGCACCGTCGGTTGTGAGGGTGATGGTTTGGGAGGCGGGTGGGTTCGGGGGAGTGGAAAAGGACAGGGCCGTGGGGTTCGCGACGATTCCTCCGGTGCGGGCACTGACGACGAGCGTGACGCTGATGGTGGTGGGCGAGGCGACGCCGGTCACAGCTACGGTTACCGTGTCGGTGTAGGTGCCGGCGGTTAACGAGGTCGGGTTTACCTGCAGGCTGAGTGTGGCGGGCATGGATCCGCTGGGTGGGCTTACGACGAGCCAGGGTTGCGTGTTTGTGGCGGTGTAGGTTGCCGTTCCCGAGGAGAGCCGGAGAGAAACGGAAGAAGCGGCCGGGAGTGGGTTGCCGATGACGTAGCTGAACGTGACGGCCGTTGGGGTGGCGGACACTGTCTGGGCGAGGACGCCGGGAGATGCAAGAAGGGCCACCAGCGAAAAAAACGCCGCCGCAGCGAGCCAGGATTTTATGAAAGCGAATCGAAATGCCACGCAGTCGCATATCGGCTGCGCGGTGAGTGGGCTTTAGCGATGCTACGGTGTCTTTTCGCTGTGAGCGGGTTGTTTGAGGTGGCCGTAAAAGCCCAGGTCCTCGCCGGTCATCCTCTTAGTAACAAAGATGATCTGGCCGGTGTGCTCGGCGAAGTGCTCGACCACGTGATAGACGGCTTCGAGGCCCGTGACGTCGTAGTTTTGGACCCGCGTGGTGGCCAGGAATCTTTCGTCCGGGGCCGACTCGATCCAGGCGGCCGCTTGGTCGACGGCGGCTGAGAGGCGGGAGGACAATTCGGCGCGGCTGAGGCCTCCCTGGGCTTCGAATTCCTCCTGGCGTTTGCGGACGTCTTCGAGGCCCGCCATGGATATGCCGATCCACTGGCGCATATTGCCGCAGAGATGGAGGACCAGGTTGCCGACGGCGTTCTCGTTCGGGCCGACACGCGACCAGATCTGGTCCTCGTTGAGCTTGCCCAGACACGCCTGAATGCGCCCGCCGAGTTGGCGCAGTTTATCGGCCGAGAACTTACGGAAGATTTCAATCGCCGTCATGGCCGGCTACAAGACCGCTTCGGTCCAGTTTTCCAGGATCTGTTTGACACGGCCGGTGAACTGGTCGGCGAGGGCACCGTCGATCAGGCGATGGTCGAAGGTGAGGGCGAGGTAGCAGATGGAACGGATGGCGATGGCGTCGTCGATGACAACGGGTTGCTTTTCGACGGTGCCGACGCCGAGGATGGCGACCTGGGGCTGGTTGATGACGGGCGTGGCGAAGACGCTGCCGAAGCTGCCGAAGTTGGTGATGGAGAAGGTGCCGCCCTGCACTTCGTCCGGTTTGAGTTGCCGGGAGCGGGCGCGGGAGGCGAGGTCGGCGACGGAGCGCTGGAGACCGATGACGTTCTTCTCGTCGGCGTCGCGGATAACGGGCACGATGAGTCCGTTTTCGAGCGCGACAGCGATGCCGACGTTGATGCTGCCGTGATAGAGGATGTTCGTGCCTTCGATGGAGGAGTTGAAGATCGGGAACTGGCGCAGGGCGATGACGGCAGCACGGATGACGAATGGAAGGAAGGTCAGCGAGGTGCCGTAGCGCGCCTTGAACTCGTCCTTATTGCGGTCGCGCAGCTTGGCGACCTTGGTCATGTCCACCTTGTGGACGGTGGTGACGTGGGCGGAGGTCCGCTTGCTGAGGACCATGTGCTCCGCGATGCGCTGGCGCATGACGCTCATGGGCTCGACGCGGGACGCGGCGGCAGGAATTGCGGGGGCGGTGGGAGCCGCGGGCGGCGCCGGCGCCTGATATACGGGCGGTGCGGGAGGCGCGGCCGGGGGCTGGTAGACCGGGGCGGCTGGCGCGGCGGGCGCTGCCACTTCGGACTGGGCCATCGTTTTAGCGCCCTGGGCGGACATGAAGGCTTCGACGTCCTGCTTGGTGATGCGTCCGCCGGCGCCGGTCCCTTTCACCTGACGCAGATCGATGTTGTAGTCGCGGGCCATCTTGCGGACGAGCGGGCTCAGTGGGCCGGCGGGTGCTTCGACAGCGGCTGCCACGGCGGGTTCCGGGGCGGGCGGCGGCGGAGCGACGGGTGCGGGCGCGGGCGCAGCGGGCGCAGCGGCGGCGACAGGCGCCGGGGCCGGTGCTGCGGCAGGCTTTTCGGCTGCGGGCGCCGGGGCGCCGGTACCGGCTTCGTCGATCGCGCCGACGGCGGTTCCGATGGCGACTGTTTTGCCTTCTTCGACGAGGATCTGCGCGAGCACGCCGGCGGCGGGCGCCGGAATCTCGGTGTCAACCTTGTCGGTGGAGATTTCAAACAGGGGTTCGTCGCGTTCGACGCGCTCCCCGGCCTTCTTCAACCACTTGGTCAGCGTTCCTTCGACGATGCTTTCCCCCATCTGGGGCATCACGACTTCGATCATTGCGTTTTCTCCAAAATGTGGGCCCATGCGTCGACGGGCCGGATATGTAAATTGAACACGCGCGCGAAACCGCGCACGATCGCCTCGCAGACTTTTTCCCGCGGGGCGGCCACGCCCAGGTCAGCGAGCGAGGTTACGGGCAATGTCAAACCGCAGGGCACGATGTACCGGAAGTAACTCAACTCGGTCTCATGGTTCAGCGCAAACCCGTGGGAGGTGACCCAGCGGCTGATGTGGACGCCGATGGCCGCCAGTTTCCTCCCGTCGACCCATACGCCGGTGTGACCTTCCGCGCTACGCTCCGCCTGTACGCCGAACTCAGCCACAGCGTCGATGAGTGCCTCTTCTAAGGCTCGCACATACGCCACCACATCGCGCTTCCATTCCCGGAGGTCGAAGATCGGGTAGCCGACGATCTGGCCGGGGCCATGATACGTGATGTCACCGCCACGCCGGGTGCGATAGAAGCCGATGCCGCCGCGTTCGAGCATCTCTTCCGAGGCGAGGAGGTTATCCATGTGGCCGTTGCGGCCGAGCGTGACGACATGCGGGTGTTCGAGGAGGAGCAACTGATCGGGAATGCGCCCGGCCTTGCGCTCGGTGACGAGGAACTCCTGCAGTTCAAGCGCCTCGGCATAGCCGAGCCGCCCGCAGTCGCGCAACTCGCACTCGCGGCTCACTTCTGTTGTGCGCCTCTCAGATGTTGATCGCCAGGCCGTAGACGTTCTGGAACGCCTCGCCGATGGCTTCGTAGATGGTTGGGTGGGCGTGGATGGTGGCCATCATCGTTTCGACCGTCGCCTCGCTCTCCATTGCGGTGACCGCCTCGGAAATCAGCTCGAAGGCCTGCGGCCCGATGATGTGGACGCCCAAAATTTCACCGAGTTTCGCGTCGGCAACCACCTTGACAAAGCCTTCGTGGCTGCCGAGGATGGTCGCCTTGCTGTTGGCCGAGAAGGGGAACTTGCCGACCTTGACGTCGTAGCCCTTGGCCTTGGCCTGGGCTTCGGTGAGGCCGACGCTGCCGATGCCGGGTTCGGTGTAGGTGGCGCCGGGGATACGCATTTTGTTGATCGGCGTGGTGGGTTTGCCGGCCATGTGCGCGACGGCGATCATGCCTTCGCGCGTGGCGACGTGGGCCAACTGCGGCGTGCCGGCGACGACGTCGCCGATGGCGTAGACGCCGGGTTCGCCGGTGCGCTGCATCTCATCCACCAGGATGAAGCCGCGGTCGAGTTTCACCTTGGTTCCTTCGAGGCCGATGTTGTCGGTGTTCGGTTTGCGGCCGACGGCGACGAGCAGTTTCTCGGCGGTGATCTCTTCCTTCTTGCCGTTGGCGAGGGTCGCTTCAAACATCACGCCGCCGGCGACTTTGCGGATGTTTTCGGCCTTGGCGCCGGTTTCGCAGCGGATGCCGGTTTTCCGGAAGTGCTTTTCGAGTTCCTTGGAAACTTCCTCATCCTCGACGGGCACCAGGCGGGGCAGCATTTCGA
>JAKAJI010000396.1 GCA_021813825.1 Acidobacteriota bacterium | reverse complement strand
CACCGCGTGCTTCAGCTTCGCAACCCCGTCCTCCAGCGTGTCTCCGCACTCGGCCCGCAGTTTCGTCCGCGCCCCCGCATCCGGAATCATCCCCTGCGTCGCCGGACCCATCCCCGCCGCCGTCCGAGCCGCCCGGATCGCAGGCTCGCACTGCTCCCACGCAATCACCCCCACCATGTAAAACGCTCCCTTGTCCTTCGGCAGCGCCTCCCCGGCCTGCTCATACCACCCCGCCGCCCGCTTCAACTGCTCCCGCTTCTCCGCCGGATCCCGAATCCCTTCCGCCCGCTCATAGGCCAACCCAGCCAGCGACCGCAGCGCGTTCTCCTCCTCCGGATTCAGCTCCAGCACCTTCAAATACTCCGTCTCCGCCTTATGAATCCACTCCAGATTCGCCGCATCCGTCGCGCCCGGCCGGTACATCGACGCATACGACGTCGCCAGGTATAGCCTCGGGTTAATCGACTGCGGATCCATCTGGATCGCCTTCTCAAAATGCTGCGCTGCCTCCTCGTACCGCCCCATCCGGAACGCCCGCACCCCCAGCCCGATCTCGTGCCGCACCGCAAAATTATCCGGACTGTCCTGCGCCCACCCCGCCACGCCGGCCAGCATCACGCACTCGAGCGTCGCCACCAGCACTCCTCGCACCATACCCCCAGTCTACTTTGCCCCGCCCAGGCCCCACCCGTTCCCCTTCGCGCTAGACTAAAAGAAAAACCAGCCCAAAGGGCGAGGTTTCCCGTGCCCGCCACCATCGCATCCATCACCGAGGAAATCCTCGAACTGAAACACCGCCGTCACGCCGTCATCCTGGCGCACCACTACCAGTCCACCGAAATCCAGGAACTGGCCGACGCGATCGGCGACAGCCTCGAACTCGCCCGCAAAGCCCGCGAATTCTCCGGCGACGTCATCGCCTTCTGCGGCGTCTGGTTCATGGCCGAAACCGCCAAGGTCCTCAACCCCTCCCGCACCGTCGTCGTCCCGGACCGCGAAGCCGGCTGCAGCCTCGTCGATAGTTGCTCGGCCGAACAGGTCCGCGCCTGGCGCGCCACCCACCCCGACGACGTCATCGTCTCCTACATCAACACCTCCGTCGAAGTAAAAGCCGAAAGCGACATCCTCTGCACCTCCCGCAATGCCGTCGCCATCGTCAACTCCATCCCCGCAGACCGCCCCATTCTCTTCCTCCCCGACATCAACCTCGGCAACTACGTCAAACGCGAAACCGGCCGCGAAAACATGCGCATCTGGCAGGGCGCCTGCTTCGTCCACGCCACCTTCCCCGCCCGCCGCCTCGTCGCCGCCCGCGCCCAATATCCCACTGCCCTCGTCGCCGCCCACCCCGAGTGCCCCCCCGAAGTCCTTCGCATGGCAGACTTCATCGGCTCCACCTCCGCCATCATCGACTGGTGCGTCTCCAACCCGGCGCGCGAATTCATCGTCATGACCGAAAGCGGCGTCTCCCACTCCCTCCGCCGCCTCGCTCCCGAAAAGCAGTTCCACTTCGTCGCCAACGAGCAGTGCAACTGCAGCGAATGTCCCTACATGCGCCGCAACACCCTCGAAAAACTCCGCGCCGCCCTCGAAACCCTCTCACCCCGTGTCGAACTCGACCCCGATCTCATGCGCCGCGCCGAACTCCCCATCCGCCGCATGCTCGAGGTAAAGTAGCCTTCGCCCCCATGGTGCGCCCGCTCGTCGACACTTTCGGCCGCACCCACGATAACCTCCGCATCTCCGTCACCGACCGCTGCAACATCCGCTGCTTCTACTGCATGCCCGAAGACGGTGTCCGCTTCCTCCCCAAACCCGAAATCCTCACCTTCGAGGAAATCACCCGCTTCGTCGAAGCCGCCATCCCCTTGGGCATCCGCAAACTCCGCATCACCGGCGGCGAACCGCTCGTCCGCCGCGACCTCGACCGCCTCATCGCCAGTCTCGCCACCCTCCCCGGCGTCGAGGACCTCGCCCTCACCACCAACGGCGTCCTCCTCGCCGCTCAGGCCCCGTCCCTCTACGCCGCCGGCCTCCGCCGCCTCAACGTCCACCTCGACACCCTCGACCGCGAACGCTTCCGCTCCATCACCCGCCGCGACGATCTCCCCCGCGTCCTTGCAGGCATCGACGCCGCCCAACATGCCGGCTTCCGCTCCATCAAAATCAACGCCGTCGCCGTCAAGGACCTCATCGAACCCGACATCGTCCCCCTCGTCCGCTTCGGCCTCGAACGCGATATCGAAATCCGCTTCATCGAATTCATGCCCCTCGACGCCCAGGGCCTCTGGCAGCGCCACCGCGTCCTGTTCGCCTCCGAAATCGTCGATATCCTCGAACGCGAATTCGGCCCCCTCGAAGAAATCCCCGATGCCGACCCACGCGCTCCAGCCACCGAATACCGTTTCTTAAACGGCGCCGGCCGCGTCGGCTTCATCGCGAGCGTCAGCCGCCCCTTCTGCCTCAACTGCAACCGCATCCGCCTCACCAGCGATGGCAAACTCCGCTACTGCCTCTTCGCCATCGAAGAAACCGACGTCAAAGGCCTCCTCCGCTCCGGCGCCTCCGACTCGCAAATCCAGGAAGTCATCCGAACCAACGTCCACGCCAAGTGGCGCGGCCACGAAATCAACAACACCACCCAATTCGTCGCCCCACCCCGCCCCATGTATTCCATCGGCGGCTGATGGCCCGTTGCGCAGCCCCGCGCTAGCCTCAAACCATCGCCCCGTGAAACAATGAACCTCGGTCAGGAAACCAGAAAGGAGCACAGTGTGAAAATCCGGAGGCTTGTACTGGATGTTGACAAAGCCGTCAGCCGCCCAAGTCTGGTCGAGCTCGCCGCCGCCATCGAACGCGTCGAGGGCGTGCAAGGGCTGAACATCACCGTCACCGAAATCGACATCGAAACCGTGGGAATGGACGTCACCGTCGAAGGCGACGGCATCGACTACCCGGGCCTTTGCAAGGCCATCGAAGCCACCGGCGCCGTCGTCCACAGCGTGGACGAACTCGCCGCCGGCAACCGCCTGGTCGACTGGGTCAAGAGGCGTCGCTAAATGGCCTCCGGCTCCCAGTCAAGCCACGTCTTCCCTTTCGTCATCGGTTTAACGGACGGCATCCTTACCGCACTTACTTTTGCCGCCGCCAAAGTCGTCCGCTCGCCCGATCCCCTCACCCTCGGCCTCGCCCTCCGCATCGCCGCCGCTTCGTCCTTGTCCGGCATGTTCGTCTTCTTCGCCGCCGAATATATTCACCAGCGCGGAGCCCTGGTCCGCGCCGAACGCCAGCTTAGCCTCCGCGCCGGCGGCCGTCTCGCTTCCACCCGCCTCGGCCGCGCCATACTCCTCGAAACATTGTTGGGAGCCGCCCTGTCCAGCTCATGCAATTTCGTCGGCGCGCTCGTGCCCCTCCTCGCCGGAGCGCTCGTCCCACAACGTTCCTGGCTCGCCCTCGCCGTCGGAATCGCCGTCCTGGGCGCCCTCGGCCTCGCCGCCGGCCGCGCCAGCCACGGCAGACCCCTCCTCTGGGCAGCCGCCCTCATGTCCGCCGGCGCCGCCCTCTCCGCCGTCGGCCTCGAGTTGCGGATCGTCTGACCCCTACTTATTGCTCGATCGCGTCCACCGCCGCCCGAAACGCCTTCTCATCCAGCCAATTCCGGTCACCCCGCGCCGCCCGGTAATCCGCCATCCGCCATAACGCCAGCGGCGACCACACCGCCACCGTCCCGCGCTGATAGTCGTACAGCACCTCCACCGGAACTTCCTCCGCACCCTCCCGCGCCGGACTCCACCGCAGATTCACCACAATCGCCCGGTCCGTCGCCAGCCACCGGTTGTCCGTCGCCCGCCGCACCACACCCGCCGGAAACACATACTCCCAGTCCAGCCCCCAACTGCCCCAAAACCGCAGCGTCACTTTCCCCGTCACCATCTGCTGCGACAGCACATACCCCCAGCACTGCCCCGCCCCGCACTTCTGCGCATAGTCGATGTCCCGCTTGGCGTAATACGCGATCGATCCCGCGCCCGCCATCAGCGCGCACACCGCCAGCACAACCAGCGTCACGATCTGGCGTTTTCTATTCGGTTGGTTCAATTCTTCCGCTCAGCCTTCCGGAATCGGGACTCACCAGCCCCTACTCCCCGCTCTGTTGCAGCAACTTCGCCACCAGCGCCGTCCACCCCGTCTGATGGCTCGCCCCCAGTCCAGCCCCATTATCGCCGTGAAAATACTCGTAGAACAAGATGTGATCCCGGAAGTGCGGGTCCGTCTGAAACTTCTCCGCGCCCCCGAACACCGGCCGCCGCCCCTCCGTATCCCGCAAAAACAACGACGCCAGCCGCCGGCTCAGCCCCGCCGCCACGTCCGACAAATGCGCATAATGCCCAGAATTCGTCGGAAACTCCACCTGCAGCTCCTCCCCAAAATAATGGTGCAGCCGCTGCAGGCTTTCGATCAGCAGAAAATTCACCGGAAACCACACCGGCCCCCGCCAGTTCGAGTTCCCCCCAAACACTCCCGTCCGCGACTCGCACGGCTCATAATCCACCTTGTACTCGTGATCGTCGAAATGCAGCACATACGGCTGATCCTTGTGGTACCGCGACAACGACCTCACCCCGTGCGGCGACAAAAACTCCTCCTCATCGAGCATCCGCCGCAA
>JAKAJI010000395.1 GCA_021813825.1 Acidobacteriota bacterium | reverse complement strand
GGCCGCCCGGTCTGACACGCTCGTCCCGCAAAGAAAAACGGCGCCGGGAGGGGACCACCCGGCGCCGCGACATGCCCCCGCGGGGAAGCGCTCAGAAGTTATACCGCAGGGTCACGCCATACCAGCGCGGCGGCGCATAGACGCCCTGGTTGAAGCCCAGCAGACCGGACAGATCGAGATTGTAGATCCGGTAAGCCTGGTCGGTGACATTGTTGACGAAGAAGCTCAGTTCCAGATTGTCGTTGAACGACGGCACGTAGCTGACCTGCACATTGCCGACGAGATAGGCCGGCTGTTTGTCGACCGGCGCGTTCATCACGCTCATATATTGCGTGCCGTTGTACTTCCAGTCGCTCGACAGCGAGAGATCGCCACCGCCGGACAAGGGCATCGTGTACTGCCCTGAAAGGCCACCGCTGAAGTGCGGCGCCTGCGGCATCACGCGATCCTTCACCGTCCCAGCCGGCAGATGAAGGTTCTTCACCTGGGTGCTGAGGAACGAGGTGAAGGCATCGAGCACCAGGCCGCTCACCGGCGTGGTGGTCAGTTCCAGTTCCAGGCCGTCGTCGGTGGCCTGGTTGTTGGTGATCTGCTGGAACAGACCGAAGAAGCCATAGGCCTGGTAGTTGTGATAATCGTAATGGAACACCGACCCGTTCAGCCGGGTGCTGTCGTTGAACAGCGTGAGCTTGAAGCCGCCCTCGTAGCTGGTCAGATCCTCCTGACCGAACACGAGCTGGGCGGGATCCGGCGGCGGGCTGCTCGGCGTGGCGAAGCCGCCTGCCTTGGTGCCGCGATTGACGCTGACATAGACCAAAGCGTTGGTGGTCGGCGTGTAGTCGAGTTCGGCCCGGTAGGAATAGTCCGGATGATAGGTGCGTGACGCGAGATTGGGATAGAGGGTCGGATCGAACGTGAAATCGTTCGCCGGAATCAACGAGTCGGTCGTGGTGTACCAATACTTCTTGTGGTCCCAGGAATAGCGGAACCCGCCGATCACTTTGAACTGGTCGCTCAGCTTATATTCGAGCTGGCCGAAACCTGCCACGCTATAGGTATCGGTCTTGGCCTGGTAGACGATGTTCTCGCCCGCCACCAGGACATTGGCGTCGTAATTGTTGCGGCTGTTGATGTCGAGCAGGTAGACGCCCGCCGTCCAGTGCAACCGCCCGACCTGACCATCCAGCCGGGTTTCCTGCGATTCCTGCAGCAGATATTGATGGGTATCGTAGATGAATATGGAATTCGGCGACATATCGCTGTCTTCACCATACCGCTTGCGCAATACCTGCATGTTGGTGATCGACGTCAGATTGAAGCCGTCAAAGGCCTGCGTATATTTCACTGTCAAACCGCCATAGGTACGGTCAAACAGGCCCTTGCGGTTGTACGAACCGGTGAACGGATAGCCGGGCGCCTTGTAGCCGAAGGGATCGCAGCCCGGGCAGGTGCCGTAGACATCGACGTTCCAAGGCACGAATACGCCCAGACCATCGGCATTGGTATACGAAGCGCGATGAGAATAGCCGCCGCTGACTTCATGGTCGTTGCGGATGCCCCAGAGCTTGATCAGCAGCTGGCCACCATGGCCGACGTCACCTTCGAGCTGCAGCCGCCCCGCATAGGAGTTCGCGCTGTTGAGGTCGGGGCCGATCAGGTTCTTGATATAGCCGTCGTTGTGCTGCGTCTGAAACGAGAAGCGGCCACGCCAGGAATTGCTGAGAGGGCCGCTGACGGCGCCCTCCGTGTCGTATTCGCCATAGCTGCCGCCAGTGGCCTGCAGATAACCGGTGAGATAGTCCGTGGGCGCGGCGCTAGTCACCTGAATGACGCCGCCGGTGGCGTTCCGGCCGAACAGGGTGCCCTGCGGCCCGCGCAGCACCGCAACCTGGGACAGATCGTACATCTGTCCGGCGATCGCCCCCATCGCGCCGATATAGACATCGTCGGCATAGAAAGCGATCGGCGATTCCTGCGAGTCCGCAAAGTCGTTCTGCGACACGCCGCGGATGTTGAAGACGGTCAACGTCGGGCTGTACTGATTGAACTGTACGCTGGGAACCAGGTTCACGACCGCCGTGACGTCGGAATTGGGCAGCGACGCCAACTGCTGTGACCCGATGGCGGAGACGGCGATACCCACCTTCTGCATGTTCTGCGCGCGCTTCTGCGCAGTGACGATGACTTCTTCGAGTTTTGGCCCGGATGCCGCCGCGAGCGCGGGACCGGCGAACAGCGCCACAAGGCCGGCCGAAAGCATCAAGCGCGTGCCGATTCCGAAACGTCCTGGTTTCATTCTTCTTGTCCCCTGGTTTCCTCCTGCCGGCCTTGTCGCCGGCATAGCCAACGTAATCCCAGAATAAATTTAGTTGTCAATGAAATTATCTGTAGGGTTCCGCTTTCCGCGCCATTGTTGCGCAGATGCCGCGGCTAGCGCGAACGGCAGAGCGAGGCGCGCGCCAAAACCGGCGCGCCGCGCGTTTCGGCCTTAACACCAAAGTGTTAGCGCGGCCGGGCAAGCCGATCACCTGCGAGCGGTTCGCAGCGGCGCTAGTCTATCGACTCGGGAAGTTCGAGGTTTTCCGTCCACGCCTTCAGCTTGCGCAGGATATGCGCCAGGGACTGGCGTTCCTCGCCGGACAATCCCTCCAGCAGCCAGGCCTCGCGGGAATGCGCTTCCGGGCTCATCTTACGGCAGACGGTTTTTCCCAGCGGCGTCAAGGTGATGATCTTGCGGCGGCCATCGTTGGGATCGCTTTCGCAACTGATCAGACGCAGATCCGTCAGCCGCCTTTGCGCCCGGCTGACGCGAGGATTGTCCATGCTGGTGTAATTGGCGATCTCGTTGGGCGAGAGCGGCGCATATTCGTCCAGCGTCACCAGGATGCGCCAGTCCGGCACCTGGAGGTCGTACTCATCTTCGATCACCCGGGCGATCATCTGCGAGGCGCGGTTGGCCACCACCGCGAGCTGGAAGGGCAGGAACTCTTCCAGACGCAGGTTTTCCTTCGAGGCGGACGGCTTCTTCATGGCAGGCGGCTTTGCCGCTTGGACTCTTGCCGAGCGTGCTTTGGCCTTTTTTTCCGTCTTGGGCGCCATCAGATCGACCTTAAATGCGGAGCAGTTTGGAAATCAAAGAAAGCGCCGGCACAGGCGTAATCTGCCCCCGAAGCCGACGCTACAGTCTTACCGAACACCAAACCTACAGGAGCAAAGCTGTAGCACCAAGCCAAATGTTCCCTGCTCTTCAGACCGTTAGGCCCAGTGCGGTCCGCACCGCCCGGAGCGAACGCGGCACGTCACGGACATCGAAAAAGATTCCGTGCAGGCCCGCCCGCAGCGCCCCCTCGACGTTGCGCTTCTGATCGTCCACGAAAACGATCCCGTCAGGGGTGACGCCCAACCGCTCCACTGCCAGCGCATAGGCGCGCGGATCGGGCTTGAGAATGCGCGTGTGCGTGGCGTCGACCACGATATCCATCATCCGCACGATCTCGAGCGACTGGCTCGATTCCACGCCGCCGAACAACTCCAGCTCGTTGGTCAGGATGCCGACCTTGTGCCCCGCCGCGCGGGCCTCCGAAACCAGCTCCACAATCTCCGGGCGCACGTCCTCGTTGAGATCGCCGCCGCGGATGGCGCGGAAGAAATCGAGCGGCGCCCAGCTCCGGCCCACCAGACGGCCGACTTCGTCCGCCCGCCGCTCCCAGTAATGCCGCTCGCTGATCTCGTCGGCCTGCATGGCGACCCATAGCGCATCGGTCGTCGGATCGAGCGGGCCGCGCCAGGTGAGCGTGCCCGGCGCCAGCGACAGCCGCCGCTCCGCCCGATCCATGATCTCGAAGGCCGAATAGGTGATGACCGAGCCGAAATCGAGCAGCAGCGCCTCGGCGGAGGATGATGTCATGGCGGTTCCCGAATTCCGGATGAAGCCCCAGCGGATTGCCGGACCTGATTACGCTATATTAATTTCATTGACAACAAAACACATGAGGCCGACCCGTGCGGAACTTCGAGGAGCAGGCCCCGCCCGTCAGCCTTCGCCGGTGCGCGACAGCGGCACGGCGGTGCGACGCAGCACCTTGCGGATGGCGAAGTTGGAGATCACCCGCTCCACCCCGGGCAGGCGCACCAGGATGGTGTTGTGGATGCGTTCGTAGTCCTCGCCGTCGCGGCAGAGCACCCGCAGCAGGTAATCGGACAGCCCGGCCATCAGGAAGCACTCCATGATCTCCTCATGGCCCGAAACCGCGCGCTCGAAGGCGTCCAGCGCCTCCTGCTTCTGACTGGCGAGCGAAATCTGCACGAAGACGCTGGTGCGCAGCCGGGCCTGCTCCTCGGCCACGATGGCGACATAACCCGCGATCAGCCCGGCCTCTTCCATGGCCTTGACCCGCTTGTGGCAGGCCGAGGGCGACAGCCCAACCCGCTCGCCGACCTCGCCGAAGGTCAGGCGTGAATCCGCCTGCAGCTGACCAAGGATGGCTTTGTCGAATTTGTCTATCTTGACGTATGACATTTCCTGAAACTCGTAATCGTGAGGATAATATATCGTAAATCGCGGAATTTTGTACAAAATTTCAAAGTCCGCGACCGGCCGGAAGCTTAAAATGAAGCCCTATCGCCCAAGGGAGGCTTCCATGCACATTGGCGTGCCCAAAGAAATCAAGAC
>JAKAJI010000394.1 GCA_021813825.1 Acidobacteriota bacterium | reverse complement strand
GGGAAGTCCATCGAGTTTGTGGTTCCTCCCACGTAGACATCCCCCAAGAGGTCGACGCCGACGCCCACCGCGCCTTCAATGGGCGAGTTCGAACTGCCGGAGCCGCCGAGATAAGTGCTGAAGACGACCGAACCGCCGCCGGCGGCGAACTTGGCCACGAAGGCGTCCTGGCCGCCGTGGTTGGTTGCCTGAAAGGGGTTGTGCACGGGGAAGGCCGTGGACCAGGTGGATCCGGCCAGGTAGACATTCGAACTTGCGTCCACCGCGATTCCCGCTCCGTGGTCGATGCTGTTGCCTCCGAAGTAGGTGGACCAGGAGAGCGAGCCGGCCGGAGTGAACTCCGCCACGAAGGTGTTCTGCTGGCCTTGGTTGAGCGCCTGCAGGGGGGAGAGGACGGGGAAGTCGTGGCTCTGCGTGTCGCCGATGACGTAGATGTTTCCCGCCGAATCGAGCGTGACCGCATTCGCCAAATCCCAGCCGCTCCCGCCAAAGTAGGTCGAGAATACGAGCCCGTTTCCGGCGGAGTTGAGTTTGGCGATGAAAGCGTCCTGACCGGAGCTGGCCCGGAGGGATTGTTGATAGGCCGAGGCGACGGGGAAGTTGATGGACTGCGTGGATCCGATGACGACGACTTCTCCGGCGGCATCGAGGGCGATTCCGGTGGCGCGGTCGTCTCCCATGCCTCCGAGGAACGTGGCCCAGACCAGCGACTTGCCCGACTGCGCGAGCCTGGCGATGAAGACGTCGTTGCCGCCACCGAAGCCGGGCTGTAGAGCGGCAAGCATGGGGAAGTTGGCCGAATCGGTGTACCCGCAGACATAGACGTCGGCGTGGGCATCGGAAACGACGCCTGTGGCAGAACTGATGGAAGTTCCGTTGATCGTGGCGGTGTAATTCAACGCCGGGTCGATGACCAAGGGAAGGCTCGCGTCATAGGCTCCGAGGCGAAAGCGGAAAGCGCCGCCGGAATCCTTTTCGAACGCGACACTCACCTGACGGCGTCCGTGGGGGGTTATCTGGAAAGCTGCCGGAGGATCTTCCCGGAACGGGGCGCCGTCGACGTCCAGGATCAGGGCGCCCCCGGCGTCGAGGGAGGCGATGGCGCCTTCGTAGGAGAAACCGATGCGGCCGGGGTCCGCCCCGGGGGCTACGACATATTCGGGCTTCATCGACGAGCCGTCGCCGTGAAACAGCGCATCGACGCCGGCGTAGAGACTCCGGTATCGAACCGCCGTGTAGACGGGAATTGCCGCCTGGCCACCGGCGCCGGAGGAGAGAAAGTTCACCGCAGCGCCGCCATCTTCGGCCGAGGGAGCCGCGTTCTCGTTGGCGCCGATGAATATCAGCGAGAATCTCGCCGCTCCGGCGTGGAACTCGACACGGCCTGGGTGAAATGCGGCCGACATCGGCCCGGCCCAGCCTCTCAAAGTTCCGTCGGATCCCCGCGCGAACATCGCCGGCAGCGTGGCCGCCTTTGCCACGGGCAGCAGCGCGACTGCGGCCATGCCCAATGCGGTGAAAACAATCTGAGCGCGACACGATTTCCGAATCCAGCAACCTCTCACGACACCTGCCTCCTGTAGGGCTAGTGTTTGACTCTTCGGTCAAGTCTCAGCCGCAGGCGGGGTATGCTGAATACTCAAATACCTTATGCTCCTTTCGGTTCTCGTACCCCTCTATAACGAGGAAGAATGGATCAGCGAAATTCTGTCCCGCGTTCTGCGCGCGCCTCTGCCGGCTGGCCTGGGGCTTGAAATCGTCGTCGTGGACGACGCCTCCACGGACGCATCGGCGGAACGCGCGGCAGCGTTTCAGCAGCTTCATCCCGATCAGGTCCATGTCATCCGCCAGAAGGAGAATCGGGGCAAAGGGGCGGCGATTCGCGCGGCCTTGGAACACGCTCGCGGCGAGATTTGTCTGATTCAGGACGCTGACCTGGAATATTCCCCGTCGGATTATCCCCAGCTACTCCGTCCGCTGCTGGATGGGGAAGCGGACGCGGTGTTCGGGTCCCGGTTCATGGCGGCCGGCAGCCGGCGCGTCCTTTATTTCTGGCACTCGGTGGCAAACAAGTTCCTCACGCTTCTGTGCAACATGATTTCGGGGTTGAACCTCACGGACATCGAGACGTGTTACAAGGCGATTCGCACTTCGTTGCTGCGGTCCATCCCGCTGCGGACGGAGCGCTTCGGCATCGAGCCGGAAATCACGATCAAGCTGGCGCAGCGCCAGGTGCGGATTTTTGAGACACCGATCAGCTATCGCGGCCGGACATACGAGGAAGGGAAGAAGATCGGGTTTCGCGACGCGATCGAGGCGGTTCTGGTGATGCTGCGATTCGGCTTCGTTCGGGATATTTATCGCGACAAGGGGCCGGAGATTCTGGATGTGCTGGCGAATGCGCCCCGGTTCAACCGGTGGATGGCGGACACGATTCGCCCGTATCTTGGCGCGCGGGTGATCGAGTTTGGCGCGGGCATTGGAAATCTGAGCGTGTTGCTGTCGCGCGGGCGGAGCCGTTATATTGCGAGCGATATCGACGAGGAGCACCTGGCGCGTTTGTCGAACCGGCTGCAGTACCGGCAGTCAGTCGAAGTGCATCGGTGCGACCTGGAGCGCAGGGAGGACTTTGCGCCGTTCGCCAAGTCTTTGGACGCCGCGGTTTGCCTGAATGTGATCGAGCACGTTGCGGATGACGGTCTGGCGCTGGCCAACATTCACTCGGTGCTGGTTACGGGGGGACGCGCCCTCATTCTGGTTCCGGAGGGGATGTCGGTGTATGGCACGCTCGACGAGGTACTGGGGCACCATCGGCGGTATTCGGAAGCCGAGTTACGGGCGAAGATGACCGAGGCCGGTTTCCGGGTGGAGAGGATTCTGCGGTTTAACCGCGCGACCCGGCCGGCGTGGTTTGTGAACGGGCGCATCTTCCGGAAGCGGACGTTCAGCCGGTTTCAGATTGCGGTGTTTGATTCGCTCGTGTGGCTGTGGCGGCGGATCGATCGTTTTCTGCCGTGGGCGCCGACGTCACTGATCGCCGTTGGGGTGCGCGAGCCGTAAAATCCGAGGCGCGCGGCGCGGCGGGCGCGGGTGCTTACAATACAGGTTTATGATTCCCAAGGTGAGAAAAGCGGTTTTTCCGGCAGCGGGCCTCGGCACGCGGTTTCTGCCTGCGACGAAAGCGCAGCCGAAGGAGATGCTGCCGCTGGTGGATAAGCCGCTGATCCAGTACGGCGTGGAAGAGGCGCTGCACTCGGGCATTCAGAACATTTTCATCGTCACGGGCCGGGGCAAGAGCGCGATCGAAGATCATTTCGACGTCAGCTTTGAGCTGGAGCACACGCTTGACGCCAAAAACAAGAAGGATCTGCTGGCGGTGGTGCGCGGGATTTCCGACATGATCAACGTGGCCTATGTCCGGCAGAAAGAGGCGTTGGGCCTGGGCCATGCGGTGCTGCGGGCGCGGGAACTGGTCGGCTCCGAGCCGTTTGCGGCGGTGCTGTCGGACGACGTAATCGACGCGCCGATTCCGTGTCTGCGGCAGCTTCTGGATATTTACGAGTTCTACGGGGCGTCGGTGCTCGCACTGATGGAAGTGGAGGGCGACGCGATCTCGGCTTATGGCGTTGTGGATGCCGAACCGGTACCGCACAACGGCGCCAGCAACCGTCTGTTCCGCATCCGGAACATGGTGGAGAAGCCGAAGGCGTCGGAGGCGCCGTCGAATCTGGCGATCATCGGGCGGTATGTGCTGACGTCGGAGATTTTCGACGCACTGGACCATATTGAACCGGGCACCGGCGGCGAGATTCAGCTTACCGACGGCCTGAAGTACCTGCTTCGCAGCCGGCCGATCTACGGCTATAAGTTTGAAGGGAAGCGGTACGATGCCGGGGACAAGCTTGGGTTTTTGAAGGCTACGGTGGAATTCGCTCTCAACCGGTATGACCTCGGCTCGGAGTTTCGCGCGTATCTCAAAGACCTCAAGCTGTAGGGCGGACAGCGAGCGAGGCGTACTTACGGGTGGATCGCCAGGGTAATTGTGCTCTGCGCGGCGCCGCTTCCACTGGTGACCGATACCGGCACTGCGTTGCCCGTCGTGGCGCCGGTGGGGACGACGACGTTCAGTTGGACGAGTCCGAGGAGCGAACCGGGAATTGCGCCGGCATAGGCAACCGTAGCTGCGACGCCGCCGATGGTCACGGTTGGGACGGTGGCGACCTGAGGGAGAGGCGAAGCCGTCGAGGGCAGGAGCAGGCCGGTGAGGGACGTTACGCCGAGCGAGGATGCGGTTGACGACGGATAGGCTCCGGCGCCGGTGACGTACAGGAGAATCGTGGAGCCGATGTTGGCGGGATTGGTCTGCGAGTTCAGCGTGTACTGGCCGGTTGTGGAGTCGTAGTTGAGCGCGGCGGCTTGCCCGTCTCCTGTGCCATTGGCGCTGAAGATGCCGGGCGCCGAGGCGGCGATCGCTATTGGGAGCGTCGTGGCCGGGTTCGAGCCGTTCGTGAGCGAAATGGCCTGGGTTGTATCGCTTGTCGAGACTTCGAAGGGGACCTGGATGCTGACCTGATTCTGGCTGGCGTAGAGGATCGGGGCCGCGTAGCCATCGACGGTGACGGAGACGCCGCTGAGCGAGGTGCTCACCTGGTCGGGTGCGCTGGTTGTCATC
>JAKAJI010000393.1 GCA_021813825.1 Acidobacteriota bacterium | reverse complement strand
CCTATATCGGCGAAAGCCCCGACATGGAGCCCAACGATACCCCGGACCAGGCGGTCGAAACGTTCCTGCCCGCCATTCTCACCGGAGCCATCTCGAAGCCCGGCGATATCGACCTGTTTAAGATCCACGTCGGCTCGGGCGATCAGGTCGTCTTCTACAACGAGGCCATGTTGATCGGCTCCACGCTCCAGCCCGACGTCTCCCTTCTGAATGAAGACCAGACCGTCCTGAAAGAATTCGGTACGGACGGCGGCAAGGACGCACTCTGGTTCTCCTGGCGCTTCGACAAGGCCGGAACGTATTACATTCGCGTCGCTGACGCCGATCAGTCCGGCCGCGCGTCCAACTTCTACCGCATCCTCGCGGGCAACTTCCCACTGCTCGATCACGCCAGTCCTCTCGGCCTGCGCACAGGCTCGCACGCCCCCGTCTCGCTCTTTGGCTGGAACCTCAATCCTTCGAAGCTCGATGTCTCCGGCACGCCCGATCCCGGCTGGGAGGATTCGCTCGCCCTCCGGCCCAAAACCAGCCTGGGCCTCGCCTACAACGAGGTCCGCCTCGCCGTCGGCACGGACCCGGAGGTTGCCTCCACTAACTCGAACCACACCACCGCCACGGCCCAATCCGTCTCGCTTCCGGTCACCATCAACGGCCACATCGCCGCGCCGGCGAACAACCAGCCGGTCTCCGATTACTACCGCTTCCACGCCCGCGCGGGCGAAAAGGTCATTCTCGAAGTTGAGGCCCGGCGCCTCGGCTCGCCGCTCGATTCTTACCTCGAAGTGCTCGATGCAAACGGCAAGCGCATCGAGCGCGCGCAGGCCCGCGCTGTCCTCGCCACCACCACCACGCTGAGCGAACGCGACTCGGCCACCTCCGGCATCCGCCTCACCTCCTGGACCGGTATGGACCCGGGCGACTACATCATGATCGGCAACGAGATCATCCGTCTCTCGGTTCTGCCCAAAGGCCCCGACGAAGACACGCGCTTTGAATCCATCGACGGCCAGCGCCTGGCTTACTTCGACACCACCACCGAAGATCATTCCATCGACAAGCCGGTCTACAAAGTCCTCATCTATCCGCCGGGCAAGCATTTCACGCCCAACGGCCTGCCGCTTGTGCCGCTCTATTATCAGAACGACGATGGCGGACCCGGGTACAGCAAGGATTCGCTCGTCCACTTCACCGCACCCGCCGATGGCGATTACCTCGTCCGCATCCACGACGTCGGCGGCCTTGGCGGTGACGACTACGCTTACCGCCTCGACATCCGGAACCCGCGGCCGGACTTCCGTCTTAGCGCAACGCCGGCCAACCCGAGCGTGCCGCGCGGAGGCGCCGTTCCGGTCACCGTCGAAGCCCGGCGCATCGACGATTTCAACGGGCCGATCCAAGTTCGCGTGGACGGCCTGCCGAAAGGCCTGCACGCCTCCACAGGCATCATCCGGCCGGATCAGATCTCCTGCACGATCCTGCTCAGCGCGGATCCGGATGCGACGCTTGAAACCGCCGCGCCCCTGAAAATCGAAGGCACGGCGGAAGGCCACACCCATTGGGCCAACTCCGCCGACCCGCTCACGCTCGTCTCGCTCATGCCCCCTCCCGACGTGCTCATGGCCGCGGGCACGCGCACACTCGATCTCGCGCCGGGTTCGAGCGTCACCTTCAGCGTCCGCGCCACGCGGCAGAACGGCTTCGGCGGCCGCATCCCCGTCGAGGTGCTGAACCTTCCCCCCGGCGTGCTGATTCCCAGCGTCGGCCTGAACGGCGTGCTGCTCAACGAAAACGAAGCCACGCGGACCGTCACCTTGCAAGCCCTGCCAAACGCCGAACCGGGCGACCAACTGGTTTACATCGCCGGCCGGGTCGAAACGCGTTCGCCGCTGCAATCGGTCTACGCCGCACCCGTACCCATCCTGCTCCGCATCCGTTCCAAGGAGACCGCCGCCCGCGGCACACCGCCAAGCCGGTAGAATGAGTATCCTCGGATCAAGTGACCTCCATGAATCATTCCTCCCTCCTGCGCGAAGCCCTGGCTCGCGGCGAAGGCATTGTGCGTCTGGCGCCGGCCTGGGTACCGCGCGCGTTTCTCGTTCCCGGCGGACGGCTCCGGCTCGACCCGCGCGATCTTTACGCCCTCGGCGCCCATCGCGGCGGCATCGACGAGCGCTGGTTCTCCTCAACCACCCACGCCGACAACGGCCCCGGCACACCCGAAGATGAAGGTCTGAGCTACATCGACTATGACGGCCGCCGCGTCCAGCTCCGCGAAGCCGTCGCAGCCCTCGGCGACGAGTTCCTCGGCGCGGAGGTGATGCGGCGCGAGGGCGGCTGGAACGTGCTCTGCAAGTTCTTCGACAACCTCGGCCCCATCCCGCACCACATTCACCAGAACGCGGAATTTGCCGCCCGGGTCGGCCGCAAACCCAAGCCCGAGGCGTATTACTTCCCAACCCAGTACAACCAGCTCCGGAACGACTTCGCCTACACCTTCATGGGCCTCGAGCCCGGCACGACCAAGGACGACATCCGGCGGTGTCTGGACCGCTGGAACGAAGGCGACAACGGCATCCTGTATCACTCGCGCGCCTACAAGCTGCAGCCCGGCAGCGGCTGGCAGATCAACCCCGGCGTGCTCCACGCCCCCGGTTCGCTGGTGACTTACGAACCGCAGGTGAACTCCGACGTCTTCGCCATGTTCCAATCGCTCGTTGACGGGCGCTTCGTGCCGTGGGACCTGCTCGTCAAGGACGTTCCACCCGAGCATCATCGCGACTACGACTACATCATGGGCATGCTCGACTGGGAGGCCAACGTCGATCCCGAGTTCTGCAATCACAATCGCTTCTTCCCCAAGCCGGTGCGCGACGAAGCGGCGATGCTCGAAGAAGGCTACGTGGAAAAGTGGATCACCTACGCCGCGCCGCAGTATTACTCGGCGAAAGAACTCACCGTGCATCCGGGCCGGAGCGTGGTGATTCGCGATTCGGCGGCTTACGGCCTCATCCTGGCCCAGGGCCACGGCTCCATCGGCGTGCACAGAGTCGAGACTCCCACGCTGATCCGCTTCGGCCAGATGACGCAGGACGAGTTGTTCGTCACCGCCGCCGCGGCTGCGCGCGGGGTGAAGATCACCAACACGAGCGCCACCGACGACCTTGTCATCCTGAAGCACTTCGGGCCGCATAATCCCGACGTGCCGCCCATGGTGCTGGACCCGCTCGAAGCGATGGTTCCGGAGCCGGCCGCGGTCCTCGGATGAAGTTCGGCATCAACACCCTGCTGTGGACCGCCGCGTTCGGCGAGGAGCATTTTCCGCTGCTCGACCGCATCAAGGCGGCCGGATTCGACGGCGTCGAGATCGCGCGGTTCTCCTTCGACGGGTTTCCCATCGCGAAGGTGCGCCGCGCGCTCGCCGATTCGGGGCTCGAATGCACGGTTTGCACCGCGCTCTCAGGCAACCAGACGCTGCTGACACCGCCAGGCGAGGCCGCGCGCGAAGCGACGTTGAAATTCTTGCGGGAGGCGATCGACGCCTCCGGCGAGTTGGGCGCGCCGGTGTTGGCCGGTCCGTTCTGCTCGGCCGTCGGCTACCTGCCCGGCCGGCGAAGGACGCAGGAGGAGTGGAACTACTGCGCCGAAGGGTTGCTGTCGCTTGCTCCCGCGCTTGACGCCGCGCGTGTGAACCTCGCGGTTGAGCCGCTCAACCGCTTCGAGACGTTTTTCTTGAACACCGCCGCCGACGCGGTGAAACTCTGCGAGGTGGCACCGCACCCGCGCATCGGCGTGCTGTTCGACACGTTCCACTTCAATATCGAAGAGAAGTCGATTCCCGCCTCGGTCGCGACGGCCGGTAAACACATCCTGCATTTCCATGCATCGGAGAACGACCGCGGCACGCCGGGCACCGGGCACGTTCCGTGGGCCGAAACATTTCATGCACTTCGTGTTTTGGGCTACGATGACTGGGTGGTGATCGAGAGTTTCGGCTCCGGGATTCCCGAAATCGCCGCGGCGACAAGCATCTGGCGGGACCTTGCGGCTACGCCGGACGACATCGCGTTCGAGGGAGTGAAGTTCCTAAAAACTCTGTAGAAAAATACGAAGGGGGATGAACCCGATATCAGGCCATCCCCCGCCGTGTCGATCGTAGTCGACCCTGGAGTTGTGACTAGTTGGTCCCCTTCAAATCGGGGCTTTCTCAGGCTAACACAACTTCAGCGAATTCGCTCCGCGATCGACTTTGACTGCACAAACTGGAGCAGGTAGTCCGGTCCGCCGGCTTTCGAGTCCGTGCCGGACATGTTGAAGCCACCGAACGGGTGCGCGCCGACCATCGCTCCGGTGCACTTGCGGTTGATGTAGAGGTTGCCGACGAAGAACTTCCGCTTGGCGAGTTCAATCTTCTCCGGCGCGTTGGTGTAAACCGCGCCGGTGAGGCCGTATTCGGTTGCGTTGGCCAGATCGAGGGCATGGTTGAAGTCGCGCGCTTTGGTGACGGCGAGCACCGGTCCGAAGATCTCTTCCTGGAAGATGCGCGCTTTTTCGCCGACGTCGGCGATGACCGTGGGCTGAAGGAAGTAGCCGTCGCCCGCGGCGCGTTCGCCGCCGCAGACGAGCCGGCCTTCGCTCTTGCCAATTTCGATGTAATTGCGGATGGTTTTCAGCGCGCCTTCGCT
>JAKAJI010000392.1 GCA_021813825.1 Acidobacteriota bacterium | reverse complement strand
AGGAAAACGAAATCAGCGCGGGGACGGTGCTGGGGACGGATCCGCTGGATAAGGGGTTCACGGGGGAACGGAGTTACTTGCGGATCGGGCGGGGGAATAAGATTCGGGAGCATTATACGATCAGCCGGGGGACGCAGCCGGAGAGCGTGACGGAGATTGGGGATTCCAATTACATCATGACTTCGGGGCACATTGCACACAACGCGAAGGTGGGGAGTAACTGCGTGATTGCGAGTTGTGCGTTAGTGGCCGGATATGTGGAGATCGAGGACCGGGCGTTCATCAGCGGCGGGGTGGTGATTCACCAGTATTCGCATATCGGGACGCTGGCGATGATCGGGGGGAACACGCGGGTGAACCTGGATGCGCCGCCGTATTTTCTTTATTCGGGATTCGATATTGAGCCGCAAGGGCTGAACGTGGTGGGGTTGCGGCGGGCGGGGTTTACGGCGGAGGAGATGGGTGCGCTGAAGCGGGCGTACCGGACGCTGTACCGGAGTGGGATGAAGTTGACGGAGGCGCTTGAAAAGATCGAGAAAGAGGGTGGGACAGAGCATACCCGGCACCTGGTGGAGTTTATCCGGGGGAGCAAGCGGGGGATTTGCCGGGAGCAGGGGAATCCGGTTCAAGGTGGGCCGGGGGTTCGCCGATAAATGGACTTGAGGTCTTGCGGCGGGATTTGACGCTTACCCAAGTAGACAGTACTCGGGCAGCCCTCGGTACTATGAAACGGCGGGAGAGCGACTTACACAATTGATTTCGAAAGAGTTTTCTGAGGAGAGAGAAGCGGGCGGTGGCTAGAGCCGCCCGCTTAAGTGCCTCGGAGGAGGACTTTACCTTACGCTTACTCCATAGTAGACCATCGGGGAAAGTTTTCTAAAAAAATTTTTAGCCGATGATGCGGGCGCCGGTGGAGGGGTGGACGTGGTAGACCTCGGCGTGGAAGCCATATTTCTGGTGGTATAGGTCGCGGAGGGTGGCTGCGGCCTGTTGGGCTTTGTCCTGCTCGACGAGGTTGACGGTGCAGCCGCCGAAGCCGCCGCCGGTCATGCGGGCGCCGATGATGCCGGGGATCTGGCGGGCGGTATCGACGAGGAAGTCGATTTCGGGGCAACTGATTTCGTAGTCGTCGCGCATGCTGCGGTGGGAGGCGAAGAAGAGTTCGCCGAGCATGGAGGTGTCGTTGCGGTCGCAGGCGTGGACGAAATCGAGGACGCGCTGATTTTCGGTGACGATGTGGCGGGCGCGGCGGCGGACGGTGGGGTCGGGGATGGATTCGGCGCCGGCGAGGGTGGCGTCGCGGAGGCTGGCGATGCCGAGGAAGCGGGAGGCTTCGGCGCACTCGCGGACGCGTTCGCTGTAGGCGGAGACGCCGAGGTCGTGTTTGACCATGGAGTTGAAGGCGAAGATGGCGACGCCGGGAGGAAGTTGGACGGGGCGGCTTTCCAGGGACCGGCAGTCGATTAAGATGGCGGCGCCTTCGACGCCGGCGACGCTGGCGTACTGGTCCATGATGCCGCAGGGGACGCCGGCGAATTCGTTTTCGGCGCGGCGGCAGAGGCGGGCGAGTTCGACGCCGCGTTCCTGGGAGCCGAGGGCGAGGGCGGAGGAGACTTCGAGGGCGGCGGAAGAACTGAGGCCCGCGCCGGTGGGGACGTTGCTCGAGACGGTGAGGTGAACGGGGCGGAGGCCGGGGATGAGGCGGGCGACGCCGACGACGTAATCGGTCCAATCGCCGGAAGGCTTGGCGGAGGCCAGGGTGGCGGTGAGCCAGGAGCGGGTTTCATCGCGGTTGCGGGAGTGGACGGTGAGGCGGCCATCGGCGGAGGGTTCGGCGACGGCCTCGCAGCCGAGGTTGATGGCGATGGGGAGGACGAAGCCGAGGTTGTAGTCGGTGTGTTCGCCGATTAAGTTGACGCGTCCGGGGGCGAAGGTTTTCACTTGGCCCGCTTTGCGAGGGCGAGCATGACGCCGCCGAAGACGAGCATGGCGAGCCCTGTATAGAGATTGACGTTTGAAGAAGCCATGGGTGCGTGAGCGCCGGGGTCGAAGAAAGCGACGCCTAGTAAGATGATGCCGATGAGGCTGAAAAAGAAGCCGATGGGGATGCGAAGGTCATCCATAGCGGTTACCAGAAGATGAGGTTGAGGGCGGCGAGGACCACCAGGACGACGATGGCGAGGGGGGCGGGGCGTTTATACCAGGGGATGCCGGTTTCGGTGGGGATGGATGTGAGGCCGTAGACGAGGGCTCCGAGTTCGGATTCGGGGCGGGGTTGGGTGAGGAGGCTGACGGCGAAGGTGATGAGGAGGCAGACGCCGAAGGCGAAGATGGCGATCCAGAAGTTCTGGGCCATGGTGGAGGGGAAATTGTAGAGGGGTGTGATCCAGCCGCCTTTGCCTTCTGCGACGGAGAGGCCGTGGGTGGCGGCGGCGGCGGTGGTGCCGGCGAGGAGTCCGAAGAAGGCGCCGTGGCCGGTGGCTCGTTTCCAGAACATGCCGAGGACGATGGTTCCGAACAGGGGGGCGTTGGTGAAGCCGAAGACGAGCTGGAGGAAGTCCATGATGTTGTTGAACTCGCGGGAGAGGTAGGCGGCGCCGATGGAGAGGGCGACGCCGGCGACGGTGGTCCAGCGGCCGACCCAGAGGTAGTGGCGGTCAGAGGCGTTGCGATGGATGTAGGACTGGTAGATGTCGAAGGTGAAGATGGTGTTGAAGGCGGTGACGTTGCCTGCCATGCCGGACATGAAGGAGGCCATGAGGGCGGTGAGGCCGACGCCGAGGAGGCCGGAGGGGTAGAACTGGGCCATGAGGGTGGTGAGGGCCTGGTCGTAGTCGGGTCCGCCGGTGTCTTTGAGGGGGATGGCGTAGCCGGAGGCCATGTGGGTGAGGGCGAGGGCGGCGAGGCCGGGGAGGATGACGACGAAGGGCATCGCCATTTTGGGGAAGGCGGCGATGAGGGGGGTGCGGCGGGCGGCGGACATGGAGTTAGCGGCCATGGCTCGCTGGACGACGAGGAAGTTCGTGCACCAGTAACCGAAGGAGAGGACGAAGCCGAGGCCGGCGACGAGACCGAAGGCTTCGACGCCCATGGGGTTGGCGGAGGTGGAGTAGGCGTATTTCCAGGAGTGGGTCATGACGGCGGGCAGGCGGGTGACGATGCCGTGCCAGCCGCCGGCTTTGGCGGTAGCGAGGATGGCGAGGGGGGCGAAGCCGAGGACGATCAGGAAAAACTGGAGGACTTCGTTATATATGGCGCTGGTGAGGCCGCCTAAGAAAGTGTAGACGAGGACGATGGCGGCCGAGAGGAGGACGCTTGCGGTGAAGCTCCAGCCGAGGACGAGTTCGAACAGGAGGCCGAGGGCGTACATGGAGATGCCGGAGGAGAAGATGGTCATCACGGCGAAGGTGATGGCGTTGAGGCCGCGGGTTTTTTCGTCGAAGCGGAGCTTGAGGTACTCGGGGACGGAGCGGGCTTTGCTGCCGTAGTAGAAGGGCATCAAGAAGACGCCGGTGAAGAGCATGGCGGGGACCGCGCCGAGCCAATAGAAGTGGGCGGTCATGATGCCGTACTTGGCGCCGGAGGCGCACATGCCGATGACTTCCTGTGCACCTAAGTTAGCGGCGATGAAGGCGAGGGAAGTGATCCAGACGGGGACGGAGCGGTTAGAGGTGAGGAAATCTTCGCTGGTGGCGACGCGGCGTTTGACCAGCCAGCCTATGCCCATTACGAAGGCGAAGTAGAGAGCGAGGATGAAATAGTCGACGGGGGCTAGGGTCAATCTTGGGAGTTTAGCATAGAGACAGAAGCCGGGAGGAAGAAGCCGGGAGCCGGAAGTCAGGAGCCGGAAGAGGAGAAGATGGCTCGGGTATAGGCGTTGAGGAGGCGGCTTACTTGTTCTAGGAGGGCCTTCAATTCTTCGGTTTGGCCGTAGCCGAGGTCTTGGGCTAGGAGGAGGTAGTAGCGGATTTCTTCGAGGGAGCCTTCGGCTATGTTCATGTAGCGGGCTTTGTCGGGTTTGGTTCGCTTGGCGAAGCCTTCGGCTATGTTGGCGGGGATGGAGACGGCGGCGCGGCGCATCTGAGAGGCCAGGCCGTAGGTTTCCTGGTTAGGGAAAGTCGAGGTGAATTTATAAACGGCCAGGGCGAATTGGTGGGATTTTTGCCAGACCTGGAGGTCTTGGAAGGTTCGGGCCGAGGGGCGGGAGTTAGTGACGGGTTGAGGTTAGCGTGAGCGGTTGCGGGCGGCCAGGAATTTTTGGCGGTCGGCGGGGGATTCGATTTCTTCGGCGAGGGATTTATAGAGGCCGTCGAGGGAAGCGGCTTTGGGGGCGTGGCGTTTGACGAGGACGCGGGCGATGGGGCCGACGTAGAGGGCGAGTTCGCGGCTGACGGTATCGAGGAGGTTGGGGTCGGAGGGGCGGGAGTTGGTGGTGGAGGGCGCGGCGGCGGGGGCGATGGTGCGGGTTGGATGGTCGAAGGCGGCGGCGTGGGGCAGGTTGACGAGGGCGTTGGCGAATTCGAAGGCGGACGGGAAGCGGTCTTCGGGGCGTTTGGCGAGGGCGCGGAGGAGGATCTGCCAAAGGGCTTCGGGGACCTCGGGGTGTTCGGCGCGCGGGGGTTCGGGGGTGGTTTCGAGGTGGCCGGTGAGGACGGCGTATTCGATGTCGCTGGCGAAGGGCGTGCGGCCGGCGGCGATTT
>JAKAJI010000391.1 GCA_021813825.1 Acidobacteriota bacterium | reverse complement strand
AATCACCGGCGGCGTCGGCTCCAGGTAATTCACCACCAGCATATCGTTCAGCCGCACCTGCACCCGCTTCCCGCGCACTGCGATATGTAACGTGAACCACTCGTTATCTGGAACATACTGCTTATATGTATTCCGCAAGTTATACAGCGAAGCCGTCTTCTTATGCTCCCGCGCCTGCGTATTGTTAACCTGAACCTCGCACCCCTTGTTCGGCCAACCCGTCTCCTGCCACCGCGTGTGAAAGTACACGCCTGAATTACACGAAGGCCGTGTCATCACTTCTGCTTCCAGTTCGAAATTCTTAAAATCCGCCCCTTGCACCGGCCCGTCATAAAACAAATGACACCGTGGCCCGTCCGCCTTAAGCAGCCCGTCCTCCACCCGCCATGACCCCGGCCCCGTCTGCGGCTTCCATCCCGTCATGTCCCGGCGGTTGAACAACTCGACCCACCCCTCGTCTTGCCCAATCAGCGGCGCCGCCGCCATCGCCGTCACAAACGCCCGTCGCGTCAAATCCACTCTCTTCATTCTTCCGGTCTCCTTCCCGCCTCGGCCCCCACTATATCCGATCCCGCTCACACCCACTCGATCTCACGCACCGTCAGCTCACTCTCCACATCCCCCGTATGCTTGATCCCCGCCGGCTCGAACAGCATCACCGCCACCTCCTCCTCCGCCACGGGCCGGTGCTCCACCCCACGCGGCACAATCAAAAACTCCCCCTCCCGCAACTCCACGCTCCCATCCCGAAACTCCATCCGGAAGGCCCCACGCACCACAAGAAACATTTCGTCCTCCTCCTTGTGGTCGTGCCAGACAAACGCCCCCTGAAACTTCACCAGCTTCACGTGCTGCCCGTTCAACTCCCCCACCACTTTCGGCCTCCAGTGGTCGCTGAACAACTCGAGCTTCTCCTGCACATTCACCTTTTCCATGCCGCGAGAATAACAAACACGCACCCTGCAAAACCATCTAAACTAGTAACAGTCAGACCATGAAGACTCTGATCGCCGCCCTCGCCCTCACTTCCTTCGCCGCCGCCCAACCGGCCACCTGGTTCCCGCCCAACCAACTCGTCACAATCGGTGTCTACTATTACCCCGAAGCGTGGCCCGAATCTCAATGGGACCGTGACCTCACCAACATCTCTAACCTCGGCTTCGAATACATCCACCTCGCCGAATTCTCCTGGGCCTTCCTCGAACCCACCGAGGGCCATTACGATTTCTCCTGGCTCGACCGCGTCGTCGCCCTCGCCCAGGCCCACCACCTCAAGGTCGTTCTCTGCACCCCCTCTGCCACCCCACCCGCCTGGCTATCCCGCGAACACCCCGAAATCCTCATGATCCGCGACGACGGCACGCGCATGGACCACGGCTCCCGCGAACAGGCCGACTGGAGTTCCCCCGTCTATCTCCGCTACGTCGAAGACATCGATAACCGCCTCGCCGAACACTACGGCTCCAACCCCACCGTCATCGGCTGGCAGATAGACAACGAACTAAGTCACTACGGCGCCGGAATGTCTTACTCCGACGCCGCCCAGCAGCGCTTTCGCGATTTCCTCCGCGAAAAATACGGAACCATCGACCGCCTCAACACCGACTGGGGCAACTCCTTCTGGTCCCAGATGTATAACTCCTTCGACCAGATCCGCATGCCCAATCCCCATGACTTAGTCGCTGGCGCCAATCCCCACGCCATGCTCGACCTCCACCGTTGGTTCGCCTCCGAAACCGCCGGCTATCTCCGTTTCCAGGCCAAAGTCCTTCGCCGCCACATCCACAACCAGTGGGTCACCACGAACTTCATGATGAACTACAACCTCGTCGACCCCGCCCTGAGCGCCCACGACCTCGATATCCTCACCTTCACCATGTATCCCGTCAGCGGCGGCCTTTTCCAGGGTCCCCTCGGCTTCCGTATTGGTTCGCCCGCCGCCGTCGCCTTCACTCACGACTATCTCCGCAACTTAGGCAACGGCATCGAAGGCCCCATGGAGTTACAACCCGGCCAAGTCAACTGGGCGCCGGTAAATCCCTGGCCCCAGCCCGGCGTCATCCACTCCTGGATCCTCCGCACCCTCGCCGGCGGCGGCCACATCGTCTGCACCTATCGCTATCGCCAGCCCCTTGCCGGCGATGAACTCTATCACAAAGCCATGGTCGAACCCGACGGCGTCACCCTCGCCCCCGGCGGCAAGGAGTTCAAGGAAGCCATCGACGACATCCGCGCCATACGCCCCCTCTACAAGCCCAACCTCCAGCCGCCCGCCGATTACGCCGCCCGCCGCACGGCCTTCCTCATCAGCTTCGCCAACCGCTGGGACATCGACAACCGCCCGCAAACCACCCGCTGGGACACTACCGAGCACTGGCATAAGTACTACCGCGCTCTCAAGTCCCTCATGGCCCCAGTCGACGTCATTACCGAAGACAAGGACTTCTCTTCGTACAAATTCTTGATCGCGCCCGCCTACCAGTTAATCGACAAGGACCTCGTCTCCCGCTGGGAGACCTATGCCCGCAACGGTGGCACCCTCATCCTCACCTGCCGGACCGGCCAGATGGATCGCCGCGGCCACATCTGGGAAGCCCTCTGGGCCGAACCCATCTACAACTTAGTCGGCGCCGCCATCCCCCGCTACGACGTCCTCCCCGAAGGCCGCAACGGCCGCGTCACTTACGAAGGAAAATCCTACGAATGGGGTACCTGGGCGGACTTACTCGAACCCAAAGCGGGCACCGAGACTCTGGCCACTTACGCCGACCAGTTCTATCGTGGCACCGCCGCTGCAACCCGCCATAAGTTCGGCAAAGGCCAGGTCATCTACATCGGCGTCGACACGCTCTCGGGCCAACTCGAATCCGATATCCTCCACCAGGTCTACACGCAAGCCGGCGTCCACCCCGGTCACCTCGCCCCCAACTTCTTCGTCGACTGGCGCGATGGCTTCTGGGTCGCCACCAACTTCACCTCCGAAACCGAAACCATCCCCGCCGCGCCCAACGCCAAAATCCTCCGCGGAACCCGCTCTCTCCCGCCCGGTGGCGCCGCCATCTGGCAGCAGTAGCGCGCCTGCCTCGCCCCCGGGATCTTCCTAGCTCTGCGTCCGGCACGCCATGATTCTCTATAATCGCCTTGGCGAAGCCGGAATATCCGGCGGGAGGTTCCGTATGCCTTGCAAGAACTACTGGACCGGCCGATTGGTGGCCTTCGTAGTTCTCACCGCCCTCGGTGCGAACTGCGCTTCGGCACAGACTCCTGCGACAGGTGACTCGCGCCGTCTCGTCCCGCCGCAGCCCCCATCCATCTGTAAGACCCTTCCTGCGCAGCTTCAATCGGGTCCTCGCGTCTTCTCGAGCAGGCTCGAACACAACCCTCCCGACACGACGCGCATTCAATCCGCCATGAACGCGTGCACGCAGGCCCCGGGCCGTCCCAGCGTCGCCGTCCTGCTAAGTCCGTCCGGCCTAAATAATGCATTTCTTAGTGGTCCACTCGTTATTCCTTCGGGTGTGGTTCTCCTTCTCGCCCGCAACGTAACTCTGTTTGCCTCGAACAACCCGTCCAGTTATCAGATCTCCAGCAAGTCCCCGTGCGGCACGGTCGAGACAACGGACGATGGCTGCGCGCCCTTCATCGCCGTCGCAGGCGACAACGCGGGCATTATGGGCGCGCCCGATACGGAATCCGCTGAACCCACCCCCAGCCCCAGACCCCTGGGAACCATCGACGGCCGCGGCGACGTGAACCTCTACGGCCAAAGCATTTCCTGGTGGGATGTCTCAACCGCCGCCTACAGCGCGCATCTCAAGCAGAACAATCCGCGCATGATCGAGGCCCATAACGTCAACAACTTCACCCTTGCCTCAATTCGTCTTATCAACGCGCCCCTCTCTCATGTCTATTTCGAAGGAGGGGATGGATTCACCGCTTGGGGAGTAAGAATCAAAACGCCCGCCAACACCCACAACACGGATGGCATCGACTCCGATAGCGCCACCAACATCACTATCACTCACTGCGATATCCAGGATGGAGACGATGGCGTGGCAATCAAGACCAATTCCGGCACAACCTCGAACATCACGGTCGCCAACAGTAACTTCTACGGCACCCACGGAATCTCGATCGGCAGTCAAACCCAGTACGGCGTCTCCAACGTGTTGGTCAGCAATAACACCATCAGCGGAATGGACAGCAGCGGTATTCTCAGCAGCGACAACAACGGCATCCGCATCAAGACGGACTCAAGTTCCGGCGGCCCCGTGACCCAGGTCCTTTACACAGGCATATGCATGACGAATGTCAAGCACGCCATCGTCTTCACTCCCTTCTACTCGAAGGGCAACAACTCAACCATTCCGGATCTGACCAACATAGTCGTCAACAGCGTGAAATCCGTGAACTCCCCTCCTGGCGCGAGTTCACTCCTCGAAGGATATAGCGCCATGGATCCTTTGGGGCTGATCGTGGAAAACGTCCAGTTAGACGCCCCGCTTGCGAACGGCCAGTACGCCACCATCGGCCTGTTTAACACCAACCTCAACCCCGCCGGATTCGACGTGATCACTTATCCGTACTCCGGCGCAGGCAGCGTGCCCGCCTGTTCTCAGTTCCCCGTATATCCACCGCTCGAGTAACCGCCACCGCCGGGCTCGGTTATCCTCGAGACTGGCAACCATGTTTCTCGACCG
>JAKAJI010000390.1 GCA_021813825.1 Acidobacteriota bacterium | reverse complement strand
AGAGACTGTTCCAGATTGTCAAGGACGATATTGTGCGCACCGCGGAGATGGTGCCGGCGGACAAGTACAGTTATAAGCCGGTGGACGGCGTGCGGACGATGGGTCAGCTTCTGGCGCATGTGGCCGACGGACAGTACGAATTCTGCGGCCCGGTGAAGGACGGCCACATGGTGCGCAAGGACGTGGAGAAGTCGGCGACGACGAAAGAAGCCATCACGAAGGCATTGAACGAGGCGTTTGCCTACTGTGAAGCGGCGTACGCGGGAATGAACGACGCCTCGGCGGCGCAGACGGTGAATTTGTTCGGCATGAAGATGACCAAGCTCGGCGTGATGGATTTCAACGTGGCGCATACGTTCGAGCATTACGGGAACCTGGTGACCTACATGCGGATGAACGGGATGGTGCCGCCGTCGAGCCAGCCTCGCAAGTAACAGTCCGGGGCTGCGCGTTGCGTATCATGGTTTTTAGAGGTTCGCTGAGTGCGTAGCAGGTTAAAAAGGAGTCAGAAGTCATGAACAATTCCGTGCTGGTTCCGATGGTGGTGGAACAGACGAGCCGGGGAGAGCGCGCGTTTGACATTTATTCGCGGCTGCTGAAGGAGAACATCATCTTCCTTGGCACGCCGATTGACGATAATGTCGCGAATCTCATCATCGCGCAGATGCTGTTTCTGGCCGCCGAGGACCCGGAAAAAGACATTTCGCTGTACATCAATTCGCCGGGTGGTTCAATCACGGCGGGTTTGGCGATTCTGGACACGATGAACCTGATCGAGCCGGACATCGTGACGTACTGCGTGGGACAGGCGGCGTCGATGGCCGCGGTGTTGCTCGCCTGCGGCACCAAAGGGAAGCGGTACAGCCTGCCGCATTCGCGGATTCTGATTCATCAGCCGTCCATGAGCGGGCTGGCGGGCCAGGCGGCCGACATTGACATTTACGCGAAAGAGATCCTGCGCATGCGTGAGAATCTCAATGCCATTCTTGCCAACGCGACCGGGCAACCGGTGGATAAGGTGGCGCGGGACGTCGATCGCGACTACATCATGGAACCGGACCAGGCTCTGGACTACGGCATGATCGACCGGATCATCACGAGCCGCAATCTGCAGCCGGTGCCGACGCGGTAGCGGAATTTTCCGAGGCATTTTTCCGGCCCGCTCACGACAGACCTTGCGTCAAGGTTGCCGTGGGTGGGCCGGTTTGTTTTTTGGGCCGGGTAACCTTCCCTGCCCCGCACGGTATTGCCCGGTGAGACGCTTTTCATGGATCGATTCCGGCTTCGGGTGCGTAATTACCGCATAGGCTGAGGCAAGGCAGGCAATGAAGACACTCGGACGGGACATTCGTTTTTCACTGCGCGCGCTGAGGAAGTCCCCGGTGTTGACCGCCGTGGCAATCGCATCGCTGGCGCTCGGCATCGGCGCGAATACGGCGATTTTCACGCTGCTCGACCAGATGCTGCTGCGCATGCTGCCAGTGGAGCACCCCGAGCAACTGGTGCTGCTGGCCCGGCACGGGCACAACTACGGCAGCAACTGGGGCATGAACGCGGTGTCGTACCCGATGTACGACGACCTCCGGCACCACAATCAGGTTTTTACGGATATGTTCTGCCGTTTCCCGTACGAGTTCAGCCTCACCGCCGGCGGCCGTACGGAGCGCGTCAATGGTGAATTGGTTTCGGGCACGTACTTTCCGGTGTTGGGCGTGAAGGCCGTGGTTGGACGCACAATCGGGGAAGAAGACGACGACAAACCGAACGCGCATCCCGTGGCGATGCTGAGCTACGACTACTGGCAGACGCGGTTCGGGGGAAGCCGGTCCGTGCTCGGCAGTACGATTCTGCTCAACGGGCATAACTACACGGTGATCGGCGTCGCGCAGCCCGGTTTTGACGGCGTTGAGTTGGGCCATATCAGCCAGGTTTTCGTGCCCGTGATGATGAAGGAGTGGGTGACGCCTCTATGGAACGGGCTGAAGGACCGGCGGTGGAGCTGGGTGAACGCGTTCGGGCGCCTGAAGCCGGGTGTGAGCCGCGAGCAGGCACAGGCGTCGCTGGCGCCTTACTATCATTCGCTGCTCGAAATGGAAGTGAAGGAACCGGCGTTCCGGAACGCGTCACCGTTCGAGCGGGAGCGGTTCGTGAAGGGAACGCTCGAGGCGCTGCCGGGGTCCCAAGGCCAGTCTTATGTCCGGCAGATGATTGCGAAACCGCTATGGGTGCTGATGGCGTTGACGGCGGGCGTGCTGCTGATCGCGTGCGCGAATGTGGCAGGGCTTTTGGTGGCGCGCGCGGCGTCGCGGCAGCGGGAGATCGCGATTCGGTTATCGCTGGGCGCGAGCCGGGCGGTTTTGATCCGGCAGCTTTTGGTGGAGAGTCTGCTGCTTGCGGGCGCAGGCGGGTTGGCGGGCCTCGCGCTGGCCTCGTGGTCGGACCGGTTGCTGACAAGCTTCCTGCCTCCGGACACGGCCCAGCTTCATCTGTCTACGACACCCGACCTGCGGATTCTGTTGTTCACTTTCGCGGTCTGCGTGATTACGGGAATTCTCTTCGGACTGGCTCCCGCGATGCAAGCGACGCGGCCGGACGTAGCGCCGGCGCTCAAAGACGAAGCGGGCGCGGTGATTTCGGGCGGCCATGTGCGCCTGCGCAAGACGCTCGTTGCGGTGCAGGTGGCGCTGAGCGTGTTGTTGCTCGCCGGCGCGGGCCTGTTCATCCGCAGTTTGAAAAACCTGCAGGACATGGGGCCGGGGTTCAGTACCGCAAGGCTGATCTCGTTCGAGGTGGACCCATCGCTGAACGGGTACACGAGTGAGCGGACGAAGTCGTTCTACCGGCTGTTGCGGGATCGGTTGAGCGGCGCGCCGGGCGTACAGTCGGTGGCGCTGGCGGCCGTGCGCATTCTCGAGTTCAACGAGTGGGACAGTTCTCTCACCGTGGAGGGCTACAACGCCAAGCAGGGCGAGAACGTGTATGCGTACATGAACTCGGTGACGCCCGGATACTTTGCGGCGCTGGGCGTACCGGTGCTGGCAGGACGCGACTTTACCGACCGCGATACCAACGTGGTGAAACACGGCGATGGCGAAGACAACTTTGTTGCCGACAAGGTGATCGTGAATGAAACCTTCGTGAAGAAGTATTTCAACGGGAAGAATCCGATCGGCCGGCACGTGGGCTACGGTACCGACCCTGGGACCAAGACCGACATGGAAATCATTGGCGTGGTGAAAGACATCAAGTACACCGATCTCCGCGACAAGATTCCGCAGCAGATGTTCGAGCCGGCCCTGGCCAGCCGGCATCCGGGAGGCATGACGGTGTATGTGCGAAGCGCGCTGAACCCGGAGCAGTTGTTCGGGGAAATTCGCGCGCAGGTACACGATCTCGATCCGAACCTGCCGGTGTTCGGGATGCGGACGATGGACGAGCAAGTGTCGAACTCGTTGATGCTGGAGCGGCTGGTGGCGAGCCTGTCGACCGTTTTCGGGGTGCTTGCAGCCATTCTGGCGGCGATCGGGCTGTACGGTGTGATGGCGTTTACGGTGACACGGCGGACACGCGAGATCGGCATACGGTCGGCGCTGGGCGCTTCGCGGGGGCATGTGATCTGGATGGTGATGCGCGAGGTTCTGGTGCTGCTGGCGGCCGGAGCGGTGGTGGGGGTGGGCGCGGCGCTGGCGCTGGGGAAATTGGTGCAGAGCCAGTTGTTCGGGGTGGCGGCGACCGATCCTGTCTCGCTGGCGGTGGCTGCGTTCGGACTGGCGACGGTGGCTGCGGCGGCAGGCTATATCCCGGCGCTGCGCGCCAGCCGGATCGATCCGATCCAGGCCCTGCGGTACGAGTAGCCCCGGTGCGGTGCAGAATGCACCTACGGGCGCGTGCTACGCTCGGCTCAGAGGCGCATAGTGAAAGCTTTAGTGAAGAAGTTGGCCCAGCCGGGGCTTTGGCTGGAAGACGTTCCTGTTCCTTCTTATGGCATCAACGACGTGCTGATCAAGGTGCTACGCACCGGGATCTGCGGCACGGATTTACACATTTACAACTGGGATGGATGGGCACAGCGGACGATTCGCGTGCCGATGACGATCGGCCACGAGTTTGTGGGCACCGTCGAAGAAGCCGGGTCGAACGTAAGCGATTTTCATCGCGGCGACATTGTGAGCGGCGAAGGGCACGTGGTGTGCGGAAGGTGCCGCAATTGCCTGGCCGGGCGGCGTCACCTGTGCCCGCATACGGCGGGAGTCGGCGTAAACCGGGCCGGCGCTTTTGCCGAGTACATCGTGGTGCCGATGAGCAACGTATGGCATCACCGGCCGGGCATTGACCTGGATGTGGCCTCGATTTTCGATCCCCTGGGAAACGCGGTGCACACCGCGCTGTCATTTCCGGTGCTCGGGGAAGATGTGCTGATCACCGGCGCGGGGCCGATCGGCGTGATGGCGGCGGCGATTGCACGTCATGCCGGGGCGCGGTACGTTGTGGTGACCGACATCAACCCGAAGCGGCTGGAGCTGGCGAAGAAGATGGGCGCCAACGTGGCTCTCGACGTGCGTCAGGGGAAGCTCGAGGATGTACAGAAGCAGCTTGGAATGACGGAGGGCTTCGACGTGGGGCTCGAGATGTCGGGCAGCCAGGCGGCGCTCAAGTCGATGCTCGAAAACATGGCGCACGGCGGGAAAATCGCGATGCTGGGCATCCCGCCGGAACCGATGCCGGTGGATTTTAACCGGATCGTATTCGGCGGGCTGACGATCAAGG
>JAKAJI010000389.1 GCA_021813825.1 Acidobacteriota bacterium | reverse complement strand
AGTTGCACTTCATCTCCACGCCGAGGTCGAGAATCCGCTGAATCTCCGCGTCCAGCACCGTTCGCGGCAATCGGTAACTTGGAATCCCGTACCGCAACATTCCGCCCGGACGGCTGAACGCCTCAAAGATGGTCACAGAATACCCGCGCCGCGCCAACTGATACGCGCACGATAGTCCCGCCGGTCCCGCGCCGATCACGGCAACGCTCTCGGCGCGCTTGGTATCCGTTAGCCGCGACAGAGACAGCGAATGCGCAATCCCGAAATCGCCGACAAACCGCTCGAGCGCGTTGATCGCCACCGCCCCATCTTTCGCGTTGCGGTTGCAGCCGTCCTCGCACGGGTGCGGGCACACTCGCCCGCACACCGCCGGGAACGGATTGCGCTCGGTGATTTTCTCCCAAGCCAGCCGGAACGCTTCCTCATTGGTGCGTCCGTAGCTGCCCGCCTGCGCGATCGTCGTTAGCCAACCGCGGATGTCGCTTCCAGCCGGACAACTGCCTGCGCACGGCGGCGTTTTCGCCACATACACCGGCCGCTGGGCGCTAATCTGCCCGCCCGACTGCGTCACCACCTTGATCGCCGGCTTCTTAACTTCCTTGAACAGAGGCATAACTTATCCCCGGCCTCAGAACCGTAAGTGGGTGGACCTGGCAAACGTCAAACCCGCATTCTTGAAATCGTCGATGTGGTATCGCGTGAACTCGATACCCGTCAGCTCGAAGAACCTCGGCCAGCCGATGCGCTCAATCCACTCGCCCATCCGCTCAAACCGTCGCGCGTTCTTCGCGTAATTCTCGACGATGTTCTTCACGGCTTCCACCACCTCCGGCCACCTCGGCGGATTGTTCGGCAAAAACGGAATCGCCAGCTTCGTGAACTTCGGCTCGCTCCGCGCATTGCTCACCTTCCCGCCAACCCAGATGGATATGCCGTCGTTTTCCGGATCGTTCATCGGCATCGCCGGGCACACCGTATAGCAGTTCCCGCAGAACATGCACTGCTCTTCGATCACCTCCACCGACTGCCGCCCTTCGACCACCGCCGAACGGATCGCGCCCGTCGGACAGGAGGAAATTAACGTCGGCACTTCGCACACTTTGGCCAGCATGTCGTGCCGGATCTTCGGCGGACGCCGGTGAACGCCCAGAATCGCGATATCCGAGCAATGCACCGCGCCGCACATGTTCAGGCAGCAAGCCACCGCGATCCGCAGCTTGGCGGGCAGCTTCTCCTCGACGAAGTACTCCGAAAGCGAGTCCATCACCGACTTCACAATGCCGGAGGCGTCCGTCGCCGAAGAATGGCAGTGAACCCATCCCTGCGTGTGAACGATGTTGCTGATCGTCGCTCGCGTCCCGCCGATCGGGAAACCCGCCGCCGCCAGGTCCGCCTTCAGCGGCGCCACCTCGTCCAGTTTCTCGAGAAGAAACTCCACGTTGTTCCGGCTCGTAAAGCGCAGGTAGCCGCCGCAGTACTTATCCGCGAGGTCGGCGAACAGACGGATCGTTTGAATACTGAGCAGACGCGGTGAGGCAGCTCTCACGCTGTACAGCTTCTCGCCGGTTTCCGAAACATGGCACAGAACGCCGGGCTCCAGGACCTCGTGGTATTTCCACGCTCCATAGTTCCGGCGGATCACCGGCGGAAGAAACTTCTCGTAGTGCGGGGGGCCGATATCGGTAATTCGTTTGGGTGTAATAGTGGTCGCCATCGTAGTAACTCCGCTATTCGTTCTCGCTCTTCTTCTGGAAGTAGATATAAGGGTTGTCGCGCGGCGCGGTAACCATCTGAGGTACCGGGTCGAGCCCGATCGCATCCAGGAAATTCGCCATGCCCACGCGCTGAATCAGTTCGCCCACTCGTTCGCGGTTCTTTCCGTACTCATCCCAGAACTCCCAGACGCGCGAGATAAGCTCCTTAATCGTGTCGAACAACTCCTCTTGCGGCACAAACGGAACCAGCACCGAACTCAGCAGAGCTCCCTGCACGATCGGCGCCTTGGAGCCGATTAGCAGCGCCGCGCCTTTTTCAACGCCGGGCCGCAGCGCCTTCGGCATCACGTTGATGCAGTGCATGCACCGCACACACTCGCGGTTGTTGATCGTGAGCTCTCCGTTCCAGCTCATGCAGCGCGTCGGGCATTTGTCACAGACGTCTCTCTGGATGTCCAGCCCCTCGGCGGCATATTTGGCCACCGCCTCGTCGTCCTGCTGGATGTCGTCTTTCCAGATGCCGATCACCGACAGGTCCGCGCGCGCCTCGGCCGCAACGCAATCGTTCGGGCAGCCCGCGCACTTGATTTTGAACTTATAAGGAAACGAAGGCCGGTGTAACTCGTCCTGGTATGCCTGAGTCAGGTCGTTGCACAGCTTCATCGTGTCGTAGCACGCCCATTCGCACCGCGCCTCGCCCACACAACACGAAGGTGTCCGCATCGCGGATCCGGAGCCGCCCAGGTCGAACCCCGCCTCCGTCAATTCCTTGAAAACCGGTTCGAGTTCTTCTGTGCGCGTTCCAAGAAACACGATGTCGCCGGTCGAGCCGTGCATGTTCGTCAGTCCGGACCCGTGCCGTTCCCAGATGTTGCACAACGTCCGCAGCGAGTCCGACGTATAGAACCATCCCGACGGCTGGTTGATGCGAATTGTGTGGAAGTGCGCAATGTTGGGGAACTGCTCGGGGACGTCGCTGTAGCGGCCGATCACGCCACCGCCATAGCCGAGAACGCCCACAATCCCGCCATGCTTCCAGTGCCCTTTCCTCTCGTGATAGGAAAGCTCGAGCTGCCCCAGCAGGTCGGTCGCCATCGGGCTGGTCTCCGTCGCTTTCTTGATCTCGGTGACGAAGCTGGGCCAGGGCCCTTTTTCCAGCTCATCCAGCAGCTCCGTCTTGGGTTTCTTCTCGTCCACGTCTTGCCTCCTTCGATCTCTCTCAAACCCCACAACGCTTCGCGTCTTCTCGGGCCTCGGCAATGAAAATCGCCAGCGGCCGGTACAAAAGGTGCGCCCATTTTCCGAAAGGTACTTCCACCACGAGCATCGGCACCGCAATCGCCAGGTGAACCATGTACATCTCGTAAGTGGGCATCGGCCGGTCCATGCGCCTCAGGATGTGCACCAGTATTCCCGACGCCGCCGTCAGGAACAGGAGCACCGGAAACATCCAGTCCGATAAGTGGCTGAACCGGTGCATCTCGGTCCGCTTCGTTATCCGGTCGAATAGCATCCACGCCGTCGTCGCCAGCAGAATGGCGGTAGCGTAGTAGCCCAGGATCGCCGTCCAGTGAAACCCCGAGTTCTCTACCTGAAACCACGGCAGAAACACCACTACCAGCGTGAATATGGTTCCGTACCCTGTCACCAACGCAAGATGCCGAATCCAGTTCCGCATTGCGTCGCCATCCTGGCAGCCCTTCCAGCGGATCTGTGTCACGCCTTGCACGAGCAGGCCGGCAGCGTGGCGGAAGTAGAACCGCGCCGGAATCGGATGCCGCGCCGTCAACCGCTTGAACATCCGGCCCGCATTTACGAGCAGCAGCGCGCCGAGCAACACAGCCAGCAGCATGTCCGCGATATGTACGACGTGCTTGGGCGCGAACTTGTCCAGCATGACGTTCGCGAGTGGCGCCGGACCCGACTGGCTTAGCAGCCGAAAACCGAAACTCGCCGGTACGGTGAATAGCCCCACCACCAGAAGCGCCACCAGCAGCAAAACGCCTATCTCGCCGACGGCCGAGCGATACAGGAACCGCGACAGGCCGGTCCAGTCGTACTCGCTCGTCAAATAGCGGCGCAGCGCCATCATGATCTCGCCGGGCTTGGCGCCCCGCGTGCAGGTCTTCGAGCACTGCCCGCAATAGAAACACAGCCACGGCGACGGATCTTCGAGTAACTCGTCCTTCAGACCCCACTGCGCCGCCAGCACCTGCTTGCGCGGGAAAGGATACTCGTCCGTGGAAAGCTTGCACGCCGACGTACACGTCGCGCATTGCATGCACTTTTTCAGGTCGCCCGCTCCCATCCGCATAAGGTGCTCGATCAATGCGGTGTCAGGCCGGATTGGTGCTTCCTTGGTCATCGTCACAGACCCTTGTAAGGATTCGGTCCGAGTTCCCGTATCCTCTCCGCAAAGCTGTCAAACAGCGCAGGCAGACTCTTCCATTCGTCGAGCGAAAGTTGCGTGAACTGCAGGCGCTCCGGCTCCAGTTGCAAGCGCTGCAGCGTTTCCTTTAAGTTCTCCATGCGGCGTGCGGCAAGCTCACTGCCCTTCGTGAAGTGGCACTGGTAGTCGTCCCCGTATTTGCAGCCGATGAGCATCACGCCATCGAACCCGCGGCTCAGCGCATCCGCGATCCACACAATATTCAGCGAGCCCAGGCATCGCAGCGGAATCACGCGCACGCTTGCGTCATACTTGCTCCGCTCGAAGCCCGCGATGTCCAGCGCCGGAATCGCGTCGTTTTCGCACATAAACGCCAGGATCCGCGGCTTCTCCTCGTCTTCCTCGGGGATCTCGATCGCGTTAATCATCGACGCGATCATGTCCACCGAGTAATTCTTGAAAGAAACTACGCGTTCCGGACACGCGCCCATGCACACGCCGCAGCGCCGGCAGCGGTACGGATTCAGCTTCGGCGTGCCCTTGGCGTCTTCGTCCAGCGCCCCAAACGGGCATTCCTCCGTGCACCGCTTGCATTGCGTGCACCGCTGCAGCAGGAAATTCGGCAGTGAGGCGTCGCCAGCCCGCGGATGCACCGCGCAACCCCG
>JAKAJI010000388.1 GCA_021813825.1 Acidobacteriota bacterium | reverse complement strand
GGTTTCCTGGCGCAAGAATCTTCTTGTCGTCGCCACGACAGCCACGCTCACCGGAGTGATCACCTCCAGCGCGCTGCTGGTGGCAACTTCCGACGTGGTCCCGTTTCTGTTTGTCCTGCTCGCCATCGCGGCTGCCGTTGAAGTGTCCGCCTGTCTGGAACACTGGCTGAACGAGCGCTGGCTTACCGCATCCGCCGCCGACCTTGCCGTGCTGCTCGCCACTTATCTTGTCACCAACGCGAACGGCCTTCCCGAATCCTATGCCCCGATTTCGCACGGTGCGCTGCTCGCTGCGCAGATGGCGTTGCTGGCCATTTATTTTTCGAGCACCCTGTTCCGGACATTCCTCCGCGGCCACTCTCTCAACATCTTCGAGACCGCGCAACTGGCGCTGGCGTTCCTGATCGCGATCGGCGGGGGCCTTCGGCTCAGCGCCGATCGCCACGTCCTGGCCGGCATGGCGCTCGTCTCCCTATTGAGCGCCGCAGCCTGCTATTGGCTTGCCCTGGCCGAGCGCGGCCGGAACTTCGTCATCTACTCGGCCTATGGCTTTCTGCTCTCGATTGCCGGTACGCTCATCGCGTTCTCCTATCCGGTTTCGGCCGCTGTATGGTCCGTGTTGGCGATCGCGAGCCTGGCCGCCGGGCGCTTGGGCCTGAGCTGGTACGCGGTTCTCTACTTACTCAGTGCGTTAGTGGCCTCGGAAGCATTCAACGAAGCCACGCGCTCCATTCTCGGCGGCGCGGATACGCACGTCGCGCTGGCGCCAGTGCTCGGCGCCACGGCCGTGGCGGTAGCCTGTTACCTCCTGGCGCTGCGCAACTCGCCGAACCGGATTCTGCACGCCATTTTCGCGGGGTTCGGCTTCTGGCTTTTGGCCGGAACCGCGGCGGCGGCGCTCACGGGCGCCTACCATCAGTTGTTCGGCGCCATCGCCCCCCACGCATACTGCGCCACCGTGCGGACCGGAGTTCTCGCCGGCGGCGCGGTTCTGCTCGCGTTTGCGATTGCTGTGTGGAAGCGGGCTGAGCTGAGGCCGCTGATCTTCGTGGCGATGGGATTCGGCGCCTATCGTTTGGTTTTTGTCGATCTGCGGCAGGATGTTAAACCGGCCCTCGTGCTCTCGCTGTTCGCCTACGGCGCGGCGCTGATACTGCTTCCGCGACTGATGCAGCACGGCCGGGCGCCGGCGCCCTGAGGCACAGCACAGCCAGAGGCGGCAGGATGCCCGAGGAGTCCGCCCTCGCTGGTGGTGTGCTAGGAATGGAGTGCCAGGATCGCCGGCCGCGCGGCCGCAGAGGCCATTCATCCATGACGGCATTCCGCTTGAAAAACCTCCAAGGCCTGGTGTTGGCGCTTGCCGCGGTCTGGCTGACGGAACGGGCGTCGGCACAGGCGCCGGTGGAGACGATGCGGGCCTTTCAGAGGTATTCCGCGGCGGTTCAGAAGCGGACCGAAGCGGAAGGCGCTTCGCCGCACTTTCTGCAAATGGAGGCGCGGCCGGACGCGCGAAAGCGGCTGATGGCCGGGGAGATCCTGACCATTCCCGCGAGCGGCCTAAAACTCGACCCGCAGATTGACATCCCCGGCGGGCAGGTGCAGCACTGGATCGGCGCCGCGTTTGTTCCCCATGCGAGTCTGGATCGGGCGATCGCGGGGCTGCAGGACTACGGGAACCGCAAGCGTTACATGCAGCCGGTGATCATCGATTCGCGCGTGCTCTCGCACACCGGAGACGAGTTCGAGATCTATCTCCGGCTGCGGCAGAAAGCGCTGCTTTCCGCGGTTTTCGACGTCGTGCAACGGATCCAGTACATCCGGCAGGGACGTTCGCGCCTGTTGATTGAATCGAAATCCGAGAGTGTGCGCGAGGTGCCATCCGAGCAGTCTCCGCGCGGGACGCCCGCACGGGACCGGGGACTCATCTGGGCGCTGGACGACTACTGGCGCCTTGCGGAGGGCGACGGGGGCGTCTATATCGAATGCGAAGCGCTGGTGCTTTCGCGCCAGGTTCCTGTTGTCATCCGCTGGTTTGCCGGCGGCATGATCGCGCGAGCCTCCGAGCGGATGCTTGCCGGGACTTTGAAGGCCGACGTCCGGATCATCGGCGACGCACAGCGGGGGGCGGCGCCTCAGGCGGAAAGGGAGCGGGGACGAAACAGCGGTTCGGTGGCGTTGTTGGTGAGCACCCAGAGCCCGTAGAGGCCGAGGATGGTGCCGACGGGGACGTTGAGGAGGTCGAAGGCCGACATGACGATGCCGAGGGTTTTGGCCCACGGGCGGAAGCGCATGAGGCCCCAGCCGCAGATGATGCCGGGGAGGGAGAGAACGAAGAGGACGAGGAAGACGAAAACGCCGATGATGCCGAGCACGCCGGCGGCGGCGAGGGAGTTTTCCGTGTCCTGGCCGCCGACCATGGCTGCGATGCCACCGATGCCCCCGAGCACGAGTAAACCGATGACGCCGGCAAACAACATCAGCACGCTCAGGACAATGTGAAGGATGCCGAGAATTCTGACGTGCGCGTCCATGGGAAATCCCTCCGTGTTTGCTACCGAGGGTAGCAGGTTTGATGTGGGCGGATCAGGCGCCGAGTACGTTGGCGGTGAGAAAGGCGTTGCGGAACTGGCCGTGAGGGTCCAGGCGGCGGACGAGCGCGCGGAAGTCGCCGAGGCGGGGATACTGGGACTGAATGCGCTCCGGCGGCAGGGTGAATAGTTTCGCCCAGTGAGGGCGCGGGGCGAAGGGAGCGAGTTCGGCTTCGATTTTGGGCAACAGCGCTTTCACCGCGGGCCAATCGCGCTTCCAGGTGAAATGAATGGTGAGGGAGTCGCGCTGGTGGCAGGGACTCATCCAGAGTTGGTCGGCGGCGATGGTGCGGAGTTCGGTGATGAGTAAGTGGGGTGTGATTTCGTCTTTGAGTTTTTCGACGGCGAGGATGGCCGGGTAGGCGTGTTCGCGGGCGACGAAGTATTCACTTTGCAGTTCGGCGCCGCTGCTGGGGGTGAAATTCATGCGGAAGTGGGGCAGGCGCTCGTACCAGGGGCCGGGAATGCCGAGTTGGTCGGTACAGGGTTCGGCGTCGTGGCCGGCGATGGGGTGGAGTTTCCGCGTGGCGGCGGTGGCTCCGAAGAAAGTTTTGGCCTTGAGGTAGGGGCTGGGCGGGTCGAGGCGGCTCTTGATCCAGACTTGCGTGGCGCGGTGATGCTGCCAGTCGGTGAACAGGCTCACGCTGTAGCCGGCTGAGAAGATTTCGTCGAGGTGGTGCTCGAGTTGGTCGAAGGAGAGATTCTCGAAGACGACTTGCGCCATGTCGAACCTGGGGAGGAGGTCGAGCGTGAGGCGGGTGATGATGCCGAGGGCGCCGAGGCTGACGGCGGCGCCGGGGAAGCGGTCCGGGTCGCGCTCGCGGGAGAGCGAGACGGATTCTCCGGAAGCGGTGAGAAGTTCGAGCGAGTTTATCGCGGTGGCGAGGTTGCCGTTGTGGATGCCGGAGCCGTGCGTGGCGGTGGAGCAGGCGCCGGCCACGGTGACGTGAGGAAGGGAAGCGAGGTTGTGGAGGGCGTAGCCGTGCTGGTAGAGATAGGGCGCGAGTTGGCCGTATTTGACGCCGCCGCCGACCGTGACCGTGCGCGCGCGGGTGTCGATGGAAATTTCCTGGAAGTTTTTGAGCGAGACCTGATCGCCGGTGGTGTCGGCGATCGAGTTGAAGGAGTGGCCGGCGCCGAGGGCCTTGAGGCTGGGGCGGGTGGAGATGAGACGGCGGACGTCGTTCGCGTTGGCGGGCAGGTCGAGATGGGCGGCTTGGAATTCGAGGTTGCCGGCCCAGTTGGTGCGGGCTTCGGGAGAGGCGTTGGCGTCAGACATGGCAGAGAGCAGGCTGCCGGAGAGCAGCGTGGCGGAGGTTTTCAGAAACGTACGCTTGTTCATGGGCGGAGCGGGTTGAGACGGCGGCTCGAATAGATGATGCTATCACCGCGGGCGGTCAGGAGCGGATGCGGGAGTCGGGATCGACGCGGATCCAGGCGAGCGATCCGAGGGCGCAGAGGATGGCGGCGGCGAGGAAGGACCAGGTCCAGCCGAAGCGGTGGGCGAGGATGGGCGTGAGCACGCCGGTGACCGTGGAGCCGAGTTGAGCGCCCATGTTCATGAGGCCGCTGACGAGGCCGGCGGAGGGGCCACCGATGTCGGCGCTGACGCTCCAGAACGAGCTTTGGGAGATATAGAGCGCTCCGGCGCCGCCGGCGAGGACGAAGCTGGCCAAGTGGGCGCTGGAGACGCGGGCGCCGATGGCGAGGAAGATGGCGGCGAAGCCGATTCCGAAGACGGCGAGCCAGCAGCGGCCCGCGCGGCGGCCCCAGCGGCGGGCGATGCGGTCACTCAGCCAGCCGCCGGCCGAGGAGCCGAACGCCATACACAGGAAGGGAAGCGAGGTGAGATAGGAACTTTCGCGTAAGTCGAGATGGCGGACGCGGTTAAGGTAGATAAAGAACCAGGTGAAGAAGATATAAGCAGCGTAGCCGTAAGTGAAGTAACTGAAGGTTACTAACTGCATGTCGCGGTTGGCGAAAATGGCCCGGAGCGGAAGGCGGGGCGCGGCGCCGGAGGCGATCTTTTGCGGCAGGCCCGCTTCGATATGGGCGAGCTCCGGCGGAGTGATGGCGGGATGTTGACGAGGACGGTCGCGGGCGAGCAGATACCATACGCCGCCGGCGATCAGGCCGAGGCCCGCGCTGAGCCAGAAAGCGGCGCGCCAGCCGAAGTGCGTGAGCACGTAAG
>JAKAJI010000040.1 GCA_021813825.1 Acidobacteriota bacterium | reverse complement strand
TTGAAGGATCCAAGCCTGACGGTGGCGGTGACGACGACAAGCGGGAAAACGACGACGATTCTGGCCGGCGACGATCTGCCGACCGGCGGGAGCAGCTACGCCGAACTCGCGGGTGATTCCAAGGTTTATACGATTCCCAGTTACGCCAAGAGTGGTCTGGACAAGAGCGTGAATGATCTGCGGGACAAGCGCCTCCTGACCTTTGACTCCGACAAGATAACTCGCGTCGACTTGACGGCCAAGGGTAAGACCGTGGAGTTCGGCAAGAACAATTTGAACGAATGGCAGATTCTGGCACCGAAGCCGATGCGGGCGGACGGATTGCAAGTGGACGAGTTGGTGCGGAAGCTGAAAGAAGCGCGGATGGACCTCAGCGTCTCTGCCGATGACGCCAAGAAGGCTGCCGCGGCGTTTGCCAGTGGAACACCGGTGGCCGAAGCGAAGGTGACGGATGCCGCTGGCACTCAGACGCTCACGGTTAAGAAGGACAAAGCCGGTGATTACTACGCAAAGTCGAGCGCGGCTGCCGGCGTTTACAAGGTGACCAGCGACCTCGGGACCGGGGTCGACAAGACAGTCGACGACTTTCGGAACAAAAAGCTATTCGACTTCGGATTCAACGAGCCGAATCACATCGATATTCAGGATGGGCCAAAGTCCTACTCGCTGCAGCGCAATGGGGAAGACTGGTTCCAGAACGGCAAAAAGCTGGATAATCTAAGTGTCCAGAACCTGATCGATAAGCTGCGGGACCTGACGGCCGCCAAGTTTGTCGACAGCGGGTTCGGGACGCCGTCGATTCACGTCAATATCGTCTCGAATGATGGCAAAAAGACCGAGAAAGTAGCGTTTGCTGCTTCCGGGGCAGATTTCATCGGGCAGCGCGAGGGCGAGACGTCACTCTACTCGGTGGACGGAAAGACGATGAAGGACATCGAGCAGGCAGCTTCCGACGTCAAACCGGCGCAAGAAAAGAAGAAGTAAACCATGTCCACCGGGCTGCTCACGGATCTGTACCAGATCACGATGGCGGCCGGTTATTTCGCAACGGGAAAGGGCCGTGAGCGGGCCTGCTTCGAGATGTTTTTCCGCCGCCTGCCGCGATACCGCAATTACGTGGTGGCAGCCGGGCTCGAGCAGGCGGTCGAGTATCTGCTCAACCTGCGCTTTTCCCGTGATGAGATCAACTACCTGCGAGGCCTTCCGCAACTGAAGCGGATGCCGGTGGAGTTCTTCGACTCTCTTGCCGATTTTCGGTTCACCGGAGACATGTTCGCGGTGGCCGAGGGCACGCCGGTTTTCCCCGAAGAGCCGATTCTGACGGTTTACGCGCCCTTGATGGAAGCGCAGATCGTCGAGACGTATCTGCTATCGATGATCGGGTTCCAGTCGCTGGTTGCGACCAAAGCTTCCCGGATTGTTGAGGCGGCCGGTGGGCGGAACGTGGTGGAGTTTGGGGCGCGGCGGGCGCACTCGCCCGAAGCAGGCGTACTGGCCGGACGGGCGGCGTTTGTGGGCGGATGCGTCGGGACGAGCAGCTTGGCGGCCGGCTATCGTTTCGGTTTGCCGGTATTCGGCACGGCTGCTCACTCGTGGGTGTTGTCTTTTGAGAATGAGCGCCAGGCATTTCGCAAACTGCAGGAGTTGCTGGGTGAGCAGACAGTGTATCTTGTCGATACCTTCGACACGGTGGAAGGCGCGCGCCTGGCGGCTTCGCTCGGCCGGCCGCTTTGGGGCGTACGGCTGGACAGCGGGAACCTGGTGGAATTAGCGCGAACGGTGCGAGGGATTCTCGATGAAGCGGGTCTGCGGGAGACGCGAATCATGGCGACGAGCGATTTGAACGAATACCGCATTCTCGAATTCACTGCGGCCGGCGCGCCGATCGACGTCTACGGTGTGGGAACGGATCTGGCGACCTCGGCCGATTCACCCAGCATGGGCGTTGTTTACAAGCTGGTGGAACTCGAGGAGAACGGGCACAAACGCTATACTGCGAAGTTCAGCGAAGACAAGCACACCCTGCCCGGAGCCAAACAGGTATTCCGTTATCTGAGCCATGATGTGATCGCTTGCGCGAACGAGTGTATGGGGTGCCATGACGCCGAGCCGCCAACCGCCCTGTTGCGTCCGGTCGTCATCGGCGGCGAACCGGTAGAGAAGGCGCCGGACGCGTTCACGGCACGCGAGAACACGCTCGCAAGCGTGCGCAAGCTGCCCGCCACGGTGCGAAGTCTCTTCGACACACCAGCGCCGTGGCCGGTGGAGTATAGTGCAGACTTGAAGTCGCTGTACGAACGCGTGCGAGGCAGCCAGCGGGAGCCACAGGCGTGAAGACAGTATTCCTTGACATTGACACACAGCTCGATTTCCTATTTCCGGCCGGGGCGTTGTATGTGCCGGGTGCGGAGCGCATCGTTGAGGTGATCGCGAGGTTGAATGCGCATACGGTGTCTCAAGGCATTCCTCTGGTGTCCACCATGGATGCGCACTTAGAAGACGATGCGGAGTTTCGCTCCTGGCCTCCGCATTGTGTCGAGGGGACGCTGGGGCAGCGGAAGCCGGCGGCGACGCTGGTAGCGCGGACGGCGATTGTGAGAAATGCGGCGGGGGCGGACCTTGGCCTCGATGCGCCTCAGATTCTGGTGGAAAAGCAGAGCGTAGATGCCTTCTCGAATCCCTATTTCCCCAGGCTCATGGAGGCGCTGGCGGTGGAACGGTGCGTCGTCTACGGCGTCGCGCTGGATGTCTGCGTCCGGCACGCCGTCTTCGGGTTGCTCAAAATGGGGCGACGGGTCGAAATTGTTCAGGACGCGGTGCGCGGGCTATCCGTTCAGAACGAATTACAGATGCTCGATGAGTTCCGCACCGCGGGCGGGCTCGTGATTTCCGCATCGTCCCTGCTCCACTGATTCGCCGGCTTCGTGGGCATGGTAGGAACTGCGCACCAGCGGCCCGGCTTCTACATGGCCGAAGCCCATCGCCATACCGTCGCGCTTGAGTGAGCTGAATTCCTCGGGGCTCACATAGCGGAGGATGGGCAAGTGATTCGCCGATGGTCGTAGATACTGGCCCAGCGTGAGAATGTCGACGTTGTGCTCGCGAAGGTCCCGCATGACTCGCCGGACTTCGTCCAGTGTCTCGCCGAGGCCAAGCATGAGGCCGCTCTTGGTGGGAACGTGCGGGCGGACCCGCTTGGCGTAGGCGAGCATATCGAGGGACCGCTCATATCGGGCGCCAAGACGCACCTGGCGGTAGAGGCGCGGCACGGTTTCGATGTTGTGGTTGAGCACGTCCGGGTGTGCGTTCATGACGACATCCATGGCTGCGTGCGAACCCTGAAAATCGGGCACCAGCACTTCTACTTTGCAATGCGGCAGGCGTTCGCGGATTGCCTCAATCGTGAGGGCAAAGAGTTCGGCGCCGCCATCCTTACGGTCGTCCCGGTTCACGCTGGTTATGACCGCGTAGCGAAGGCCAAGCGTCACACAGGCCTCGGCAACCCGGCGCGGTTCGTCGTAATCAACCTCCAGTGGCGCCCCCTTCTGCACCGCGCAAAAGCCGCAGCGGCGAGTGCAGAAGTTACCTAGGATCATGAACGTAGCCGTGCCGTGGTTCCAGCACTCACCCGAATTCGGGCACGCGGCGCTCTCGCAAACCGTGTGCAGCTTAAGTTGTTCGACGAGGTCTTTCATGCCGCGGTAGCGCTCGCCGACGGGCGCAGGAGCCCGGAGCCAGGCCGGCCGCGGAGGCGGATTGTCGATCGTTACCAGCACCTCTTCTATTGTCGTATACGCGCCGCCCGCACTAAACTCAAAAAGCCATGCGACGGTTCGCCTTCCTGATGACCCTTTCAGCGGCCGTCGCGCTTGCGGCGGACGGGCTACCGCGGGAATGGATCGATCCGGATACCGGGCACCGGGTCGTACGCTTGACGGATGAGCCGAATAGCGCAAGCTTGTACTTCAACCAGAACGCGTATACTCCGGACGGCAAACGCATGGTCTATACCACGCCCGACGGTGTGTCGGTGCTCGATCTGGCGACGCGCGCTTCAAGGCAGGTCGTCGAGGGGCGGGTGCGGCTGCTCGAAGCCGGACGCCGGAACGCCAGGATTTACTACGTTAAAGATGGCGCGGCCTGGTGGACTGAGATCGATTCCGCAGTGGCACATCGCATCGGCACCTTGCCGCCGCGCGGGTCTGTGACGACCGTGAACGCCGATGAAACGCTCCTGGCGGGAACTTACATCGAAGGCGCGGCTGGCCAGGACTACGGCGGGCCGCGTCTTGCAGGCGGTGCGCAGGTGCATGCCCTCGATCAACCGAAGAACAAGGGGCAAATGATGGAGGATCGCTGGGCGGCAAGGTTGCCGATGGCTATGTTCACGATGAATGTGAGCACCGGCGAAATCCGGGTGATTCACCGCTCGCACGACTGGTTGAATCATCTGCTGTTTTCCCCGTCCGATCCGGCGCTGTTGATGTTCTGCCACGAAGGGCCGTGGCATAAGGTAGACCGCATCTGGACGATTCGAACCGATGGAACGCAACTGACCAAGGTGCACACCAGGACCATGGCGATGGAGATCTTCGGCCACGAATTCTGGAGCGCGGACGGAAAGACAATCTGGTACGATCTTCAGACGCCGCGTGGGGAAGACTTCTGGGTCGCAGGTTATAACGTCGACACGCAAACCCGGGCCTGGTACCACCTCCAGCGGAACGAGTGGTCGATTCATTTCAACGTGTCGCGCGACGGGAAGCTGTTCTGCGGCGACGGAGGCGATCCGGGCCAAGTTGCGCATGCGCCAAACGGGGAATGGATTTACCTGTTCCGGCCCGAGATGATCCAAAACCGCGGTTTGCAGGACCCCGGTTTTGTGCAACCCGGCGTCCTTCGGGCGGAGAAGTTGGTCAATATGTCCAGGCACCAGTATCGACTTGAACCGAACGTCAGTTTCACCCCGGATGGGAAGTGGGTTGTGTTCCGCTCAAATATGTTTGGACCCAGGTATGTGTTTGCAGTCGAAGTGGCCAAGGCGGAAGGCACTCCATGATGCGTTTCCGCGCGCTCTCGCCAACACGTGGCAAAATTGACAACGTGAGAAACCTTCGAACAACGACAAATTCGCTGCCAGGCCGGCTGGGTCCATGGCTGGCGTGCGCGCTCGTGTTGTGCGCTTCATCCGGCGCCTTCGCGCAGAATAAAGCCATCGGTTTCAAGAAAGGAATGCCGTTCAGCGACGGCTACGTCGCGGGCAATACTCTCTATGTGGCCGGCCAGCAAGGGCCCGACGCGCACGGCAACGTCACGGGAACCGATATCACGTTACAGACAACCAACGCCATCGCCGCAGTCGAGAAGGTGGTTAAGGAAGCCGGTTTCAAGATGACGGACATCACATCGGTGACCGTTTACGTGACGGATCTGAACGATGTTCCGAAAATGAACGAGGTCTACAAACGGCTGATGCCGGATCCGAAACCGGCGCGCGCCACGGTGCAGGTGGCCGGATTGATCGGGGGAGCCAAGATCGAGATTTCCGCCATCGCCGTGAAACACTGAGTCGGCCGCGGAGGGGCGCTGAAGGAGCATGCGCGCCGGCGAGCGTATTGTCTATACGGGCGGAGTCCGCGGGGAGCGAAAGTAGCGGTTTGCGGAGGGGCGAAGCAGAAAATACGCCAGCACAGCGAATAACACGCTGTGGATCGCCAGTTCGGGAATCGTGTGGAAGACGCTCAGGACGACGTGGAACGCCATCCAGGCGAGCGCAAGCCAGCGGGCCCAGTCGCGGCCGCGGAGCAGAAAAGCCCCGGCAACGATGGCCGCGAGGGCGGTAAGTTCGATCCCTATCAGTTCGGGTGAAAGCGGCCGGCGGGCCCAGGCTTGCGTGAAATGAAATATGCCAGTGACCGCGCCGGTCAGAATGAACACGCAGCCAATGATCGTGACCGGCAGAGGACGGTGGTTCATTGGGGGATCCTCGCGAACAGCGAGATATCGGTGCAGGGATGAAGGACGGCGCCCTGGACCATCCTCCTAATCGGGTGTGGGCTCGCGGTTGCGCGTTGGTGTTGGAGAACGGGGCTGTGTTCTCCGGCACCGGACGCCAGAGCGCGGCGGTGGGCAACGGTGGGGCCGCTCCATTGATCCGGGCTAAGGCCGTGCGCCTGCCGCAAGAACATGTTTGCGGGCACGGAGCGGTTCCACGTCATTCGGGCAGTCTCCTGAATCCGTTTTGCGGAGTGGGCCTGGGTCTGTATTGTAGACAATCTTCACGGGGGCCGCGCAGCCGGCGTCAATCCGCGATCACGTGCAAGGCGACGATGGCGAGGATCGCGGCGGCTGTGAAGGTGGCGGCCGCGAGGAGCAATTCGGAAAGGTAAGCGCGCAGGATGGAGAGAGCCTCGCGCGTGGTGCGGCGGAAGTCCGCGTCGCTGTTCCAGAGGCGGAGGAGGGCTGCGCCGCCCGTTACGAGCACCGTGAGCGGAAGCGCAATGAGCAGCACCCACAGGCCGATGGCCGTGTGGCCGGCATACCAGTTCACGATGCGCCGGGCGGTGTGGGCGGGCTCGAATTGCTCGGGCTGGAAGTTGCGGACGACGAGAGTGGCCATGAAGAGCGTTGCCGGAAAGACCAGGAGAAGTTCGGCGCCGGCGGTAATGCGTCTGTAGTCACGCATAAGTACTTTCTAAGACAGAGTACCTTTCCGAGGAGAATAAATTGTTCATCCGGCGGGAGAACCTGCGGCTCAGAGCCCAGCGTCGTCCGAAAACGCTTCCGCGAGCCGCGTTTCCAGAATCCGGTGCGGTCCGAAGTCCTCGCACACGGCGAAGGCGCCCGGAGAGGACTCGACGGAGGCGCGCGGGATGAGGCCGATCAGTTCTGTGCTGCGGATGCCTATGCCGTGACTGGCTGCCTCCGACTCTACGGCGCGAAAGACTTGCTCGGGACTGGTAGCGTCGAGATCGGTGAGGTTCATTGAGACTTGAGCGACATTACGCGAAGCAAGAAAGACCCCCATGGCCTTGACGCCCGGAAAGCCGCCATTCGATGCGCGGATCTTGTGCGCGATGGCGCGCGCCGCGGCAATGTCGGCTGAGTCGAGATTGATGTTGAAGGCGGCGAGGAGCCTGCGCGCGCCAAGGATACAAGCCCCCGCGGTCGGATGGAGCGAAGGGCCGCCGAGATCGGGCATCAGGGCGGGCGCCTCAAACTGGCCCCGGCGGACCACCTCCAGGCGTCGTCGAGAAGGGTCGCTGGCAGACGCTTCGTAGAAGTAGACAGGGATGTGCAGTTCGCGCCAGACGCGCTCCCCCGTGATGCGCGCCAGTTGCCCGCAATCGGATAACGTTATGCCATGCAGGGGAATGAAGGGGACCACGTCGGCGGCCCCGATCCGGGGGTGGACGCCGCGGTGGGAGCGCAAGTCGATAAGCTCGGATGCGCGGGCGATAGCACGGAACGCGGCCTCCGACACGGCTTGCGGGGAAGCGGCGAACGTGATTACAGAACGATTGTGATCCCCGTCAGAGTCAGTGCGGAGAACAGTTGCGCCCGCCTCCTCGATAGCCGCGGACAGCGCGGTAACGATGGCGGTGTTCCGGCCAACCGAGAAGTTCGGAACACACTCGACAAGTTGGCGCGGCAAGGTCAGAAACGATCTCCCAGCCACGATTCTGACAGACCGTTAATTCCCTATGGGCGAGTCGAGAAATTGTTAGGGGTGTCGACGCTATGCTAGTGTCGCAACTGAAGATGCGTAAGGTGGAAATTGCATTTCTTCTAGCCGCGGCCGCGGGGCCGCTACACGCGGAGTGGGTTGCGCGAGGCCCGTTCGGGGGAAGCGCGCAGAACCTCGCCATCGACCCCCAGCATCACTTGACGCTGCTCGCCGGCACGCGGACTGCTCGTCTCTTTCGGACCGTAGACGGCGCCGCCAGTTGGCAGCCGCTGCCGTTTCCAAGGCTGTATCACGTGTCGATTTATTCGCTGGCCATCGACCCGCGGCGCGACGGAGTCTATTTCGTGGGCGCCGCGGCCGAGGTACGCGGCGCGCATGACCCTTCCGCGGGCCTGTATGAAAGCGACGACGCGGGCAAGTCCTGGAAGCAGTTGGATGGGATGCGAGGCAAGAGCGTCTATGCGCTCGCGGTCTGGCCGGGCGACGACCGGGTGATGGCGGCGGGAACCGACGAGGGCGTGTGGCGGACTACGGATGCGGGAGCAAGTTGGGAGCGTGTGTCGTCGCCGGGCAATGACGGAATGCAAACGATCGTTTCTCTGGCGCTCGATCCGAAAGACCCCGGCGTGATCTATGCCGGCACACCACACCTGCCCTGGAAGACGACGGATGGAGGCAAGAACTGGCGGTCGATTCACGACGGGATGATTGACGACTCTGACGTTTTCACGATACGAGTGGATGCGAGCCAACCGGACCGGATATACGCGAGTGCGTGCAGCGGCATTTACTGCAGCCGGAACGCAGGAGGCGAATGGACTAAGCTGCAAGGGATTCCTGGAACGGACCGCCGAACGCACGCGATCGTCCAGGACCCACAGCATCCCCAGACCCTATACGCCGGAACGACGGTTGGGATCTGGAAGACGACGGACGGCGGCGCGACTTGGGTCAAAAAGTCCACGCACGACATCAACGGCCTAGTGGTGGATCCGCTGGATGGGCGGATCCTGTATCTTGCGACAGAGGCAGGAGGCATTTACAAGAGCACGGATGGAGGCGAGACGTACCGGGTGGTGAACCAGGGGTTTGTGAATCGAAACATTACCGGATTCGCAGCTCCCTCTGGCGGCCGGAAGACGATGTTGGCAACGACGGCGTATGACGGAGAATTTGGAGGGCTGTTCCGAAGCGATGACGAGGGCGGTTCATGGGCGTTAATCGCTGACCATCAGCGGTTACTTGACCAGAACATCATTTCCTTCACGTTGTCGCCTGTGGACGGACAGCGGATCTGGGCGGCGAGCTTTGACGGTTTGTTGCGCTCGACCGATGGAGGCGTCCGCTGGGAGAAGCCGAACTGTTTCGTCGCACGGGAAGAAGAGAAAAAGCCGCTGCCACGGCGGGCAAAGGCCGGAACGCGCAGGCGTGTTCCTGAGCCACTGCCGCTTCCGTTTCCTCTCGAGGGCATGCGCGTTTTGGCACTCCGCTACGACTCGAGCGGCGGGACACTGTATGCCGGGACCAGCGATGGTTTGTTTGTGAGCTCGGATGGGGGCGTGTACTGGAAGATGAATCGAAGCGCAGCCCCGGGCCAGGCGGTGTTGGACGTATATGTGCCGGGGCAGGGAAGCCGCGCTCTGGCGTTGCGGACAACCTCCGGCTTGTGGTTCTCCTCCGATGGGGGCGTGACATGGACGACACTTAAGCTGCCGCAGAACCCGGATGCCATCTACGACCTGGCGCTCGATGAGCGCAAAGCCGGGAGAATGATAGCGGCCACCTCCGCCGGTTTGCTGCTCAGCGTAGACAAGGGCCAGTCGTGGATTGTCTGTGAAAAGGGCCTGCCGGTCAAAGGCTGGTTTAACGCCGTGGCGTTCGACCCCGGCCGGGAGGGCCATCTTTATGCGGCAGAAGGTGACAGGATTTACGAAAGCGCCGATGGTGGCGCGACGTGGAAGAAGCGGGACACGACGGGACTCGATCAGATCTGGATCCGGTCGATTTTGCCCGCTGCTACCGGGGCCTCGAACGGTCTCGTGGTAGTGAGCCGGGCGAGTGGGGTGTACACGGAAATCGCGACCGAGTCGGCGGCATCGGCGCATGCGTCAGGGGCTGGAGAGTCAAATTGATGAAAACAAAGAACCGGATTTGAGATATTCTAGAAGAAGTGGTTTCGGCCGGTCCCGAAGTCTGGCGGTCCGGCTGGTGTGGTTGGTCAACAAAATCTAAGCAGAAGAATTTTTAGCTGCGGAGGGATATCAGTGAGTCACTCGCGAAAATCCATTCTGGCCGGGGCGTTGTTGTGCCTCGCCTCTGCGGGTTCGTTGCTTGCCCAAGAGGGCAAAGACATTGTCGAAATCAACTTGTTCGGCGGCATCCAGGGTTGGGATACCAAACAGGCGACCCAATTCAGTGGCGCGCCGCTGGGGGTCAAGATGGTCACGGGCGGCGTGATGGGCGTGCGCGTCGACGAGAATTGGTGGCGATACGTCGGCCTCGAAGAGTCGTCGGTGCTTTTCGGTGATCAGAACGTCCGCTATACGAACGTCCCGGGAGTCTACGGAAACACCGCTTCGTTCGGTGCCCGGACCCGCCAGTTCACGGTGGGGCCGATTCTGTACTTGACGCCTCCCGAAAGCCGGTTCCGCCCGTTCCTGACGGTGCAGGGCGGGTTGAACTGGTTTGGTCCGATCCAAAAGGCAAAGGACCAGGCCGGGGATCCGAACAACCCGCTATTTGGCGCTGCAGGTCCGATCGCCCTCGGCAATAGCTGGAAGCAGGCTTTCAACTATGGGATCGGTATCATTCAGTACGGTGGCGGTCTGAAGTACAAGCTTACGGATCGTTTCGGTCTGAGGATGGACGTTCGGGGCAACATCATCCAGACGCCGACGTTCCGATTGCCGCGCACGGGTCCGGACACCGGGATCACCATCGCCCAGGGCGGAGCGATTCCGGGTTACCAGGCCACCGCCGGCATGACGTTGTACCTCGGCAAGGGCGCGCCGCCGCTGACGCATGTGTTCACGGTTCCGGCCGCGATCGATGGCCCGTCGGCGCTATGCCCCGGCGAGAAGGCGACGTTCAAGCTGCCGGTGACCGACAATTTCGGCAACCATACGCCGAAGTACAAGTGGACGGTCAACGGGCAGGATCAGAACACCAACGCACCGGAACTCACCGTGACGGCGCCTGAGAGCGGCCCGCTGAACGTGGCCGTGCACGTCGAGCCGGACACGAGTTCCTACACCAAACCCGAGCTCCGGGCCAACAAGAAGACCCCGGCGATGCCGGCGGACCGGACGCTCGAAGTTCACATGAAGGAATATAAGGCGCCGACGCTGGCCTGCTCGGCTAACCCGACCGAGTTCGAGGTGGGCGGCACGAGCGCGATCACCGGGAACGCGACGAGTTCCGAGTGCAGCGGCAACCTGACCTATTCGTGGTCTGCGAGCGAAGGTTCGATCGAGGGCAACTCGAATGCAACCTACAACTCGCAAGGCGTCTCGGTTGAGCCGGGGGCCACGAAGAAGGTGACGGTGAACGGTAAGGTGACGGATGCCAAGGGCGCGAGCGCGAATTGCGAAGTCGAGCTGAGCGTGACGAAGCCCGCCCCACCGCCTCCGCCGCCGCCGGTCGAGAAGAAGGCGACGCAGCTTGACGACATCGTATTCCCGTCGGGCAGCTCTCGCGTGAACAACTGCGCCAAGCGCATCCTCGAGGATCTGTACAAGCAAATGGCGGCGGATCCCGACTCGACCGTTGTGCTGATTGGTCATGAGGACTCGCGTGAAGCGCGTCATCACGGCACCAAGCGGCATCCGCGGCACATCGATGAGGAGCGTGCGCTGAACACCGCGGCTGTGCTGACCGCGGGTACCGGCACTTGCCAGAAGCTGGAGCTGTCACGCGTCAAGGTGGACTGGACCGGGACCAAGAACGACCCGAACTCCGAGTTCAAGACGCGGACTTGCGAAGCTTCGGTGCGGGAGCGCAAGGGCCAGGCGGCTGGCACCGACTCCAACGCCAAGTACCGGCGCGTGGAGATCTGGCTGGTGCCGAACGGCGCTCCGATGCCGTCGGCGGCTGCCGGGGCCAAGCCGGCGCCTGAGAAGGCCGTCAAGGCGAAGGGCTGCCCGAAGTAAGGGCGGCCCTCTCGCACACGCGAGAGTCGTAAACAACGAAGGCCGGGGAAGTGATTCCCCGGCCTTTTTTTCGATTGCGGAAGTGATTCAGGCGCGGGCGATCAAGCGTTGGCGCAGGTTCATATCATTTGCGAGATCGACGCAGGTCCAGGCCATCGAGAGGGCACCGTCGGTGAGGGCTTTATCCGCATCCGGCGTCACACAATGAGCGGTGAATTCCGGTTGATGATTGACTGCGGGTAACGAATTGATGCCGATCATTGGATGGATAGAGGGGACAGCAAGCGAGACGTTGCCCATGTCCGTGGAAGCGAGCGGGCGTGTTTCCCACTCTCCGAGATTGGGGAAAGGCCGGCCCAGAGCTTCGGAGTTCCGGCGGTAGAGTAAGGCCATCTCGTCGTTGTGCCGCATCTCGGCATAGGGCTTGTCGCCACCGAGAATGGCGAGTTTTGCGCCCGTGGCAAGGGCTCCGGCTTCAAAGCAGCGGTGCACCTTGGGCCGCAGGTCGTTCAACTGAGCAAGGGTTTCCGAACGGATGATGTATTTCGCTGCTGTGTTGGCGGGGACGACGTTGGGTGCGGCGCCTCCGTTGGTGACGATGCCGTGGATGCGGTCTGCGGCACGGATGTGCTGGCGCAGAAGACCGAGGGCGGTTTGAGCGATCGTTAGCGCGTCGGCTGCGTTGATGCCCAGCTCAGGGAACGCGGAGGCGTGGGATTCTTTGCCGGTGTAGGCAACCTCGAACATGGACGCGGCGATGATCTTGGCGCGGAGCATGTCGAACGGTGCGGGATGGACCATCATTGCCGCGTGTACGTCCCCGAATGCGCCGCGTTCGAGCAGCAGGATCTTGCCACTCGCGTTGCCGACTTCTTCTGCCGGAGTACCTAACACGGTCACAGTGAGACCAACATCATCGGCAACCTCGGCGGCAGCCAGTGCCGCGCCAACGGCGGAGGCTGCGATGATATTGTGGCCGCACGCATGGCCGATACCCGGCAACGCATCGTACTCCGCGCAGATGGCGACGTTCAGCGGCCCGTTGCCGAAGCGGGCGCGGAACGCGGTCGGAAGATCGCAGATGCCCTGCTCGACGGCGAAACCGAGGTCCCCGAGCGTTTCGCAGAGCCAGTTGGAGGAGCGTTCCTCCTCAAAGCCTAATTCCGGGTGCGCATGGATCCGATGGCTGAGTTCGACCAGCGATTCGCGCTGGGATTCCAAACGTTGCCGGGCAGCGGTTTTGGCGTCCATTCGTAGTCAGTGTACGCTGGCGCGCCAACGGCTGTACTGGCTCACCGGGACGCCGAGGACAGGACATGGATCGTATTTAGCCATGTCTCGACGCGCCGCGGCCAGTCAGTGATCGGTAGCGCCGTTCGCCGGAGGCCGTAGCCATGGCCTCCCTGCGCGTAAATATGGAGTTCGGCCGGAACCTTGGCATTCTTCAGCGCGGAAAAGTAAACCAACGCGTTTTCCACATGGACCGGGTCGTCTTCGGCTTGAAGAATGAAGGACGGTGGAGTCTGGCTGGTGACCGGGATGTCAGGGTTTGCTGCGAAGCTTTCGTTGGGAAGCGCAAGGTACCCAGGATAGATGATGATGGCAAAGTCCGGACGGCAACTCAGATGATCACTCGCGTCCACAGCGTCATAAAGGCGAGCGTCGAAGTGAGTGCTGAGCGCAGCCGCTAGGTGAGCACCGGCGGAAAAGCCGAGGACGCCAACACGCTTCGGATCGATGTGCCAGTCATCCGCATGGGCTCGGACAATGCCGACCGCCCGCTGGGCATCTTCGAGAGCCGCGGGCGATTTGGGATACGGCCCCGTGCCGGGAACGCGGTACTTGACCAGAACGCAGGTGATCCCCTTCGAATTGAGCCAGGAGCACACCTCGGTACCTTCCAGATCGATCGCGAGGATGCGATAGGCGCCGCCCGGGAAGACGACGACCGCCGCGCCGGTGTTGTTCTTACGGGGTGAGTAAAGAGTAAGCGTCGGGTGGGAGACATTGCCCAGACGAATGACCGGCCGGCCGGCAACGAGGTTATCCTTCGGTGTCGTCATGTCGGCTTCCGGAGGAAGGTTCGTGGGTGCGCCAGGGGCGCCATTTGGCCACAGCGGAACGGTCAGGCGGTCGGCTGACGGCGGCCAGGATGGTTTCTGGGCGAGGGCGGTCGCACAGGCAAGTGCCGCGGCAAGAAGTTGGATGCGCATATCGGTTGGATTCGGCCCGACAGCAATGATGGCAGTGCCGGAGGCGGGATTGCAAGCAGGTGATGCCTGTCGCCATGGCGCCGCACGCCCTCGCCTACTCGCCCACCCTCAGCACCGCGCGGAAGCGAGCCTCGCCTTTCATCATGCGTTCATAGGCTTCAGAGGCCCGGCTCAGTGGATAGACCTCGTTCATCGACCGCACGCCGGTAAGTACACAGAATTCGAGCGTGTCCTGTGAATCAATCGACGTGCCCGAGTACCAACCCTTCACGGCGCGGCGGCCGCTAAGCAGGGTGAGCGGCGAGACCTCCAGCGTCGGAACGGCGCCGATGATCATGAGCGTTCCGTTAGGAGCGAGGCCGCTGATGGTGGAGGCCATGGCATGCGCATTCGTCACCGTGGCAAGCACCGCTTTTGCTCCGCCCAACGAACGGAGAGACTGCGCGACGTCCTGCGCTGTCGAGTCGATATACTCGGCGGCCCCAAGCTTCTTCGCAAAGGGACCCTTGTCCGCACCACGTGCAATCGCCACGGTGCGGAAACCCATTTTTGCGGCGAATTGAACCCCGAGATGGCCCAGGCCGCCGAGACCGAGAATCGCAACGGTGTCGCCGGGCTGAGCGCCGCAGTGGCGAAGGCAGTTAAACGTGGTCACGCCGGCGCAGAGCAGCGGAGCGGCTTCGGTGGGTGAGAGTGCGTCGGGGACGCGTGCGAGAGCCGATGCCGAGGCGAGCATGTATTCCGCGTACCCGCCATCGCAGGTTACGCCGGTGATGCGTGTGGCGTTGCGGCAGGCGAAGTAGTCGCTGCGGCGGCACGCGTCGCAGTAGCCGCAGTAACCTCCATTCCAACCCACTCCAACGCGGTCGCCCGCGGCCCAGCCGTTTACACCCGCGCCGACGGTGTCAATCACCCCCATCACCTCATGGCCGGGGATGCGTGGATGTTCGACTCCGGGGAAGGCTCCTTCCTGCACCAGCGAGTCGCTGTGACAAATTCCGCAGGCCTGGACCTTAATCCGGACAAGCCCCGGCCCGGGGTTCGGAACTTCGCGCTCAACGAGTTCGAGTGGTCCACCCGCTCGCGACACTTCGACGGCACGCATTTTAGGCACGTGATCCTCCAAACGAGATCTGAGCCCTTTGCGAGAAAGGCTCCAAGAGGCGAGGGTAGCTGACTGTGCCTGGAATGAGCAAACGCATCGGCGAATGGTGGGAACCTCGGCACAAATCGAGCGTATTAGCGGATATGAGGCTCAGGCATGTGGTGCGGCGGCTGACGAAGGCGCCCGCGTTTGCGTTGGTGGCGGTGGTGACTCTGGCTCTGGGAATCGGGGCGAACTCGGCGATCTTCAGTGTCATCGAAGGGGTTCTATTGAAGCCGCTGCCGTATCCGCAAGCCGAGCGGTTGATTGCAGCGAACCACGCTGCTCCGGGGGTAAACATCAAGGACGCCGGGATCGCGCCGTTTCTCTACTTTACTTACCGGGAGGACTCCCGGACACTGGACGACATAGGGATGTGGAACGGAGATTCGGTGAGCATTACCGGTGTCGCCGAGCCCGAACAGGTCGATGCCGAGGACGTGACGGACCGGGTGCTGCCGGTGCTTGGTGTACAACCGGCGCTAGGTCGCCTGTTCACCAAGTACGACGATTCACCGGGGAGCCCGGAGACGGTGGTCCTGACTTACGGCTACTGGGAGCGGCGGTTCGGGGGGGACCGCGGCGTGCTGGGACGTCGGATTCAGATCGACGGGCGGCCTCGGGAAGTGATCGGAGTTCTTCCGGAGAACTTCCGCTTCCTCGATCAACATCCATCGATCTTTCTGCCAATGCGTCTGGATCGAAGTAAGACCTACCTGGGCAACTTCAGTTATCGGGCTGTGGCGCGTCTGAGGCCTGGAGTAACGCTGGCTCAGGCAAGCGCAGACGCCACGCGCCTGATCCCGGTTTCATTAACTAAGTTTCCGCCGTTTCCCGGATTCACGCCAAAGATGTTTGAAACGGCCCGGCTTCAGCCGACGTTTCAGCCGCTGAAAGAGGAGATGGTGGGCGATGTCGGGAATACACTCTGGGTCTTGATGGGAACTGTCGGGATTGTTCTGCTGATTGCGTGTGCTAATGTGGCCAACCTGCTACTCGTGCGAGCCGATGGCCGCCAGCAGGAACTGGCGATCCGGGCTGCGCTTGGGGCTGGCTGGGGCGACATTGCGCGGGAGTTGTGGATCGAAAGCGCCCTGCTTGCGGCGGTCGGCGGTGCAGTTGGCCTTGGTTTGGCGTTCGGTGGTCTCCAGTTGCTGCGGGCGCTCGCTCCGGCGCACCTGCCGCGCCTGGAGGACATATCCATCAATGGAACCGTGCTCGGATTCACGGCGCTCGTTTCCGTCGTTGCCGGCGCTCTGTTTGGCCTGATGCCCGCACTTCGCTACGCGGCGCCACATCTGTCGCCCGTATTGCGCGCTGGCGGACGAACGATGAGCATGAGCCGCGAAAGGCGGCGGGTTCGCAGTGCGCTGGTGATTGGGCAAGTCGCGCTCGCGCTCGTCCTCCTGATATCAAGCGGACTGCTCATCCGCACTTTTTACGCGTTGCGCGCCGTACAGCCGGGCTTCACATCGCCGGCGAGGATTTTAACCGTACATCTCTCGATTCCCGAGGCACAGGCGAAAGATGCGGACAAGGTAATTCACCTGGAGCAGCAGATCTTGTCGCAAATTCAGACGATCCCTGGCGTGGATTCGGCGGCGATAACGACGGTCATCCCAATGGATGGGCAAGGATGGCACGACCCAATCTACCCCGAGGGCAGGGAGTACTCGGCAACGCAGATCCCACCGCTTCGCACCTTCAAATTTGTCTCGCCCGGCTTTGCGCGGGCAATGGGAAGTACGCTCGTGGCAGGTCGGGAATTCTCGTGGGAGGATACGTTCGACAGGCGCTCCGTCGCGATGGTGACCGAAAACACGGCTCGCGAAGTATGGGGCAACCCACAGGCAGCGGTGGGGAAACGGATCCGGGATGCGATGAACAAAGAGTGGCGTGAGGTCGTGGGCGTAATGGCGGATATGCGCGACGACGGGGTGGATCAAAAAGCTCCGACAGAGGTGCTATGGCCCCTTCGGATGAGCAACTTCGCCTCGGAAAAGGACTTCGTTCGGCGCGACCTGGCGTACGTCATTCGAAGTAGTAGGACAGGCTCACAAGGATTTCTCGACGATGTTCGGCGAGCAGTGTGGGCTGTGGATCCGAACCTTCCGCTTGCTGATGTGCGAACACTCGAGCAGATCTACGCCCGCTCGATGGCGCGGACGTCGTTTACGCTGGTCATGCTCGCGATTGCCGGAGCGATGGCGTTGTTGCTGGGCATCGTGGGTTTGTACGGCGTGATTTCCTATTCCGTTTCGCAGCGGCAAAGGGAGATTGGCATCCGCGTGGCCCTGGGAGCGCGGCCGGTGGAGGTGGGTGCGCTGTTTGTACGGCAGGGCCTGATGCTGGCAGGGTTCGGGACGGTGTTCGGCGTCTTAGCGGCGCTCGTGCTTACGCGCTGGCTTGCCGCATTGCTGTTCGGCGTCAGCGCGCTCGATCCGGCTACGTTCGTGCTGGCGCCGCTGGCCCTCCTTGCCGCTGCCGCCGCCGGAAGTTATGTGCCGGCTCTGCGTGCCTTGAAGGTAGACCCGGTAGAAGCCTTGCGTTCGGAGTAACGTCCCGCTCAGCGGAACTGAGCTTCGAGAGCGTCGAATCTCCGTCTGAGCTCGGCAAGCTCATCGCGGAGGCCGTGCAATTCATCTTCCAGGCGTTCGATGGCGCTGGATGAAGCCGAAGAATCATCAGATCCTGTCTCGGGTTCAACCTGCGGCGCCCCGGAAAGTAGGTGGGCAAAGCGCGCTTCCTTCCGGCCGGGCTGGCGCGGAAGCTTCACCGTGAGCGGCATCACTGGCCACTCGGCCAGCCGGTCTAACGTCGAGGCGACTTCGTCAAGGTCTGCGAAATGGTAAAGCCGTTCCGCGCGGTCCTTGATTTCGCCAAGAGTCTGCGGACCGCGCAAGAGAAGGACGGCGAGAGCGGCGAGTTCACGGCGGCCGAGGTTTAGAGTCTCCGAGATCCGCTGGCCGTATTTCGCCACCCGGCTGCCGCCGGTGATCGTGACGGCTAGGCCTTTGGCACGCAGGCGCAGGATGGCGTCTGAGACGTCTTCGTCGGTGTAATTCACCACCGGATGACGGTTCGATTTCTGATTGCAGGCGTTCACGAGCGCATTCATCGAAAGTGGGTAGTACTCGGGCGTGGCGGCTTCTTTCTCGATAAGCGCGCCGAGGACTCGCACTTCGACCGGATCGAGTGGTTCCATGGAATTCCTTCCTTTAGTTTAGGCAGGGTGGCTTGGATCGATCCAGGGCGTCGGGCTGGGTTCCTCGGGACTGGGGATGTCTAAATTGACAACGATGGGTTCTTGACCGCTGCGAACGACAACCGCTTCAACGGGGAAGCGCGGGTCGGCGTTTAGTTCCTGATGCGGGACAAAGGGTGGCACGAAGACAAAATCACCGGGGCCGGCCTCATCCACGAACTCAAGATGATTGCCCCAGCGCAGACGTGCCCGTCCCTTCACAATGTAAAGGACTGTTTCAAGTTCACCGTGGTGATGGGCGCCGGTCTTAGCGTTTGGAGCAACCACAACCGTTCCGGCCCACAGTTTCTGCGCCCCGGCCGTGGCTGTGGTGATGGCGGCGGCGCGGGACATGCCCGGTGTTTGCGGCGTGTTTGGATCGAGTTGGCTGGAGCGGACGATGCGAATGCCGTGGTGCTGCCAGTCCGGAGATTCGTTGGTGAGCATGTGTAACTAAGATATCGCGACAGGCCGTATGGATCCTCTTCCATGCGACACAAGAATCGAGTAGCATGAGGGCTATGCCAACTCCAAAGGTCCCGCTGGAAGCCAGCAGACGTCAGCTCCCCCCGGGAGCCAGAATCATCGGAGCACCACAGGTGGCAGAGCAGATAGAGGTGACGATAGTCGTGAGGCGGAAGACGCCGCTGCCCCCGCCGGGTACTGCGCCCCAACGCATGAGCAGGGAGCAGTTCGCGGAGTCCTACGGTGCGAGTCCGGCGGACATCGCCAGCGTCGAGCAGTTTGCCGTCTCCGAGGGACTGCGAGTTATAAGTTCAAACCTGGCGCGGCGGACCGTTGTCATCGCCGGAACAGTCGGAGCGATGCAGCAGGCGTTTGGCGTCGAGTTGGTGACCGTGGAACACGAGGGAAAACAGTTTCGCGCGCGCGGTGGGCACGTACAGATTCCAGCGAACCTGCATGGAGTCATCGAGGCCGTATTAGGACTTGATAATCGTCCCCAGGCAAAGCCGAAGCTGCGGCGTCATCCGCTTGGCGCCATGCCGCGCGCGGTTGGCGATATGTCTTATACGCCGCTCCAGGTAGCGCAACTCTACAACTATCCGGTAGCCGGAAGCGGCGCCGGACAGACGATCGCCATCATTGAGTTAGGGGGAGGATACAGCGATTCCGATCTAAGTTCGTATTTTTCCGGGCTAGGAATAAGTCAGGGACCGAAGGTGACGGCGGTTGGCGTCGACGGAGGGGCAAACCAGCCGACGGGCGACCCGAACAGCGCCGACGGGGAAGTGTTACTCGACATCGAGGTCGCCGGGGCGATCGCGCCGGGGGCATCGATCGTCGTGTATTTTACGACCAACACAGACCAAGGATTTCTGGATGCCATCACGACGGCGATTCACGATACGGCAAATGCACCGTCCGTCATTTCGATCAGTTGGGGTGGGCCCGAATCGAGTTGGACCCAGCAGTCGATGCAATCCTACGATCAGGCATTCCAGGACGCAGCCACTCTGGGCGTGACAGTATGCGTCGCCGCCGGCGACAGTGGATCGACCGACGGCGTGAACGACGGCCGGCAACACGTTGACTTCCCAGCGTCGAGCCCTCACGTGCTGGCCTGCGGCGGTACGAGACTAGTTTCCAACTCCGGTGCGATCACCAGCGAGACAGTCTGGAACGATGGACCGGGCCAAGGCGCGACGGGCGGTGGAGTAAGTGAGATTTTCGCATTGCCGGCCTTCCAGACCAACGCAGGTGTGCCCGTGTCGGTGAATCCATCGGGCTTCGCGGGGCGTGGCGTGCCGGATGTGTCGGGGGATGCGGACCCGGTTACGGGATATCAGACGCTGGTGGACGGCCAGAGTGGTGTCGTTGGCGGGACGAGCGCCGTGGCACCGCTCTGGGCCGCATTGGTGGCGCTGATGAACCAGCAGACGGGGCGCGCATTGGGCTACTTGAATCCCGCTATCTACGCGCTTTCAGCCTCGAGTGGAGCATTCCATGACATTACCTCGGGCAACAACGGCGCTTACTCGGCTGGGCCGGGATGGGACGCATGTACTGGCCTGGGAAGTCCCAATGGTACGAACCTGCTACGAGCGTTGACGTCCGCGCCGGCAGGCTCTTGAGTCCCCGGTTCAGCGCTGGCAGCCAGGGCAGTAATACGTCGAACGTGCGCCTTGCACGATGCGGCGGATGCGACCATCGCAGCGCGGGCAACGTTCGCCTACGCGGCCATACACACGCAACCGAAACGAGGCAGTCTCATGGAATTGTCCAGGCGCTGCATAAGTAACCTCTGCGTGTCGGACGGCTGCCTGCAACGTCTCCCGGATGGCGGCATGTAAGCGCTCGAGACGGGTGACGCTGAGGGTGTTCATCTTACGCGTCGGGTGAATGCCGGCGGCAAAGAGAATTTCGGCCGCATAGATGTTTCCGATGCCTGCGATGGCGGCCTGATTCGTCAGGAAGAGCTTGGCCGAAAGCCGGCTGCGGCCAGCGGCGTATTCCAGCAACGAGAGAGTGAACTGCGCCGACAGAGGCTCCGGCCCCAGCGAACGGTTGAGTGCCTCGAGGCCCTGCGCATGGAGTAACTCGATGCGACCCAACGCCCTTGGGTCGGTGAACAGAACGCCATCTTGGTTGTCGAACTCAAGTATCAAGCGAGTGGTGATCGGGAAAAAACGAACGTTGGGGCATGGTACGAGGTCCCCCGTCATCCGCAGATGGATGCGAAGCGCGGCGTCGTCAAAGTGCAAGAGTAAGTTCTTCGCCCGGCGGGAAACACGTGTTATCGTGCGGCCGGCGGCGAATTGTTCAATCTGCCGTGCGGACCCGTCACAAGCGATGCGCGGGCGCAGCACATGAGCTGCGATTATGGTCCGGCCGCGGGCAAACAGCTCCATGCGGCGCCGGACCGCCTCGACTTCCGGTAACTCAGGCACGCCTACCTCTTGACGACAAGATACGACAGACTTTCCCACTTCGGACCGGCGTTTTCATTTTCGGTGACGTCGAGGACGCTTCCGCCAGCCCCTTCGAGGAATCGGACAACGCGGGATCGAGATTGGGCGTGCATTTCCAGATAACGGTGCGGCAGGCGAATGAGCGAGCAGAGATGGCTATAGGCGAGTTCGGCTTGGCGCCGGGCACGGTCCGCGAGGTTCCCGCGGACACGGCTTGGGAGTTGGAACAGCAGCGCTCCGCCAGGGGCGAGGAGGCGCATCATTTCGCGAAGATAACCGCGGCTCCAACAGGGGGACATGTGCTGGAGCGTGATATTGGAATAAATGAAGTCCAGGGACGCGGTGGGGAGCAGGGCGAGGTCGGGCCTGGAATTGACAAGATACTCGCATCGCTCTCCGGCGCGGTTGTGCCGGCCGGCGAGTTCGATCATCGGTGCGGAAATGTCTATGCCAATGACGTGATCGAAGTGCCTTGCGAGCGCTTGGGTAAGACGGCCCGCGCCGCAACCGAAATCGAGTGCGTTACGACGCGCTAATGAAGGGTAGGTGCCCTCGATGTATCGCATGACCCCATCGATTTCGGCGATCCCAGTCGAAAAGAACTCATCGACATCCCAGCGATTGCCGGCTTTCTCCGGAGCGGTCAGGATGGCCCAGTACGGGTCGCGCTCGGCGAGGAACGTCCACTGGCGTTCAACGGACCGCAGGCTCATGAACTCATGATCGCGAAACGTCCGACGGAATGCCACTTTGGTCCCTGTTGTAGAATGGAAAAAGTGGGCCACCCTAGCTCAGTTGGTAGAGCGGCTGATTCGTAATCAGCAGGTCGCCGGTTCAAGCCCGGCGGGTGGCTCCA
>JAKAJI010000039.1 GCA_021813825.1 Acidobacteriota bacterium | reverse complement strand
CGCCAGGTCGATCTCGCCCTGCCGCGTAAGCAGCCTTACCATCCCCATCTCGCGCAGGTACACGCGGACAGGATCATCCGTGTATGCCGATTCCTCCGCATGGGCCGCAAAGCCCTCGCCGTGCTCTGATTCTTCCGCCGCAAACTCTTCCGGCTCGGCCAACATCGTGCTCAGCGAATCCGCGGATTCTGTCGGAATGTGCTCGTATAGTGGATCCATCTTCCTCCGCCGGGTGGGCTTACAGTCCGCAAATCCCGGCTATCATACTCATTTCATTAGACTTGCTTGGGTGGGTCTTCCCAGGCTACCCGCTCGCGCCGCGGCACCCAGGTTGTCTCTTTACTCAATCCGTCCGGTTTGGCTCTATTACCTTCCTATTCCATAGGATGCTATAGAGTTCGACGAAGTTCCACTCCGACTGTCACGTCCGCCCGAACCCCACCCCCTTCACACGCATCTCCTGACCCTCCACTTTCACTTCCGCCCCCAGAAATTTCCTAACCAGCCAGGCGTTGCTCTCGATATGCTCGCTTGGCCCCGGAATCCAAAACCGGCTCTCCCCCTCCGCCAGCGCCGCAAACGGCAACACCTGGTCCGCCGCCCACTTATCCACCGCCGCTCCGCTCTTCACCTCCTTCAAAATCTCTCCCGCAACCCGCCGCCCAATCGCCTCCGCGGGCCTCCCCAATGCCCCCGCCTGGTCCGCCCCCAGCCGCCATCCGCCCTCCAGGTCCGCAAACATCGCCAGCGCCGCCCCCGCCTGCACCGCCGTCTCGTCCTCCCTCGTTGCAATCGTGGCTTCGCACCCCGCTTCCTTGCACACCTCCTGCGCCGCCTCCGCCATCCGCCGCGCCACCGCCCTCTGCCCCAAATGCGACGCCAGCGCAATCCCCCACAACCTCTCCATCCTCCGGCCCCTCTCCGTCACCACCGGCCGCAATCTCCCCTCCACCGGCCTCACCCGCAGCCATAAAATCCCGCCACCCCGCGGCACGTACCCCGGCCGCCGCATCTCCATCTCCACCTCGAACCCCATCCGTCTCAGCAACGGTCCCATCACGTTATCCAGGTGAAAAAACGGCGGCGCAAAATCCTGAAACACACCCCCGCGTAACTCCGCCTCCACCACTTCGCCCCGGAAAGCCATCACCGGCAGCACGGCCAGCGCCAGCAGCGTCGTCGAACCCGCCGACCCGATGTCCCACACATAAGTCCCACCCTCAGGCCCCTCGCCCGGCCAGAACCGGACGTCCTGCGATCCTTGAAACACCCCCTCCGTCCGCCCCCGCGCCAGCTCCCTCACCGCCTCCACCACCCTTAAATGCTGCAGTTGCAGCCCCGGCTTCGCCCGTCTCTTCCGCGCATTCGCAATGTGCACCGCCTGCCCGGTCAACGCCGCCAGCGCCACCGCCTGCCGCACAATCGTCCCACTCCCCGAATACCGCGCCCCGTCGATCTCAATCATCACCGCCCCAATCCGGCCCCGATCGTGCTCCGTACTCACGCATGAAGTTACTCGTCGAATGCTACTCCGGATCCAAAGCCGATGAGCGCCCCCTCCGCTTCGAACTCAACGGCCGCGCCTACACCGTCGAAGAAATCCTCGACCAGTGGTACGAACCCAACGCCACTTACTTCAAACTCCGCGCCGATGACGGCAACACTTATATCCTCCGCCGCGACAACTCCACCCCCGAAGGCATCTGGACGCTCTCCTCCTTCCGCACCAGGCCTTCCTAGCGCACAGGGCCGCGAGCGGCCCAAGCCGCGCGATTCCGTTGTGCGCGGCTTAAGAATGATCCACCAGCCGCTTCATCTCCTCCCACAGCCGCATCTCCTCCGGCCCCGGCCTCTCCGGCACCCGCACCGCCACCCGGACCAGCAGATCCCCCATCCCCCGGCCGCCCGCCTCCGGCAACCCCTTCCCCCGCAACCGCAAAATCGTCCCCGGCTGCGTCCCCGCCGGAATCCGCACACTCACCGGCTTCTTCAACGTCGGCACCCGGTAATTCGCCCCCAACACCGCGTCCACCACCGGCACCCGCAACTCGTGCCAAAGATCCGCCCCCACCCGCGCAAACCGCTCATCCGGCCGGCTCGTGACATGGACAAATAAATCCCCAGGCAACCCGCCTGCCTCCTCCGCTCCCTCTCCGTGCCCCGGCACGCGCAGCACCGTCCCTTCCTCTAACCCCGGCGGAATCTTTACCTCAATCTCCTCCTCCCTCAGCACCCGTCCCTGAGCCCCGCACCGCCCGCACGGCGAATCGATAAACCGCCCCTCGCCCCCGCACGCCGCGCACACCTTCGCCGTCTGCAACACCACGTTCCGCTGCCTCTGCACGTCGAACACCCGCCCCGTCCCATGGCACACCTCGCACTCCCGCGGCTTCGTCCCCGCCTTCGCCCCCGTGCCCGCGCACTCCGGGCACCGCTCGCTCCTCGAGTACCTCACCCGCTCCGACCCACCCTCCGCAATCCGCTCCAGCGGCACTTCCAGGCTCACCTCGATCGAAGCGCCCCGCGCCGGACCCCGCGCACGCCGCCCCCCGAAAAACCGTTCGAACAACCCTCCGCCCAACCCCGCGCCCAACCCGCCCGGCATCCCGCCGAACAGGTCTTCAAAGTCGATCCCTCCGAAAAGATCCTCCCTGCTGAACCCCGACACGCCCGCAAATCCGCGCGCATCGTACTCCGCCCGCTTCTTCTCGTCCGACAGAATCGCGTACGCCTCGGCGATCTCCTTGAACTTCTCCTCCGCCCCGGGCTCCTTGTTCCGGTCCGGATGATACTTCAGCGCTAACTCGCGAAACGCGTCCTTGATCGCCTTCGGGTCCGCGTCCCGCCGGACCCCAAGCACCTCGTAGTAATCGCGCTGTGCCGCCTGAGCGATAACCCACCTCCGCTAAGCTCAGCGTGTCTCTTTGTACTCGGCATCCACCACGCGCTCGCCGCCCATCGTCGGCTGCCCGCCATTTCCTCCCGCCGGAGCTTTCGGACCCGCCGCCGGCCCGGCCTGCGCATACAGCGCCGCCCCCGCCTCGCTCAGCAGTTTCTTCAGCGCCTCCGCGCGCGCCTCCGCCTGCGCCGCGTCCTTCCTCGAAAGCGGCTCCCGCGTATCCCGCAGCGCCGCCTCCACGCGCTTCCGCATCTCTTCCGGTAACTTACTTCCCATCTCCCCCAGCATCTTCTCCGCCTGGTAACACGTGTTATCGGCGGCATTCAGCTTGTCCGCCTCTTCCCGCCGCTTCTTGTCCTGCTCGGCGAACCGCTGCGCATCGTCCACCATCTTCTTCTTCACATCCTCGGCCAGCCGCGTCGACCCTGTTATCCGGATCGATTGCGTCTTGCCCGTCGCCAGGTCCTTCGCCGAAACATCCAGAATCCCGCTCGCATCAATATCGAAACACACCTCGATCTTCGGAACCCCGCGCGGCGCCAGCGGCAACCCGTCCAGGTTGAACTGCCCCAGGCTCGTGTTATCCGCCGCCATCGGCCGTTCGCCTTGCACCACGTGAATCGTCACCGTCGACTGCAGATCCGACGCCGTCGTGAACATCTCCGTCTTCTTCACCGGAATCGGCGTGTTCCGCGCCACCAGCGGCGTCGCAATCCCCCCCAGCGTCTCCACGCCCAGCGTCAACGGCGTCACGTCCACCAGGACAATGTTCCCGACTTCGCCCTCGAGCACCCCGGCCTGAATCGCCGCGCCCGCCGCCACGCACTCCATCGGGTCCACGCCCATCTCCGCCTTCCGGCCCAGCATCCCTTCAAACAGCGCGCGCACCACCGGCATCCGCGTCGGCCCGCCGACGAATACAATCCGGTCCACCTGGCTCGCGCTCACTCCCGCATCCCGCAGCGCCTGCTCCACCGGCCCGCGGCACCGCGCCAGCACCGGCTCCACCAGCCGCTCCAGCTCCGTCCTCGTCAGCTCCATCTCCAGGTTCTTCGGAACCCCTCCCGCCACCATCAGAAACGGCAGCGTGATCCGCGTCGTCGCGTTGCTTGTCAGCTCGATCTTGGCGATCTCCGCCGCCTCCAGCAGCCGCATCGACGCCGTCGGGTCATGATGCACGTCCGCACCGGTCTGCTCGAGAAACCGCCGCGCCAGGTGCTCGTACACGTTCCGCGTCATGTCCGTCCCGCCAAGCTGCGTGTCCCCGCTGGTCGCCTTCACCTCGAACACGCCCTTGCCGAATTCCATGATCGTCACATCCAGCGTCCCGCCGCCTAAGTCGATCACCGCAATCCGCAACTCCTGCCCCAGCCGGTCCAGCCCGTACGCCAGCGCCGCCGCCGTCGGCTCGTTCACCAGCCGCGCCACCTCCAACCCCGCGATCCGGCACGCATCCTTCGTCGCACTCCGCTGGTTATCGTCGAAGTAAGCCGGCACCGTAACTACCGCCTTCTCCACCTTCTCGCCCAGAAACGCCTCCGCGTCCCGCTTGATCTTCTGCAGCAGAAACGCCGACAACTCCTCCGGTGCGAACTCCCGGTCCCGCAGCCGCACTTTCTCCCGCCGCCCCATCCGCCGCTTGAAAGCCGTCGCCGTCCCCTCCGGATTTGTCACCGCCTGCCGCCGCGCCGGCTCGCCCACCAGCATCTCCCCCGACGGCGTCAGCGCCACGTAGCTCGGGAAAGCCTTGCCGCCCAGCGTCACCCCCTCCGCGCTCGGGATCAGCACCGGCCGCCCGCCACGCAGCACCGCCGCCGCCGAGTTCGATGTCCCCAGATCCACCCCAATCGTCGCCATACTCTATCTCCCTCTTACCGCCGCATCTCCACTTCCCGCCGCCGCTCCCGCACCATTAACTTCGCTAACTCCGTCAATTCTTCGGCGAGTAACTCGAGTAAGTCGTCTACCGCCGCGATGCCCACCAGTCCTCCATTGGCATCCACCACCGGCACCCGCCTCACTCCCTTCGCCCGCATCAGTTGAATCGTCTGGAATATCCCCTCCGTCTCCGGCACCGTCACCAGTTCCGTGCTCATGATGTCGCCCACCGTCAGCCGGTGCGGATCCAGGTCCGCCGCCAGCACTTCCAGAACAATGTCGCGGTCCGTCACAATCCCCACCGGAACCCGCCGGCCGAGTGATTCTTCCGCCACCAGCAGGTTCCCCACATGGTGCTCCCGCATCAGCCGGGCCGCCTCCACCACTCTCGTATCCGGCGATGCGTAAACCACTTGCCGCACACACACCTCTCCAATGGCCATGACGTGCCTCCTTACCACCCTCCAACTGCACGTCACCGGCCACCACGGCCCTGGAACCCCGATTGCTCTACTCCCCGGCGGGGGCCGAACGTGACTTCCATCACCGAACTCAAATCCGACCTGCCGCTCCGGCGCGCGGTCGAGCAGGAACTCGCCGCCGAACCCAGCATTGACCACTCCCACATCGGCGTCACCGCCAAAGATGGCGTCGTCACTCTCACCGGCCACGTCGGCAGCCACGCCGAAAAAGTAGCCGCCGAAGAAGCCGCCGCCCGCGTCTACGGCGTCCGCGCCCTCGTCACCGAACTCGAAGTCCGCCTCCCTGGCGCCGCCCAGGTCTCCGATGAGGACCTCGCCCGCGCCGCCATCGAGGCCCTCTCCTGGAATTCCGTCGTCCCCGCCGACCGCGTCAAAGTCCGCGTCGAAGACGGCTGGCTCACCCTCGAAGGCGATGTCGACTGGACCTACCAGAAAACCGCCGCCTACAACACCGTCGCCTACCTCAAAGGTGTCCGCGGCGTCCGCGACCACATCGAAATCCGCCCCTCCAGCATCGCCAACGCCGTCACCACCCACATCGAGGCCGCCCTCGAACGCCGCTTCGGCGCCGGCAACTCCCACATCACCGTCGAAACCGTCGGCGACCACGTCACACTCCGCGGCACCGTCGCCTCCCTCGCCGAGCGCGATGCCGCCGAACACGCCGCCTGGACCACCCCCGGCGTCTGCCACGTCAACAACAACCTATCCGTCAGGCCCCCGCGCCGCCGCACAGGTTCACGGTCATGAAAATCGAATTCATCGAAAGCCGCCTCCACGAAATCGAACAGCGCCTCCTCGCCGAAATGGGCCGCGCCGAAATCGAAGCCCGCGAATTAGGCGGACCCGAATACCAGAACCGCTCCGACACCAGCGAAACCAAGGAAGCCGTCTTCGACCAGACCACCGCCGCCTGGAAACAGTACACGCTCGTCCGCGAAGCCATCGCCCGCCTCCACAACGGAACCTACGGCATCTGCGCCGATTGCGGCCGCCCCATCGAACCGCGCCGCCTCGAGTCCGTCCCCTGGACCGCCTACTGCCTGCATCACCAGGAACAACACGATCGCGAACCAGTCCTTTAGCCCGGAGCCAACACGAACTGTCCGCTTGAGCTCGAATTCCACAACACCCGCCCCATCGGCGCCATCGAAACCCGCGTCCGCCAGGAACTCGCCGAACTCGAAAAATTCTACGACCACATCGCCCGCTGCCGCGTCGACGTCGAACTTCCGCACCACCGCCGCAAAGGCAGCCTCTCCGAAGTCCGCATCGAACTCCGCGTCCCCGCCGAAGACGCCGCCATTGCCCCCGCAATCCGCGGCGCCGTCCTCGTCGACGGCAACAAAGAGTGCATCCAGGTCACCGCCCATCACAAAGATCCCGCTCTCGCCACCCACGAGGCCTTCACCACCCTCCGCCGGCGCGTCGAGGACTTCACCCGCGTCCGCACCGGGTCGAACGGCTAGCCTCGTTCTGGCATCCCGCGTGCCCTGTTCCCATTGGGAGGGCCTGTGACCATGTCAACGCCGCAGTTATTCCGTACTATCCTGTATCCCACCGACTTTTCCAAACCCAGCGAAGCCATCGCCGGCCACGTCGCCGGTCTCGCCAAAGCCTCCGGCGCCCGCGTCTGCCTTTTCAGCGTCGTCCCCCACTGCATCGACTTCCACGGCGCCTCGGAAAGCTACTTCTCCCCGATGAGCGAAGGCGGCATCATCACCCTCGAAACCACCCGCAAAGGCCTCGAACTCGAGTGCAAGCAGCAGTTGGAAACCCTGCAAAAACGCTACTTCGACCCCGAAACCAGCTACGTCAGCGTCACTTCCGGCGGCGTCGCCGAAGAAATCATCGAAAAATCCAAGGATCTGCCCGCAGACCTCATCATGATGTCCACCCGCGGCCACGGCCCCATGCGTCGCTTCCTCATCGGCTCCGTCGCCGCCAAGGTCCTCCACGACGCCAAGTGCGCCGTCTGGACCAACCCCCATCCCACCGAACTCGAACCCTTCCGCCCCTACCGCCACGTCGTCCTCGCGGTCGACTACCTCGGCTGGCCCCCCGAACTCCTCCTCCGCGCCGCCCGCGTCGCTCAACTCTTTAACGCCGAACTCAGCGTCCTGAGCGCCATCCCGCCCCACTACTGCAACGGCGGCGAAGCCACCGGCAAACACCGCCGCGACATGATCAAGGCCATCGAAAGCCGCATCGCCTCCATGAATATCTCCGCCCGAGTCCACGTCATGGAAGGCACCCCCGGAGCCGTCGTCCGCCACGTCGCCGAAGAAATCGAACGCGCCGATCTCGTCATCACCGGCCGCGGCCACCTCGACGAATCCATGGGCCACCTCCGCACCCACGCCTACGAAATCATCGCCAGCGCCCCATGCCCCGTCATCTCGCTCTAAATTTTCGACAAAGCGCAACGCCGCGTTCAAACCTTCGTCGCCCGTGCGCGCCATCACAAGGAGACACCGAATGATCATTCAAATCGCACGTTCCCTGCTGCTCGCCGCCTGCGCCGCCTCGGCCATCCCGGCTCAGCCTCTGCCGAACCCCATCCCCATACCCCAACAATCCAACGCCCGCCCGGTTCCCGCCTTCCTCGGCGCGCCGGCCACCGCACACCCCATCACCGCGCCGGCCATTCCCCAAAACCCGTACATGAGCGCTAACCCCTGGAATAACATCCACGACGACACGTACATGAGCGACACTTACCCGGTAACCGTCGCCGGCCCGCTCGGGCATTCCCCCAAGGTTCTCTCGACATTCCTCGGCTCGGCCACCGTTCCAGCAGCCCCGGTCGTCGTCATCGTCTTTGACGGCGGCCGCTTGATCGCCGCCTCCATCGCCACCAGTCCCGCATCGGGGACCGCCCAGGTCTCCCTCGTCTTGATCGACCCCAACACCCTCGCCACCATCTCAAGACTCGCTCTCCCCGCCGAAACCGCCACCTTCAAAGGCAAATTCCGCCCCGCCGGCGCCTACTTTTATCTCGATCAATCCGGCCGCATCCTCGTCGGCACCGCCGAGAGAACCGTATGGGTCGTCTCCCACACCGCCACCAGCTTCAGCCACGACAACACGTATGACCTGACATCCGTTATTCCGGAAGGCGACTCCATTCAAGCCCTCCAGCCCGACTTCTCCGGTCACATCTTCTTCACTTCCAAAGGCGGCATCGTCGGAACGCTCAACTCCACCACCGGCGCAATCCTAGGCTTCATCCAACTCACCGGTGAGAAAATCGACAACAGCTCCGCATCGGATGAAACCGGGGGCGTCTTCATCGCCTCCAATCAGGCCATGTACCGCTTCGACGCCGATTCGGCGGGCAAGCCCGTCGTCACTTGGCGCGAACCCTACGACGCCGGCAAGCACATGAAATCCGGCCAGGTCGACATCGGAACCGGCACCACGCCCACCCTCATGGGCTCCGATTACGTAACCATCGTCGACAACGCCGAGCCGAACATGCACGTCCTCGTCTATCGCCGCGCCCAAGTCATCGCCGGCGATCGCCTGTTCTGCTCCGTGCCCGTCTTTCAAGCCGGCGCCAACTCCACCGAGAACTCGCTCGTCGCCACGGACTCCTCCATCGTGGTCGAGAATAACTTCGGCTACAAGAGCGTGAAGTCCACCGAACACGGAAAAACCACAAAAACCGGCCTCACCCGCATCGATCTCGACACCCAGGGCTGCCACACCGTCTGGACCAACACCGAAGAGAGCATCCCCACCCTTGTCACTAAGCTCTCCCTCGCGAGCGGGCTCATCTACACCTACACCAAGCCCAAAGGTCCCGCCAACACCGACGCCTGGTATTTCACCGCCATCGACTTCGCCACCGGCCAAACCGTCTACAAGCAACTCGCCGGCACCGGCACGCTCTTCAACAACCACTACGCCGGCATCTTCCTCGGCCCCAATGGCTCCCTCTACACCGGAGTCCTCGGCGGAATCGTCTCGATGACCGACACGCAGTAACTCCCCCGCCCCACACGGACATAAGGCGGGCGCGCTTACTTACGCGCCCGCTCCCTTCCCCGCCAACTGCCGCAACACGTACGGCAGAATCCCGCCGTTGCGGAAATACTCCACCTCTCGCGGCGTGTCGATCCGCACCACCACCTCGAATTCCCGCTGTTTCCCGTCCGCCGCCACTGACCGCACCCGCGCCCGCTCACCCTTCAAGATCGCATTGGCCAGGTTCTCTACGGCGAACGTCTCGTCCCCGCTCAACCCGAGCGTCTCGCGGTTCTCTCCCGGCAAAAACTGCAGCGGCAGCACGCCCATGCCCACTAAGTTCGAACGGTGAATCCGCTCGAAGCTCTCCGCCAGCACCGCCTTCACACCCAGCAGCAGCGTCCCCTTCGCCGCCCAGTCGCGCGAACTCCCGCTGCCATACTCTTTCCCGGCAATGATCATCAGCGGCACGCCATCAGCCTCGTACTTCACCGACGCGTCGTAAATCGACATCAGCTCACCCGTCGGAATATGCCTCGTCCATCCGCCTTCGGTCCCCGGCGCAAGCTGGTTCCTCAGCCGGATATTGGCCAGCGTCCCGCGCACCATCACTTCGTGGTTCCCGCGCCGCGCGCCATAAGAGTTAAACTCCGCGGGTTTCACGCCAAGCTCGATCAGATACCTCCCCGCCGGACTGTCCTTCGGAATCGAACCCGCCGGAGAAATATGGTCCGTAGTTACCGAATCTCCCAGCATCGCCAGCACGTGCATCCCCCGCAGGTCCTCGATCGGCGCCTTCGGGTCCACCATGTTGTCGAAATAAGGCGGCTTCTTGATATAAGTCGACTTATCGCTCCACTGATACTGCTCGCCCGCCGGAGTTACAATCGAGTTCCACGCCGCGCCCCCCTGGAACACCTCCGAGTATTCCTTCTGGAACATCTCGGTTCGCACGGACTTCTTCACCACCTCTTCCACTTCCTTCGTGCTCGGCCACACATCCCGCAGATACACCGGCTGCCCGTCCTTGCCGGTCCCCAGCGGCTCGTTCTGTAAGTCGATATCCACCCGCCCGGCCAGCGCAAACGCCACCACCAGCGGCGGCGAAGCCAGATAATTCGCCCGCACCAGCGCGTTCACCCGGCCCTCGAAGTTCCGGTTGCCGCTCAGCACCGAAGCCACCACTAACTTCTCCCGCTGCACCGCCTCGGCCACCGGCTCTGGCAGCGGACCGCTGTTGCCGATGCACGTCGTGCACCCGTATCCCACTAAGTGGAACTTCAGCGCCTCCAGATACGGCATCAGCCCGCTGTCGTTCAGGTAATCCACCACCACCTTCGACCCCGGCGCCAGCGACGTCTTCACCCACGGCGGCGTCGTCAATCCCTTCTCCGCCGCCTTCTTCGCCAGCAGCCCCGCCGCCACCAGCACGCTCGGATTGCTCGTGTTCGTGCAACTTGTAATCGCCGCGATCACCACGGACCCGTCGCTCACCGGGAAGACGTTGCCGTCCGTTCCCGTCGTCGTCGTTCGTGGCGCCGCGCCCAGCGTGTCGAGAAAACTCTTCTTCACGTCCGGCAGGTTGATCCGGTCCTGCGGCCGCTTCGGCCCCGCCAGAGACGCCGACACCGTCCCCAGGTCCAGTTCGAGCGCCGTCGAATACTCCGGCTCCGCCGAATCCGCCGTCACAAACATCCCCTGCTCGCGGAAGTAAGCTTCCACCAGAGCTACCTGCTTCTCCGGCCGGTTCGTCGCCCGCAGATACTCGAGCGTCTTGTGATCTACCGGGAAGTAACCGATCGTCGCGCCATACTCCGGCGCCATGTTCGCGATCGTCGCGCGGTCTGCCAGGCTCAGCGAAGCCAGCCCCGGCCCGTAATACTCAACGAACTTACCCACCACGCCCTTCTTGCGCAGCATCTGCGTCACCGTCAGCACCAGGTCCGTCGCCGTCGCGCCTTCCGGCAGCTTCCCCGTTAGCCGGAAGCCCACCACCTGCGGCAGCAGCATCGAAATCGGCTGGCCCAGCATGCACGCCTCCGCCTCGATCCCGCCCACACCCCAGCCCACCACGCCCAACCCGTTGATCATCGTAGTGTGCGAGTCCGTCCCCATCACGCTGTCCGGATACGCCAGCGCACCGTTGCCGCGGTTCACAAATACCGCCGGCGCCAGATACTCCAGGTTCACCTGGTGCACGATGCCCGTATCCGGCGGCACCACGCGGAAATTCTCAAACGCCGTCTGCCCCCACCGCAGGAACGCGTACCGCTCCTGGTTGCGCTGGAACTCGAGCAGCGCGTTCGCCTGAAACGCGTTCTTGTTGCCGAACTCGTCCACCTGCACCGAGTGGTCGATCACCAGGTCCGCCGGAATCAGCGGATTCGCCCGCTTCGGCTCCGCGCCCAGCGCCGCAAGCGCATCCCGCATCGCCGCCAGGTCCACCACACACGGCACGCCCGTGAAATCCTGCAGCAGCACCCGCGCCGGCATGAAATTGATCTCCCGCGCCGGCGCATCGAGCTTCCACGCCGCCACATATTCGATATCGGACCGCCGCACCGTCTCGCCGTCCTCGGTCCGCAGCAAATTCTCTAGCAAAACGCGGATCGAATACGGCACACGCCCGAGGCTCGCCACTCCCGCCTTCTCCAGCGCATCCAGCCGGTAAATCGTATATTCATCGCCGCCCACACGCAGCGTGGCCCTCGCATTGAAACTGTTTAAGCTGTTCATCGGATTTCCCACTCTATTGTAGGCCGCCTCAAGCCGCTGCGTCCTTCATCGCGTACGTCACCGCAACGACGGACCGTGACCGAAACGCGGCCGCGATGGGCGTCCGCCTTCCTGTCACACGCCCATCGCCGTCATCGGGAACGCAACAAAGAGCGGCCGGGCGATCGCGGCGGAGCCCGCGCCGTTGTCTACCGGAAATCCCTCCGCCGCCGTCACCACTCCTCCGGAACAGCTCGCCCGCTACTCGCTGATGCGGGTACCGTGGCAAGTCGAGAATTGAATGGCCGTAGGTGTGTCCTTATTGCCGACTGCCATCAGGTAGAGGTCGTGCCCTTCGTTGTAAAACACACCTCTCTGATTGATCGTGGTGTTGAGATCCGGAAGATAGAGCGTGCCGGCCAACGAGAAATCAGGATTGACGGTCCACGTGCCGGATACCGGCTGTCCATCCTTGGAAACTGTCCCCAGCATCTCGTACAGTGCGCCGGTGTAATCCCCCGTCCTGGACACATCGATTCGCAGGAGAAAAGCGTCCGACACCGCCGTGGTCGCATCCACTGCGACGTAATTTTCGCAGTTCAGCAGGTACGTTCCGTTAGCTTTGTCGAGCCCTCCCGAGGTCACCGGCGCCACGCCTTTGCTGATGCGGTGCGCCGTGCCGGTCCACGTGATCCCGGGAATACCGCTGGAAATCGGAACAGTCTGGAACTGGCGGCCGTTGTCAAAAACAATGACCCGCTCCACAACCTCCGGCGACGGCCCGCCGGGCAAATCTGCAATATACGTGGCCTTGGCCGTGCAATCGTCGTTCATCTCCGAGAAGGTCAAGTGCACCGGTATCGAGTCGACCGTGGCAGCGATCGAACCGAACCAGATCCAGTAAAATCCGTCCGCGGTTCCGTCGGGCCGAATCGTGAACTCGTAAACGTTCGCAAACGGCGCTATCACAGGCGCAACCCAAGTCGGGGGATATTGCTGCGGCGACAGACTCAGAAGCAGACTGGATCCCCTTTCGTAACCCACGTAAGTGCCAGCCAACGTCTGTAAACTGCAATGGCCCTGGGCGTAACCGGACAGGGCCGTGAAACTCAAACCAAGAAGCGCGCCTGCAACCCGCACCATCGCGAGCTTGCCGCACTCCCTATCTAACAATGTCGAGGCAAGACCTTTCATAACCTACTCCTTTCCAACTAGTCTTTCCCCTGGGATTGGTCTATCGTGAGGCTGGCGCTGCGTTCCTCCCCGCGGCCCCCGCCACAAAAACTATTTGGCTGTTTCGTTGCGTTGCACGCCGAGGGCCACCGGCAGATTGAACCTATCCCGCCGCAGCCCGCGGCACGGTTATTCTCCCGATGGGCAACCCGTTGCTACCGGCCCGGACCGTAACCGGGCCGCGCCCGCAAGGAAGCGTCTCTTCCTACCTCTCGGACACTTCACCGGAGTCCCGACCATATGCTCCGTCGCCTCGGCGCGGGCAACCGAGCCAAACGCACGGACGTTGTGAGCGCCACGCTTTTCGGCCAAACGCAGGACCTCGTCGCGGAGTTCGGAGCGCAACACAACCAGCGTCAGCATATCTCTATTCGTCTGCAATTCCCCGCCTGCCGTCATGTCCCGGCCACGCCAATGTGCAGTAAGATCCAAGTATGAAGCTCCTTGTGACGCTGGAGGCTGATGAGACCGGGATGCTCGTTGCGGAATGCCCGGCTATTCCCGGTTGCATCTCTCAAGGAAGGACCGAGGACGAAGCCTTGGCGAATATCCGCGAAGCCATCGCCGGCTGTCTTGAGGCTCGGGCAGCTCATGGAATGCCATTGACAATCGAAGTGCGGGAAGTCGAGGTTCCGGCATAGATGGCGCCCCTGCCCGCCGTCTCAGGAGAGCGGGCAGTACGGGCTTTTCAGAAGGCCGGCTGGATCAAAGATCGCCAGCGAGGAAGCCATGTGATCCTGGTGAGGCCCGGCCACCCGGCGAGCCTCTGTGTACCACAACATCGAGAACTGGCTCCGGGCACATTGCGCGCGCTGATCCGTGCGGCGGGACTATCCCATGAAGAATTTCGGGCTCTTCTATGAGACCGCGCCACCGCTTGTAGCGTTAGTCCGCCCCGCAGCCAAACCTAGTTAACCCACGGTGTCGGCGTGTGGTACCGCGGCGCAGGCGAGACGAACCTTGATCATTCGTTTTCCGCGAAAATAGTTGATTCAATTTCCGTCGTCGTCCATGCCGGTTGCCTCATCTGTCGCCACTTAGAATGGCAGTCATATATCGGCAGTACGCGTCAAACGTGCTCCCTGCCCAATCTCGAACGGCTGCGCGCTGGGTCGGGGGAATTCCAATTTGGAATCCCGGCCAGACAGAGCCTAGGATTACCTTATTTTCAATTGGCGCCGCCGGATCCTCATTGATGCCCAAGGCCCTACACATGAAGTGGAGAGTCTTGGATGCAATTACGTTCGTCCAATCGAGCTTCTTCGTCAGAACGTCCCGGGAATCCTGAATTGAATCCGTCTGCGAGATCGATTCTGCGCACGTATCGAGAGCGTCATGGGTATCCTGAAGCACTGGCTCGTAAATGCGCCCATTAGTTCTCGCCATGCGACCCCAACAGACGGTGAGGGCAAGACCGCGCAGATAGCGCTTCTGCTGAAATTCGGCGACGATCAGACCTGGAGACGCTTGAATCGTTCCCCCCGTGAATACGTCCGCCGATCTCAGATGCGGGACCCAACTCTCGGGATCTAAGTTGCACCCTAAATCTTGGGGAATAGGGCAGACGCATAAACCGGCAGGGGGAACTTGCGCGCCGCAGATTCTGCAAATGGGTCGACTGTCCACTTCATGCAGTTAATATACGGGACACGTGTTCTGAAGTTGCCGTATGTGGTACAAAAACGCAACGCCGCCATACGCTCCAAGATCTCGCACACGACCAATCTCACTAGCTTGGAGACGTGTAATCGGGAAACCGCCAAGCTCGGTTGCGTAAGTGTTCCCAGTTGTCCGCAGTAAGCCGCCTCACATATACACCGGCGCTTCAATCCCCAGCACGCCCAGAATCTTCTCCATCTGCAGCCCGCAGTACTGCGCCAGCCACAGCAGGAACGTCTTCCGCTCCGGATTCTCCTCCGTCAGCACCGGATAGCCGTGATAGAAGTTACTGAACCCCTGCGCCAACTGAAACGCGTACTTCGCCGCATGAGCCGGCTCGCCCGCCGCCGCCGCGCGCTCAATCGCCGCGTCCGCCTTCGAGGCCATCAATAACATCTGCCACAACTCTTCCTCGCCCAGATACTTCCCAAGCGCCGCGGCGTCAAGTCGCGCCGCGAACTCTGGCAGTTCCCCGCCCCGCTCGGCGAACTTACGCAATATGTTCCGCGCGCGCACCGTCGCATACTGCACGTACGGCCCGGTCTCGCCTTCGAAACTCAGCGCCTCCTGCAGATCGAACGCGATCACCGAGTTCCGCGTGTACTTCAGCATGAAATACCGCAGCGCTCCCACCGCAATCGCCGACGCTACCGCCCGCCGCTCCTCTTCCGGAGCCTCCGCATGACGGCTGTTCACTTCCTCCAGCGCCTTCTCGATCAACTTATCGATCAGATCGTCCGCCTTCACGCCCAGGCCCTTGCGCCCGGAAACTTCCACATGACTCTTCTTCCGGTCTTCCTCCGACAACTCGATCCCTAACTCGACGCACGTCCGCGGGCTCAACGCCACCATCTCATACGAAAAATGCACGCTATGCGAAGCCTGCTCCTCGTAACCCAGCGCCCGCAGCCCGGCCACCACCACGTCCTGTAAGTAAGACTGCCGCGAATCGATGACGTTATAAACCCGCTCGCCGCCGCCGAACTTCGGCCCGCCCGTCTGCGGCTCCGTCGTACTTACATACACCGTGTGCCCGCCGTACTCGTGCCACGGCTTGTAATAGAAATCTTTCCCAAGTAACCCGAACTTCCAAAGCTGATACGCGATGTCCTTGCCGACGTAAGTCACCGTCCCGTTCGACCGCACAATCACCTTGCTGTCGCCCGTCTCGTCCTCGCCCAGGTCCTTGAACGCGCTCGCCGGCATCACCCAGCAGCCCTTGTTCTTCCCCTCGGTCTCAAAGTAGATCGCCTTGCGCTCCTTCAACTGCTCGAACGCCTTCGCCCAGAACTCCAGATGCAGGATCTCGCTCTCCCGCGGCAGCACATCGTAGCTGATCCCCAACCGCAGCATCGTCTTCAAATGGCAGTCGACAATCGCATCCGCCACCAGCGCGCCGGCCCGAGCCACATCCCCCGTCCCGCCTTCAATCGCGTGCAGCGTCTCCCCGCGCCATTCGAGCGCCTCCGGATGGTCGCCGTAGTACGCCGAAGTCCGCGCGTACAGGTCCCAGCAGTAGTAATCGAACCGCACCGCCGGGTCCGCGATCAGTTCCTCGATCTCCTTGGCCCCCTTGCCTTCGAGCTTCACGAAACCCACCACGACATCGGCCACCTGCACGCCGGTGTTGTCGATGTAGTTCTGTACCTCGACGTTGTGGCCCGTCGCCCGCAGCATCCGCACAAACGTGTCGCCCAGCACCGCATTGCGCAGGTGCCCGATATGCGCCGCCTTGTTCGGGTTGATGTTCGTGTGCTCGACGATGATCTTCCCGCCCACCGCCGCGCGCTTCTCCCCGGCCTCTTCGAGCGCCATCCGCGCATACCGCCCGCGGTCCAGGCGCACGTTGATGTAGCCGTTGCCGGCCACCTCCAGCGCCGCCACGCCCTCGATCGGCCCCATCTCCTCGACAAACTGCGCCGCAATCGTCCGCGGCGCCTGCTTCAGCCGCTTCGCCAGCGCAAACGCCGTCGGCAGCGCCAGTTCCCCAAACGAGCTCTGCTTGGGCTGCTCGAGCGTCACCTCGACATCCAGCCCGTATCGCGCCTGCACATACTCCCGCAAGCGCTCCGTGATGTTCTGTTCTACGCGATGAAACACAAATGTTTAGTATCCCCCATCCACGCGCTTTTTCTCCACCTCGCCCCTTAATTATGATGGTCCCTGTGGCGTTCCCCGCCGATCAATTGCAGCGCCTCGCATCCGGCTGTGGCTTCGAGCTCGCCGGCGCCACGCCCGCCGTGCCGCTCCCTGATGCCGCGCCCTATCTCGACTGGGCCGCCCGCGGCCTCGCCGGCGCCATGACCTATCTCTCGGACCGCCGCGCCCCGCTCCGCACCGACCCGCGCACGCTTCTGCCTTCGGCCCGCTCCATCGTCTGCGTGGGAAAACTCTACCGCACCCCGCACGAACCCTCGCGCCACCCGCTCGCCGGCTGGATCTCCCGCTACGCCTGGGGCAACGACTATCACGACACCCTCCGCCGCGCCCTCTTGCAACTCGCCGCGCGCCTCCAACAGGCCGCCGGCCCCCTTGAATACAAGGTCTGCGTCGACACCGCCCCGCTGCTCGAACGCTCCTACGCCCGCCGCGCCGGCCTCGGTTGGATCGGCAAAAACAGTTGCCTCATCCGCGAAGGCATGGGGTCCTGGTTCTTCTTAGGCGAACTGCTCGTATCCATCGACATCGAACCCGGCGCGCCGCCGCCGGACCGCTGCGGCACATGCACCCGCTGCATCGAAGCCTGCCCGACACAAGCCATCGTCCCCATCGCGCCTCATCCCGCCCTGCCCGCCCGCACTTACGAACTCGACTCCACCCGCTGCATCTCTTACTTGACCATCGAACTCCGCGGTCCCTCCCCCACCCCGCTCCGCCCATCCTTTGGCAATTACATCTTCGGCTGCGACATCTGCCAGGACGTCTGCCCCTGGAACTCCCGGGCTCCACTTACTTCCGATCCTTCTTTCTTTCCCCGCCAAATCCCACTTCCTCTCGACAACCCGCCCCTCGAAACCCTCGCCTCACTTACCGAAGAAGAATTCCACGCCGCCTTCCGCGCCACGCCCGTCACCCGCGCCCGCTACAACGGCTTCCTCCGCAACGTCGCCCTCGCCATCGGCAACACGGGAGAGCCAACGCTTGCGCCCGCGCTCACCCGCCTCGCCGCTTCCACCGACCCTACCGTCGCCGAAGCCGCCGCCTGGGCCATCGCCCAGCTTAAAGCACACCAACCAACCGTATGAAGCTACCGGCACTTGTACTTTTATTCGCCTGCACCGCCTCCGCCGCTGCGGAAAAGAAAGAGGAGCGTCCCTCCGCCTGCACCATCCACGTAACCGACTCGTTGGGCCCGGTCCATCTGCAGGCCGCCTCACCCATCGAAGCCCTCATCGGCCTCGCACGCGACCGCCACCTCTGCTTCGCCTTCGAAAACCCCGGCCGCGACTTACTCGAGCCCGCGGTCGATCTTACTCTCGCCAAAGCTTCGCCCCGCGCCATTCTTGACCGCTTCCTCAACGCCGCCCGGCCCTACGACATCACAGAAGACCAGGGAGTCATCTCCGTCCGCCCGAAGAAGAACCGCCACTCGCCATCCCTGCTCGACATCGTCCTCCCGGCCTTCAATGCTCCGCCCACCGAGACACTCGAGGAGGCAAGCGTCTCCCTGAACGTCATGCTGATCTTGCTCCGCAAGCCGAAGATAACAGGCCTCGGCGGAGGCATCGGCGTATGGCCCAACGACGAAACCATCGGCCCCATCAAGGAGAAGGACAAAACCGTCCGCGACTTACTCGACCTCGCCGTCTCCCGCTCCAACGGCGCGTCCTGGATGTCCGGCCCGTGCAACCCCAAGGACCTCCGCAACGGAACGCTCTGCTGGACGGTCGCTCAATACAGCCACGGTGACGCCGCACTCGAAACAGCCAAAACTTTCGTCGCCGCCCAGCGCAGGCGCCGGAAACTTCACTAAATGTGGCAGCCCATGCACTTGAAACGCCGGCCGTGACACACTGCGCAGGTGGTCTTGTCGAGACCCAGCTTGCCTGACGTATGCGAATCGAGAAAGTCCTTCGTGTGATTCGCCGGCGTCAACTGCGCTCCCTGCGCGTGGCAGAACGAGCAGCTATCCGGCGGGTCGATGTCGTTGTGGCAGACCAGACAATCCGCCATCCGCGGCAACAGGGCATCGCTGACCTGCTCGCTCTGCTCCATCCCTCGATGGCAGGCCTCGCATTGGTTCTTTGTGTTGAGTAATTCTCTCTCATTGCCCGGCGGCGACAGGTAACTGCCGTGGTCGATTGCCGCGGCGATGACCGGCGCCACATTACCCAGTTTCAAATGCTGCGCGTGGCTGAAGTGCGCCACCAGGGTCTTCGGCGGCGAATCCGGCGCCCTTACTTCTCCCGGCTTGTGGCAGCGCCCGCAGACTTCGGCCTTGGGCAACAAGTTATCTGCAGCCGACGTGCTCGCAGTTACCGCCTGGTGGCAGTCCGTGCAGCCCAGCCGCAGCTTCAAGTGCAGCGCGTGGGAAAACGGCTTGTCCGCGGCCCGGGCGCCGGCCGCTGCCAGCAGCACCGCCAGCGTCAGCCTTTGTAGGAGATCCGCCAAATCTTCTGTCCGCCGTCGTCGCTCACCAGCAGACTGCCGTCCGGCATCTGCAGAATCGCCACCGGCCGCCCCCACACGTTGCGCGAGTTCGGATCCGTCATCCAGCCGGTCATGAAACTTTGCACCGGGCCGCTTGGCTTGCCGTGCGCGAACGGAACGAATGCAATGTTATAGCCCGTGCGCTGGGCGCGGTTCCAGGAGCCGTGATAGGCCAGAAACGCGCCGCCGCGGTACTGGGCCGGAAACATCGTGCCGGTGTAGAAGCAGAAGTCCAGCACCGCCGAGTGCGACTGCAGTAGCACATCGCCCGGGATCGCTTTCTTCACCAGGTCCGGCCTCTCGCCCTTCCGCCGCGGATCTTCATGCGGGCCGGCGTAGGCATAGGGCCATCCGTAGAACGCTCCCTGCTGGATGTGAGTGAAGTAGTCCGGCACTAAGTCGTCGCCCAGACCGTCCCGCTCCTGCACCGCCGCCCACAGCACGTCCGTGCCCGGATACCAATGCAGCCCAATCGGGTTCCGCGTACCGGAGGCGTAAGTCTCGTGACCGCTGCCGTCGGGGTTGTAGCGGTTGATCGCCGCCCGGAGAGGAGGCTCGCCGGCATTTACGTTCGAGCCCGACCCGACGCCGACATATAACTTCTCCCCCTTGCGGTCGAATAACAAGCTCCTTGTCCAATGCCCGCCATGCGCGGCGTCGGCCAACGAGATAACCTCCTCGCCCGGACCAACGGTCATTTTAGAGGCGTCATAGACATACCGTTTGACCTTGTCCACCTCGCCGACATACAAGTACTGTTTCCAGAAAGCAAGACCGTAGGGACGACTCAGTCCCGTGATAAGTTCCTTACGCGTCCTGCCGTTGTTAGTAAGTACATACACCGTCCCGCGGCTGTCGCTTAGAATTACTTCGTTGTGCGGACCGAGGATCATGTAACGAGGCACGTCGAACCCCGACGCCCATTCCTCGATGTTGAATCCCTGGGGCAGACGCAGGGTCGCGCCGTCGGGCCGGTTGACCACCTTGGGGCCGTTGTTGGCCGATGGAGTGGCGTACGGAGCGGGCAAAGTGGCCAGTTGCTGCTGCTGAAAACCGTACAGACCAGCGCAGGCAAACGCAAAAAGAAGAAAGTTTCGCTTCATGTCGGGATAGGGTCAGTGTAGCGGAAATTGGCGAAAAAGGTGTGCACAAGACCGCGACTGTTAACGTTACCGGTAACGTTAACAATTGACGGAGACGAATGCCCCGCCTCACCCCTCCCCACCGAAGGAAATCCCCCGTTTTTCGCGCCCCAAACCCGCCGCCAAAGCCACTCCGGCGAACACCAGAAGCGCCGTCGCGGCCATCGCCCACTGATACGGAATGCTCCGCGCCAGCAGCGCTTCAATCAGCGCCGAGACGCTGGCCAGCAGCACCCCGCACTGGTAGGCGAAGCCGGGCAGGAAGCCGCGGATCGCGTCGGGCGAAAGCTCGCTCAAGTGCGCCGGAATCACGCCCCACGCCCCCTGCACGAAAAACTGCATCAGAAACGCGCCGGCGGTGAGCAGGAACAGGTTCGGCGGGAAGGCCCACAAGGGGATCATCGCGATGGCGAGTACCATGGCCGTGATAATTGCGCGGCGGCGGCCGCGCCGGTCGCTGAACAGGCCGAACACGACGCCGCCCGCGATCGCGCCCACCATCGACAGCGCGGTGATGAGCGAGCGGGCGCCCGACGCCATGCCCCACTGCCGCTCGAGGAAGGTCGGGTACATGTCCTGCGTGCCGTGCGAGGCGAAGTTCATCATCGCCATGAGAAAAACGATGTAGAAAAACAGTTTCCAGTTGGCGAGGATCGCGTCGCCCAGGCGGCTCCAGTCGCGCTCGCGCCGCTTCTCCCACACCTCCGACTCTTTCACGCGCGAGCGGATGAAGAGGGCGAGCAGCGCGGGCAGGCCGCCTAAGAAAAACAACGGCCGCCAGCCGAAGCGGTCGAATAAAAAATAGTTCGCCAGCGCTGCGAGGAGGAAGCCCGCGGCGTAGCCCTGCTGCAGCAGGCCGCTGAGCACGCCGCGCAGCCGCGGCGGAACTTTTTCCATGGCCAGAGACGCGCCGACGCCCCACTCGCCGCCCATGCCGACACCGAACAGCGCGCGGAGGAACAGGAACGTGTTGTAGTTGGGCGCCAGGCCCGAGGCGACCTCGACAATCGAGTAGAACACGAGGTCGATCATCAGCGGGAGGCGGCGGCCGTAGCGGTCGGCGAGGAGGCCGAACAGGAACGCGCCGACGGGGCGGAAGGCGAGCGTGAGTGTGAGGGAGAACGCCATGGCGGCGTCCGACTGATGGAACTCGCGGCCGATGGCGGTGAGGCAGGTGACGACGAGGAAGAAATCGAACGCGTCCAGCATCCAGCCGAGAAACCCGGCCAGCACCGCGGCGCGATGATCGTTGGCGGCGCCCGCCGAAGGTTCGGTGTTCACAGGTTGCGAATTAAACAGTGTAATGCCCGGAAGCGATGTTGCGCTCAACGGTCGTGTACGGCAAGAATGGACCGCGGGCACATGACGCGACCGCGGCAATTGACGACAAGGCGACGTAGACCTTGGCCGCGTTGATCGACTTCGCGGACGCAAACAGCCCGGACACGCGCGAGGCGTGGGAGCAAGCGTGGGCAGCGAAGTTGATCGCAGAGGTGTTGACGGAGACGGAGCCGATGGGGGCGTTCGCGCAGACGGATGGGCGGGCGCAGGCCTGCGGCTCGGGTTTGTGCCGGGCGCGTTTGCACCCCCGGAGACGAGGCGGTTTGCGCTGCGGGGATGCCTGCCGGCGAGCATCGGCTACAGACGGCGGCGGCGGGCTCATCGCAACAGACGCAACCGCCGGGATTCGTAGGCGACGG
>JAKAJI010000387.1 GCA_021813825.1 Acidobacteriota bacterium | reverse complement strand
CGACGACCTCGCCGGGCATTACGCGGCCCAGCCGCTCGATACGTTGAAAGCCGGCGCGCGTGGGCTTCATCCGGTGGACGCCAATCACGACGGCTGGCTCGATCTTATCTCCACCGCCGGATTGCAGCTCAACCACGACGGGAAACTCGAACCCGCGGCGGGCGATGGTGCGCCGGAAGTGGCAGCGGATTTCGACGGCGACGGGCGGATCGACCTCGGCGTGGTGAAGCCGGACGGCTCCGTGGTTGTGCGGATGAACCGCACCGAGCCGAAGTCGCGGTGGATCACGGTTCAGTTGATGGGCATCAAGAACATCAAGCTCGGCTATGAGGCGGAAGTGGAGGTGCGCGCCGGGCGCTGGTACACGAAGAAAGTTTACGAAGGCGTGCCGCTGACCTTCGACCTGCACGCGCACACCAGCGCGGACGCGGTGCGGATCACGTGGCCGAACGGGCTGATCCAGAACGAGACGCAGCAGGCCGCGGACAAAGCGTACAGCTATAAGGAAGCGCAGCGGCTGTCGGGTTCGTGCCCGCTGATCTGGTCCTGGAACGGGAAGAAGTTCCAGTTCGTGACCGATGTCTTGGGCGTGGCGCCGCTGGGGGCGATGTCGGGCGAAGACCAATTTTTCCCGACCGACCATCGCGAGTACGTCCAGATCCCGGGCCAGCAGTTGACTCCGGAGAATGGGCTTTATCGCATCCACATCTCGGAAGAGTTGAGCGAAGTGTCGTACCTCGACCAGGTGAAGCTGATCGCGGTGGATCATCCGGCGGAAGAAGAGATCGTCACCAACGAGAAGTGGAAGTCGCCGCCGTTCCCCGAGTACCGGCTGTACGGGGTGACGAAGCGGATCGATCCGGTGAAGGCGATCGACAATGACGGCCGCGACGTGAGGGCCGAGCTGAAGCGCGTGGATAAAACTTATCCGGCGGGCTTCCGGCACAACCTGATCGGCGTGGCGGACCTGCACACGCTGACGCTCGATTTTGGCCAAGATGCGGCAAAACAAAACCGCAGTGTTTTGGTTTTGGAGGGATGGGTCGATTGGGCCGACGGGAGCACGTTCCTCGCCCAGGCGCAGGAAGGTCATGGCGGGCTGACGCCGCCGTACTTGCAGGTGAAGGATGCGAGCGGGAACTGGAAGACGGTGATCGCCGACATGGGCATGCCGTCGGGCAAGCCGAAGCGGATGGCGGTGGACCTGACGGGCAAGTTTCTCTCCGCCTCGCGCCAGGTGCGGATCGTCACCAACATGTGCGTGTACTGGGACGAGATTTACTTGAGCGACGGCGCTTCGGCGCCGGTGGTACGGCAGACGACCGTGCCCGTGGAGAAGGCCGAAGTCGAATTTCGCGGATTCTCGGAGTCGACGATCGACGCCAGCCGGCGCCAGCCGGAGACGTTCTATCACGATGTCACCAGGACGGTCTCCTTCTGGAATCCGACGCCGGGCTTGTACACGCGCTACGGCGATGTGACGCCGCTGGTCAAAGAGCCCGACGACATGTTCGTGATCATGGGCTCCGGCGACGAGTTGCAGCTTGCCTATCGGGCGAGCGCGCTGCCGCCGGTTCCGAAGGGTTGGAAGCGGGACTTCGTTTTGAAGGTGGACGGATGGGCGAAGGACCGCGACGCGAACACGGCGCATTCGCAGAGCGTGGAGCCGCTGCCGTTCCACGCGATGAGCCGGTATCCGTATCCGGCGAGCGAGCATTATCCCGATGACGCGGCGCATCGGGCGTACCGGAAGAAGTACAACATCCGGCCGGCTCTGCGGCTGCTGCGCCCGCTCGATGAGGGGTTGGACGAAGCGGCGGAGCGGCCGGTGCAGGGGAGTATGGAATGAAGCTACGGCGGGCGCTGGCCCTTGTCTTGTTTCTGCTGGTGGCGAACACGGTCTATGTGGCGGCGTTTCCCACGCCGACGGTGGTTTACATGGGCAACGTGGTGCTGCACCTGCTGCTGGGAGTGTCGCTGGCGGCGGGACTGATTCACCTGCTGCTGCGGGACCCCGAGCTGCGGCAGCGGATTCCGCTGGCGGTTGGGTTTGGGCTGCTGGCGGCGGGCTTCGGGTTGTACCTGGCGATCGCGGGGGCGACGCGGGATCATAACTGGGCGCTGGCGGCGCACATCGCGATGGCGTACCTGGGGCTGGCGGCGCTGATTGTGGCCGCGTGGCGGGGGAAGTGGGCATCGCCGAAGTTCCGGCAGTGGTTGGCGGCGTTGACGGCGGCGGCGGTGATCGTGCCCGCGGCGGCGCGGTGGCAGCAGCACCGCGCGGATCTCGAAGCGGCGGTGGTGAAAAACCCGCTGACTGCGCCGGTGAGTTACAACGACGAGGGTGACGGCGCCAAGAGCCCGTTCTTTCCGTCCTCTTCGACGACGAACACGCATCGCACGATCCCGTCGACGTTTTTCATGGATTCCAAGCGATGCGGGGACTGCCACAAGGACGTGTACGAGCAGTGGCAGAGTTCGATGCACCACTTCGCTTCGTTCAACAACCAGTTTTACCGGAAGGCGATCGAGAACATGCAGGACATCAGCGGGACGCAGGGCAGCAAGCTGTGCGCGGGCTGCCACGATCATGCGGTGTTCTTCAACGGCCGGTTCGACCGACCGATCAAGGAGCAGATCGACACGCCGGAGGCGCAGAACGGACTGGGCTGCACGTCGTGCCATGCGATTACGGCGATTCACAGTTCGATGGGGAATGGGGATTTCACGGTCGAGTATCCGCCGCTGCACGAGTTGGCGTCGAGCCACAACCCGATGCTGAAGAACGTCGACACGTTTTTGACTTATCTCGATCCGGAGCCGCACCGGCGGATCTTCCTGAAGCCGTTCATGGCGTCGGCGGAGTTCTGCTCGGCCTGCCACAAGGTGCACCTGGAAGTGCCGACGAACCATTACCGGTGGCAGCGCGGCTTCGACGATTACGACAACTGGCAGGCGAGCGGGGTTTCGGGCGAGGGCGCGCGCTCGTTCTACTATCCGGACCACTCGATGGCGTGCGCGGACTGCCACATGCCGCTGGTGAAATCGAACGATCCGGGCAATATCAACGGCTTTGTGCATTCGCACCGGTTCCCGGCGGCGAACACGGCGGTGGCGACGGCGAACGAAGACGCGGCTCAGCTTGCGGCGGAAAAGAAGTTCCTGACCTCGGGGTTCATCACGGTGGATGTGTTTGCGGCGTCGCCGGTGGCGGACGCCGGCAAGCAGACCGAGATGCAGCGGCGGTCGGGTGAAGGGCCGCAGTTGAGTTCGACGATGGCGGTGGGCGAGGAGGCCGAGCAGGCGGGTCCGGTGGTGATTCGCGAAGTGGGGAAAGTGGCGGCGCCTTTGAACGAGGCGGCGACGCGGTTCGAGCCGGGCTCGACGGTGCGGGTGGATGTGGTGGTGCGGACGCGGAAGATCGGGCATTTCTTCCCCGGCGGGACGGTGGATGCGCCGGATGCGTGGCTCGAAGTCCAGGCGTGCGACGAGACGGGGAAGACGATTTTCTGGAGCGGAAAGGTGGAGGACAACGGGCATGGACCCGTCGAGCCCGGGGCGCACTTCTACCGGTCCTACCTGGTGGATGGGCACGGGAATCCGATCAACAAGCGGAACGCGTGGCAGAGCCGGGCGGTGATGTATGTGCATTTGATCCCGCCGGGGGCGGCGGACGTGGCGCATTACCGGATAAAGATTCCGAAGGACGCACGGGGGAAGATCCGGGTGACGGCGAAGCTGAATTACCGGAAGTTTTCCTGGTATTTCACGCAGTATGCCTATGCGGGGAAAACGGTGAGCGGGGATGCGGCGCCGGATCACGACGACCGGACGTTCAGCTTTGCGGAAACAAATATACCAAAAAATGTTTCGGGGAAACTGCGCACGATTCCGGACGTGCCCATTGTGACGCTGGCCTCGGCGGAGACGGATTTGAACGTGGGCGCGCCGGGCTCCACGCCGGATTTCGAGCCGGTGGTGCGAAAGCAGGACCGGGAGCGGTGGAACGACTGGGGGATCGGGATGCTGCTGCAAGGAGATTTGAAGGGCGCCGAGTATGCGTTTCAGAAAGTGACGGAAGCGGACCCGAACTACGCCGACGGCTGGCTGAACGTGGCGCGGGCGCTGATTCAGGAAGGCGAGGAAGACGCGGCGAAGCCGTATTTGCAGAAGGCGCTGGCGCTTGGTCCGAACCTGGCGCGGGTGCATTTCTTCGAAGCGATGGTGCAGAAAGCGGACGGGGATTTCGACGGGGCGCTGGCGTCGCTGCGGGAGTGCCAGGCGCAGTATCCGCGGGACCGCGTGGTGCTGAATCAGATCGGGCGGATTTTGTTTTTGAAGCGGGACTACGCCGAGGCGGTGAAGGCGCTCAACGGCGTGATGGCGGTGGACCCGGAGGATCTGCAGGGGCACTACACGCTGATGCTTTGCTACCGCGGGCTGGGCGACATGAAGGACGCGCAGCGGGAGCAGGAACTGTTTTTGCGGTTCAAGGCGGACGAGGCGTCGCAGGCGATAACGGGGAAGACGCGGATGATGAGTCCGGAAGATAACAACGAGCGGCAGCCGCTGCACGACCATGAGAGCGTGCCGCTGAAGGACGTCGCATGGGGGGCGGGACGGTGAAGTATTTGTGGATTAGTTTGGCGATGGCGGCCGGCGCGGTGCTGGCGGCGACGGCGGGGAGCGCTCCGGCGGGGCTGAAATTCACCGATGTGACCACGCAGGCGGGGATTCATTTCCGGCACGTGGCGGGCAAGGCGGGGAAGAAGTGGCTGCCGGAGACGATGGGGTCCGGGGTGGCGTTCACGGATCTCGACGGGGACGGATGGGCGGACATTCTGCTGAT
>JAKAJI010000386.1 GCA_021813825.1 Acidobacteriota bacterium | reverse complement strand
GGTGGGCGTGGAGAAGGAACGAGCCGTTAGCGGCGATCTGGCGGGCGGCGACGCCGGCGGCTTTGCTGCGGGGGGTGAGCGCACCGTCCAAATCGATGAGGCCGTAACCGCCGGCTTCGTAGCCGGAGCTCATGGGATAGAAGGCGTAAATGTTGATGCCGCGGGCGCCGCGGGAGACCGCCGTCCAGATGTATCTTACTAAGTCGGACGGGGTAATTTCCTGACTTACTACGTCGCCGCGGATGCCGAAGCCGCCTTGTAACTCGCCGATGTAGAAGCCGTGGTTGTTGCCGGCCGAGCGGGTAAGATCGACAGCCATCTGAACGCGGAGAGGCGACATGTGGGGCGGGAGGGAGTGCTTGGGATAGAGGCTGGTGCCGTAGTAGTCGACCGACTTATACATGAGATAGTCGTCGGGGTTGCCGTCGCCGCCGGCGAAGCTGGAAAAGGCGCTGGGTCCGGAGGCGTGGCTGGTGGTGAGACGGTCCGGGAGGATGGCTTTGACGGCACGGTCGCGGGCGGCGAGGTCGGCGGCGAGTTTCTGGGTGATGAAAATCCGCCAGTCGAGATAGTCGGTGTAGGAAAGGATGGTGTCGAAGCGCGGAGGCTCGACCTGATTCCAGTTGTCGAAGCGGCGGTACCAGGCCTGGTTGAGGTTGTCGAGGCTGCCGTACCGGGTTTCCAGCCAGCGGCGGAAGCGGGCCAGCGTGTAGGGGCAGTAGCAGAAGGATGCGTTGGGGATGTAGTTGATCTCGGCCCAGTTGATGATGTGCGGTTCGCTCCACAGGTCCCAGGCGTAGAAGGCGTTGGAGCGGGCGACGTGGCGGGCGACCTCGCGGAGGAAGTTGAGGGTGGCTTCGCGGACATGGGGGTTGTCGAAGCAGAAACCGGGCGCGGCTTGCGAGGGGATCGCGTCGCCGTTCTGGGCGACGAAACGGGCATCGGGGAACTTCACGCCGACCCAGTCGGGGGCGGAGTCAACGTAGGTCTGGACGATGACGCGGAGTCCGGCCTGCTGGGCGAGGCGGAGGAGGAGATCGAGTTGTTCGAGGTGATACTCACCGGGGCGAGGTTCGCCGGCGGCCCATTCGACCCAGGTGCGGACGGTGTTGAAGCCGAGGGATTTGATTTTGGCGAGGTCGGCGCTCCACTCGGCCTCCGAGTGAGGCGTGATGGGCGAGAGCATGGGCGCGCGGGCCTTTCCGCCGGCGTACCAGACGGAGACAGGGAAGAAGTCTTCCGGCGGTGCGGCGGAGACGAGTGTGGCGAGGAAGAGGAAGAGTACGGGGATGCGCATGATTGTGTCTTGACAGCCCGAGGTGATTATGAGTTTATAAAGACAGCATGTCAATACCTGCGGTTGATAAGAGCTTGCCGGTACCGCTGTACCACCAGATCAAGTGTGCCTTGCAGGATGCGATTGAGCTTGGGGAATGGCAACTGGATCAACAGCTTCCGAATGAAAACCAGCTTGCCGAGAACTTTGGGGTGAGCAAGATTACGATCCGGCAGGCGCTGCAGGAGTTGGCGGACCTGGGTTATATCCGGCGGGAGCGGGGGCGGGGGACGTTCGTTTCGCGGCCGAAGTTCGATCATGGGCCGAGAGAGTTGACGAGCTTTACGGAAGAGATGCGGCGGCACAAGCTGAGCGCGGGGTCGCGGGTGCTGGAGCGGGGGGTGGTGGAGGCGGAGGGGCGGGTAGCGGAAGCGCTGGAGGTGAAGCGGGGAGAGCGGGTGTTTCTGCTGAAGCGGCTGCGACTGGCCGATGGGGAGCCGATGGGGATACAGACGGCGCACCTGCCGGTGAAGCTGGCGCCGGGGTTGGTGGACGAGGATTTCGAGAACGGATCGCTTTACGAGAGTCTGCGGACGCGGTGGGGTCTGGAAGCGGCGCGGGCGCGGGAGACGTACACGGCGGCGACGGCGGATGCGGGTCCGGCGGAGTTGCTGGGGATTACGGCGGGGGCGCCGGTGTTCGTGGTGGAGCGGATTGCGTACCTGGCGAGTGGCACTCCGCTTGAGTTTGTGCAGAGCCTGATGCGGGGGGACCGGTACAGCGTGGTGCTGGAACTGGCGGCGGAGCGGAGGGTAGGGGGGAGGCGATGAGTTACGTACTGGCAGTGGATTTGGGCGGGACGAAGACGTTGATGGGGCTGGTGGATGAGGCCGGGGTTGTAGCGGCGCGGCGGGAGATCGCGTCGGCGCACACTCTTACGGGAACGGTGGCGCAGTTGGAGGATGGCCTGGCGGGGTTTGGGGAGCCGGGGATCGCGGGTGTGGGGGTGATTGTGCCGGGGATTTACGATCCGGCGGATGGGTCGGCGTGGGCGCCGAATTTGTGGGGTGAGTATTTTCAGCCTCTGCGGGAAGCGTTGGAGGAGCGGTTTTCCGTGCCGGTGGCGATTGGGAATGACCGGACGGCGAGCGTGCTGGCGGAGGAGTGGGTTGGGCGGGCGCAGGGGATGCGGGACGTGGTTTTTGTGGCGGTGGGGACCGGGATCGGCGTGGGGATTCTGGCGGGAGGGCAGGTGGTGGAGGGCGCGCACGGGATTGGAGGGGCGGCGGGCTGGATGGTGGTGGGTGGGCGGTGGAAGCCGGAGTATGCGGCGCGGGGAGGATGGGAGACGGAGGCGGCGGGTCCGGGGTTGGCGCGGCGGGCGGGGCGGGCGACGGCCGAGGAAGTGGTGGCGGCGGCGCGGGAGGGAGACGTGGCGGCGCTCGATGCGATCGGCGAGACGGCGGATTTGCTGGCGCTGGGGATAGCGGGATTGATCGCGATGCTCGATCCGGAGATGGTGGTGCTGGGTGGAGGGCTGATGGAGGCCGGGGATCTGATGATGGAGCGGATCCGGTGGAAGGCGCTTGCCTGGACGCAGCCGGTGGCGGCGCGGCGGGTTCGGATTGAAAGGACGGCGCTGGGTGTGGAGGCGGGGTTGCTGGGGGCGGCCCGGCTGGGGTGGCGGCGGGTGGAGAGTTAGTACAGGAGATACGAGTTTATGTCAGCTACAACTTACTATGAGCAGGTTCGCGGGGTGCTGGACGCGATTCATGAGACGCAGGGGAAGGCGATCGAGGAGGCCGGGCACTTACTGGCGAACACGATCGCATTCGGCGGGCGCGTGTATCTTTTTGGCAGCGGCCATTCGGTGATTCCGGTGATGGACGTGTTCCCGCGCTATGGGAGTTTCATTGGGTTTTTCCCGCTTTACGATCCGCGGCTGATGTGGCACAACGTGGTGGGGCCGGGCGGCGCGCGGGAGCTACTGTGGCTGGAGCGGCGGGAGGGTTACGTTGAAAACTTCCTGCAGAGCTTCGCGATGGACAAGCGCGACGCGATGATCGTGTTTTCGCACGGCGGGTTGAACGCGGCGCCGGTGGAGGCGGCGCTGTATGCGAAGGCGCGGGAAATGAAAGTTGTGACGGTTTCGTCGCTCGCCAATGCGAAGGTGAGCACGGCGACGCATTCGAGCGGGAAGAAGTTATCGGACGTGGCGGATATTGCGCTGGACAACTGCGTGCCGCTGGAGGACGCGCTGGTGGACATTGGGTATCCGGAGAAGATTGCGGCGGGTTCGACGATGGCGAGTGTGTTCGTGGCGATGTCGCTGGTGGCCGAGACGGGGGCGAGGCTGAAGACGATGGGGATCAAGCCGCATACGTTTGTTTCGCCGAACGTGGCCGGAGTAAGTAAGGATCATAACTTGCGCGTGTTTGACGCTTACACGGGGAAGTTATTCGAGCGGTCGCCGGTCTAAACGTGGGAACGGGGGAGCGGTTGCGCCGGCTGAGCGCGGCGGCGTGGGCGGGGATGTTCATCTTCGGCATTGTGATGGCGCTGGTGGGCGCCATCCTGCCGTTGCTGGCCGGGCGGCTGGAGTTTACGCTGGCCGACATCGGGACGCTGTTTTTTGTGATGAACGGGGCGATGCTGGCTTCAAGCGTAGGGCTGGGGCTGGTGATGGACCGGTTCGGGATGAAGCCGCCGCTGGCGGTGGGGCCGCTGCTGGTGGCGGCGGCGCTGGTGGAGATGGTTCGCGCGGCCGCGTTTGCCGACCTGCTGCCGGCGGGCGTGCTGCTGGGCGTGGGTGGCGGGGCGTTGAATGGGGCGACGAACACGCTGGTGGCGGACCTGCACGAGGACGCGGCGGAGAAGGGCGCGGCGCTCAACCTGCTGGGGATGTTTTTCGGGTTCGGGGCGTTGTTTTTGCCGTTTCTGATCGGAGCGTTGCTGGCGCGGATGAGTGTGGGGAGCTTGCTGGGCGGGACGGCGGTGTTCTGTGCGTGCGTTGGGGTTTACGCGGCGGCGTTGCGGTTCCCGGAGCCGAAACAGCGGCAGGCGATTCCGGTGAAGGATGTGCCGCGGTTTTTGCGGTCGAAGGTGGTGATGGCGTTTGCGGGGATGCTGTTTTTCGAGTCGGGGGTGGAGTTCACGCTGGGCGGGTTCATTTCGCCGTATCTGAGGCAGGCGGCGGGGGTGAAGACGATTGCGGCGGCGTCGTGGATTCTGGCGGCGTTTTGGGCGGCGACGATGGTGACGCGGATTGTGTATAGCCGGGCGGCGGTGGGAGTTGCGCCGTATGGGCTGCTGTTGGGGAGCGCGGCGGGGGCTTGCGGCGGGGCGGTGCTGGCGGCGGTGGCCTGGGCGCCGTGGGTGGCGGCTTTGGCGGTGGTGGTGTGTGGGGCGTCGCTGGCGGGGGTTTATCCGACAGTGTTGGGGATTGCGGGCGCGCGGTTCCGGGAACATTCGGGGACGGTGTTCGGGATCTTGTTCACGGTGGCGCTGGCGGGCGGGATGTTGATGCCGTGGGCGGCGGGGCGGATCGGCGGGGCCGCGGGGTTGCGGTGGGTGT
>JAKAJI010000038.1 GCA_021813825.1 Acidobacteriota bacterium | reverse complement strand
TTACATGGAGCGAACGCTTGAAAGCGCGAGCCAAACCCACCGGTGCCCGCCCGGCTTCAGGCATCCGGGTCCACTCGAACGACTCCTCCCAGGAGAGAGGATCGGATACTCCAAAGCGGCATCGTTGACACCAGACACAGGTCCGCAAATCCACACTGGCCGTAGATCCCTCCGTACTGATCGCATGAACGGGACAGTTCGACGCCGCCCGGGAAGCCTGTTCGGCCGATGGGAACGCCGTCGCGGAGGGACAGCCCGGTGTGACTCCCGGCGCGTTCTCCCGAGTCCGCGGATATCGTGTCGACTTAATTCCGTTTTGCAGCCCCCGCCAGAACCAAAAGCTCATTCGGATGCGTCTCCTACCGGTCACATTCGGTCGCCGACAAACCAAACGTTGCCAAAATAATGGGGAAATCCTGGAACGCGAAGTTTTCAACGGCGACGTGCAGTCCCAGGAAGTTGCGGAATGATGGGGAGAGGATACGGTATCGCTCCAATCTGCCGTCCCCATCGGCACAGACACAGTGGATTGCTGCTCCGATCGGCGCCTCTACCCAACCGATGCCCACGCCAGGCGCCGGATTTGGCCCTTGATCGCAAACGATGGACCCCGGCTCCAGCGATTCCAACGCTTGAAGAATAAGACCGCTGGACTCCCGGATTTCGGCGAACAGAATCCGGAGGCGCGCATATCCATCACCTTCCGATTCACAAGGGACTTGAAACCGGAATTTCCGGTAACCACAGTATGGACGCAGGCGGCGTAGGTCGTGACTGAGTCCGGACGCTCGCCCGACCGGACCGACAAGGTTCAGGTCGGTAGCGGCCTCCGGGCTCACGATGCCCACGTCTTCGAGCCGATCAAGAAAGCTGCTTGTAAGTCGAAGACGTTCATCAAGACGTTCCAACTGTTCACCCGCACGCTCGAGCGCACGTAGCAGATCGCGGCAAGCCGCACTATCGAAATCGCGCCGGAGCCCGCCCACAGTATTCAACCCGTACAGGTAACGGTGACCGGCGAACGCGCACGAGGCCCGCAGGAGTTCTTCTTCGGCAATCGCGGCGTGAGCTTGAGCGACGCTCAGCGCCGTCGACTGGCAGATGCCTTCGATGACACCGGCGTGGTGACGGATCCGTTCGAGTTCACACAATACTAGCCGGAGGACTTGGGCACGCACGGGCACTTCGAGATGAAGAGCCTGCTCGACTGCCTGGCAGTATGCCAACGAATGAGCAAACGCGGATTTGGCCGAAAATCTCTCCGCCAACAGCAAACCCTCGGTCAGATACTTCCCCTGTGCAATCTTTTCAACAGCCCGGTAGTGATAGAACAGTCGCGGCAGGGCACGGACGACATCCTCTCCGACCGTCTCGAGCAGGAAATGGATGGACTCACCAAGGCCGCCTTCATAAACGGGACCGACCGGCATGGCGAAGGCTCCTGGATCGCGGACGACCAGCGTCGGGCGCCATGCTGTCTGAGGTTGCTTTTTGAAATGGCGTTGGTAGGGGTCGAACGATTTTCGCATGGGGGCGATCCTCTCCTGCCACACCTGGTCGTGGAGAACGAAATCCCCCAGCCGCGGATGCCCTTCGAACTCGATTCCAAACAAATCCTCCACTTCGCGTTCGTACCAGTCGGCGGCGTGAATCCGGGCGCTGATGCTGGGCGCTGTGCAGGCGTCCTTTAGCAGGGGCAGCAGGATACATATCGAGCCCAGCCGCGCACTCAGAAAGAGATAGCACAAACGCCACTGTTGGCCTTCCTCGGCCATCACACCGGCGAACCAGCAGTTGGCTTCCGTGGCGAGAAACTCACACAGCGCGGGCAAGAACGCAGGGTCCTGGACGAGAAAGGATAAATCAGCGCCCGTATCCTGCCGCAGAAGCGCTACCGCAGCTCCGAAGCGCTTGTCGATCTCGGCCGAAAGTGCCCCCACATCCGCTGCCGGTCTCTTCGCCCGGGTTGGTGGAATCACTGTCATGTCATCGGCCTCCCAATTGAACCGCCGCCAAGCGGAGCAGATTGTGCAGCGGCGGCGGAATATAAACGCCAAGAATAATTACGGGCGCCGCTGCTACAAATACAGCAACGCGGCAAGTGGCGGGCAGCAGAACGCGAGGACAAGGAAGCGTGGGCTTGCCAAATACCATGCGGTTGGCGTGCAAGAGGATCGCAACAAAGGCAACCACGATCAATATCGCCAGGATCCAAACCGTAGCGTACTGGCCGGAGCGGACGCCGGCCGACAAGATGGAAAACTCACTGAGAAAGATCGGGAATGGCGGCGCCCCCGCGATCGCGAGACAGCTAAGCAACAAAGCGGAACCCGCAAACGGCGAGACCCGAAACAGTCCGCGGACCGACTCGATCTCGCGAGTGCCGAGCGCGAGGAGGATAATGCCCGCGACATAGAAGCACAGCGATTTTGTGATCGCATGATTGAGCATCTGGGAGACGGCGCCGAAATCGGCCGCGCGCGTGGCTAAACCGGAAGCCGTGAGAATGATGCCCATGTGCTCCACAGTCGAGAACGCAAACATCCGCTTGTAGTCTCGAACCTGAAGCAAGAGAAATGCGGCGATTCCGACCGACAGCAGACCGAGACCGATCAACCACCCCCCGACCCGCGCTGCGGGCGAGGCGAGAATGACGGACAGAAGCCGCAGGATGATATAGAGCGGCACTGTGGTCTTGACTCCGGATAAGACGGCACACACAGGCGTGGGCGCTTGGCTGTGGGCATCGGGCAGCCAGGTATGCATGGGCGCCAGTCCGGACTTTGCTCCGAAACCCACAAAAACTAACAGAAAAGCTAACTTCAGCAGGTTGGGGTCCAGCGACGGCGCAGCGGAACGGAGCGCGTCCCACGTTTCCCAGGCGCCACCTGTCCCGGAGCGAAAGGCCCAGAACATGATAAAGAATCCGAAAAGCGCTACCGGCGCCCCCATGATGGTCAGGACAGCGAATTTCCATGCCGCCTCGAGCGCACTCGATGTGCTGTCGAAACCCACCAGCAGTACGGCGAAGAGGGTGACCAGTTCCATGCACACCCAGGCGAGATTCGGTTCCGCGAGAGCCGGAACCGCCAAGAGCGCGAACACCAAAAGGTTGTAGTTGGAGTAGAACCACCAGAGCCGTGGCTCCGATTCATGCTCTGCGCGGTGCATGTATCCACCAGCGAAGATGCACGCCACCGCACAAACGAAGCTCACCAGCAGCAGGACCAGGGCGCTCAGGCCGTCGCATTCCAACCAACCCGCAAGACCGACGACCCGGTCTCCCGCGGCCACCCGCGCCGAAACGAATACGCACAGCGCGAACACACTCCATGTCGCGGCCAGGGTAATGCCCCAGGCATACCGCCGAAACAGCCCTATCCAACACAGCAGCGCTGCCACAACTGGAATCGCAACCACCGCGATCAATGCCATTCGACCGGTTCCTCCTTCAATTCGCTCAAAGCAGCAGCTTCCGTCGTGCCGAGTGTCTGCTGGATACTTCTGGTGAGCAATCCTACGACGACAACGATCAGGACCACGTCAACGGCAACGGCAAGTTCGGCGATCAGAGGCAATTCCGGCGCGATGGAAATCCCGGCGAAAAATGCACCGTTTTCCATCGCCAGGATCCCGATGAGCTGTGGGATCGCCTCCCGGCGCGCAACGAGCGAGTAGGCGCCGATCAGCACGCCGGCAAGTCCGACGGGAACGTTTACGCGCAGCACGGAGTCGTGCGCGGCGGATACGACCGGTCCGGTGATGAATTCGGAGACCAGTGTGAGCAAAAGCGCCAGTAAGAGCGACGAAGGAATGTTGACCGCCTGCGAGATCTCTCGGCGTTCATAGAAGTCGCCGGGAAGCAGACGACGCAACACGAAAGGGATGGCGACAACCTTGGCGGCAATAGTAATCACCCCAAGGGCCCAAAGATGGATGGAATGGGTGCCGTAGCCCAATACGAACGACGATAGGGAAAGCAATAGAGATTGATACACAAAGAAGCGGAGAACGCCCCGTACCTGCCGCGTCGCCACCATGGCAAAGGCCGAGATCAGAATTAATCCGGCGCTGAAAGCGTTCAGCGCCTCTGGAACGGAAGTTAGCATCGGTCCTATACTCCGGGGAAAATGCTTGTCACCATCGCCGCCACGGACGTGATGAACGCGGCGCCCAGAAACTCCGTAATCCGGAAAAGCCGCAGCTTGGCAAGCGAAGTCTCTATGGCCACCAGCACGATAGCGAAGAGCAGAACTTTAACCAGGATCAGAGGGACCGCCGCCAGCACGTTCAGCGTGGCTTGCCCGTGCGCAAGTCCCCACGGCGCTACCAGCACGTTCAGAAAGATACAAGCCAACACGAGGAACTTCATCTGCCCTCCCCACTTCATAAGGGCCGCACCGCGCCCGGAGTATTCCAACCCTTTCGATTCGTCGATCATCGCGAGCTCGAAGTGGCCGGACGGATTGTCCACCGGAATTCTTCCGCCTTCGGCGAGGATGAGCATGAGGAAGGCAATCAACAACAGAATGTGAGCCGGAGCGAAAAATGCCGCGGGGCTTTCGATCCATCTCTTCTGCACGATGTACGGTATGGTCGACTGGGCGACAAACGATACGGTGAAGAAAACGATCATGAAGACAGGCTCAGCCAGGAAACCCACCATGCGCGTGCGGCTTGCCCCCATCGGCCCATACGGGTTTCCGGTGTCGACCGCCGCCAACGCGGCGAAGAAACCCGCAAGACCAAGGAAGAAACCGCCGGCTAACATGTCACCCATGAAGGCGAAGGCCAGAGGGTAGTCGGTGAGCACGGGTATCAGGATCGTCACGAAAATTGGCATCACGAAGACGAGCCATGGCGTGACACGAAAAATCCATGACGACTCCTCCGACACAATTTCGTCTTTTTGAAACAACTTCCAGAGGTCGAAATACGGCTGGAAAATGCTTGGGCCGCGCTTGCTCTGTACGATTTCCTTGAGCCGGGACAGCACTCCGGCATACAAGGGAGCAATCGCCAGGACGAAAAAAACCTGTAAGAAGTTATAGCCGATGGTTTCGGTCATGGCTCTGTTCCGGGATATAAGGATACGGCGCCGCAGGTACCTCGCGCAGCCACTCCGCGGGAAGGTACTTTTCGGCGCCGTCGTTGCTGAGCAACTTCTCCCATAAGCGAGCCCTCGCGGGCCCAACCTCCATGCGGTTTGGGAGGAGTCATCAGCCATCAGTCAGGAAGGCGATTTATCCCGGCTTCATCCGGGACCGGCAAACTCCATTGCCGTCTCTCATTCAACCACAGATACCGCCAAGCGGCAAGTGGTCGAATCGCTTAGCGAACCGTTTGGCTCAACAGCTCGCAGGATGTCCGAAGGTTGCTTTGCCCGCGAACCGCGCCTGCGAGCCAAGCCGCTCTTCGATGCGCAGAAACTGGTTGAATTTCGCCACCCGTTCGCTCCGGCATCCCGAGCCCGTCTTGATATGGCCAACGCCGGTTCCAACGGTGAGGTCCGAAATGAAGGTGTCTTCGGTTTCTCCGGACCGGTGCGACACGAAGCAGCGATAATTGTTTCGAGTCGCCAGCTCGATCGTGTCCAGGGTCTCGGTAACTGTGCCTATTTGATTCAGCTTGATTAGAATTGAATTGGCGATTTTCTTCTCAATGCCCTCTTGAAGAATTTGCGGGTTGGTACAGAAAATGTCGTCTCCCACGAGCTCGACTTTCGAACCGAGAGCAGCCGTCAGTGCCTTCCAGCCCTCCCAGTCGTTCTCGCCCATGCCGTCCTCAAGCAGAACGATCGGATATTGCTTTATCCACGACTCCCATGTCTTGATGAGATCGTCAGAGCTGATTGTCTGCTTGGTGGACTTGAACAAGACATACTTGCCGTTCTCCCACATCTCGCTGGCCGCCGGATCGACGCAGAGGGAAATGTCGGTGCCAGGCCGATAGCCGGCCTTCTGGATCGCTTCCAGTATCAGTTCCACCGCTTCGTCGTTCGACTTCAAGTTGGGAGCGAAGCCGCCTTCGTCCCCCACCGCCGTGCTGTAGCCTTTCCCACGCAACACCTGTTTCAAAGTATGGAATGTCTCCATGCCTTTCCGGATCGCCTCGGCGAATGACGGCGCGTTGTGAGGTGCGATCATGAATTCCTGGAAGTCCACCGTGTTGTCGGCGTGGCGTCCGCCATTCAGCACGTTCATGCACGGAACGGGCAATAGGCTGGCGTTCGACCCGCCCAGGTAGCGATGCAACGGGAACCGGTGCGCCGCGGCAGCGGCGCGGGCCGTCGCCATGGAAACAGCAAGAATCGCGTTCGCCCCCAGCTTCGATTTGTTCGGACTGCCATCCAGTGCGATCATCGCGGCGTCGATCGCGCGCTGGTCGGAGGCGTCCATTCCGGTGACCGCTTTACGGATCGGCCCACCGATATTGCCGGCTGCTTTCTTCACGCCCTTGCCGCCATAGCGGCTCTTATCGCCGTCGCGAAGTTCGGCCGCTTCCTTTTCTCCCGTGGAGGCGCCGGAAGGCACAGCGGCCGTGGCCGTGATCCCGCCGGAAAGCTCCACTTCGGCTTCCACCGTCGGATTCCCGCGCGAATCCAAAATCTCGCGCCCAATTACGTTAGTTATTTCAAACATTCGGTCTCCTTATTCGTCTGACTGCAGTATGCGTTTCCCCCTGAGCGAAGAACACTCACCAGGCGGCGTTGCGTGTCGGCCGTCACCGGCAAAGCGAGTATCTTCCGGGCGGTCTCCTCGACCGGATAGGCGTAAGATCGCAACTCGATCCGGCCGTTCTGCCAAACGCTGTAACAGGCATCCGCACGGCCGTTCTTCGGCTGCCCCAAGCTCCCTGGGTTGACGACAAGACGCCCCTCAAGATCCAACAAGAACGGCAGGTGAGTATGGCCGGTGAGCAGGATGTCCGCGGGCGTGTCCGCTATCTCCTCGCGCCAGCGCGGGGAGTCCTGAGGGCAGTAAGTGAATAGCGGATCCGAAGGCACGGCGTGGCAAGCGAGGAAGCGAGTGCCCTCGACCGTCCGATCCGCAATGACTGGCAGCTCCGCCAGCCACGCTTTCTGGTCAGGGCTGAGCGCTTCACGCGCCAAGGACAGCGTCTCCGCCGCCATGGATCGGAAGGCCTCGGAACAACGAGGATCGCTGCCCGTGCCTGCCGCGTGGTCGTGGTTGCCACGAACGACCAGTGTGGCGCGCCGGCGGACCGCGTCAACGACCTCGGCCGGATTCGGACCGTAAGTCACAAGATCCCCTAAGACCCACAGCTCGTCATAGTCTTCCGGGAAGGCCTGAAGCGCTTCCAGGTTGGCGTGAATGTCGGAGACGATGGCTATTTTCATCGGCCGCCGCACGCGTTTCTTGCTTCTTTCGCCGCCCCATGCGCGAGAGTGGCGAGGCACTCGAGGTCGGCTCGAATCTGGGGAGCCTTTTCTCCCGCCCCGGCAATCAATCTCCCAATCGTGGCAACAAGCTCATCGAACCGGTGCTCGGCTTCTTTCCCGAGCGACCGCAGTGACGCGGAAATCGCTTCCTCCCACTGAGAAACCAGCCGCGAGACATTGACGAACACCGCATCGGCGACCTTGCGCTCGAAGTGCCGTTTCACGATACCCTTCACGATCGGCATCGGAACCACCAGACTCAGTAGTTCCCAATTGCGGTCGAATATTTTTCCGACGCGGATATCGGGCGCCCGCGGGGGCTCGGCGCGAAAATCGACTTCCGTCGTCCGCAGCGGAACTCCGAGCGCCTCCAGGGCTCGTTCGGAAAGCCGGTTGCGAAAATCTTGCAGCGACTGGGACAGTCTGCGGTTGACGCGCCGGACGGGTTCGTTGAATTCCTCACAATGACGGCTCGACACTTCGGTCATCTCGCGCAACAGCGAGGCTTGAAGCCACTCCTCAAAACTCTCCAAAGCGGTTCGCAAACTGCGTGTCCAGGCGGGAAACTCCGATTGGAGTCCCTCCACCAGCACGCCACGAAGGCGGGTCTCATCCTCTTTGACCAGGCCTTCAAAGCTCGTGCGGAGCATCCCCATCTGGTACCGCACCGCGAGTTGAAGCGACTGCCGGAAATCGGCAAGCGATTCCTGCTCGCCGAGAATCTTATGCTCAATCCGTGCGCGCTCTGCGTCGGAGACCTCGGCCGCTTGGAGCGCCACGGTTAGGTAGCCAGAGCATTCGGCAATCAACGTACCAACTTTGTGACGAAAGATTTCGGCGTGCTCGTGGTCCGCGCCTTGCTTTGCTTCGAGCAGCAACTCCTTTTCGAGCGCTTGTTGCAAACCCTCAAATTCCGTCCGGATCGAAAACGGATAAAGAGGAACAGGCTGATCCCAATAACCAGCGAGCCGCGAACGAACAAAGTCCTCAACCTGCTTCAGTTCACTCGTCCCAAGGAGGTCAACCTTAGTAAGCAGGATCGCGATCCGTGGCGTATACCGCTTGAGCGTGCGAATCAGCTCCAGATCGCGCTGCGAGAGCGGAGGATCCACTCCAATCGCTACCAGGGCCAAGCCGACATTGGGGAGCCAATCCAACGAAGCATCCGTGTTATGCGCGAACACGCTGTCCAGACCCGGCGTATCTACGAACCGGATGCCCCGGTAGCGCTCCATCGCGGGCATTTCCACCAGCACCCGGGCAACGCCCTTCGCGTTCCCGGGGTTCTGGGTTTCCGACATGAACTCGCCAATTCTCGCAATCGGAATCACCTGCCGGCGGCCGTCCAGGAAGATCACTTCGCCGCGCTCCTCGGCCCCATATTGGACCTCCGTCACGGCGGAGGTAATCGGTATCACGCCAACAGGCAACAAGGGCCGGCCGATCAAGTGATTCAGCAGGCTACTCTTGCCGGCCTTGAACCGGCCTAGCACAGCGACGTTCAACAGCTTGTCCTGGGCGAATCGCCGGCAACTTGCCTGAAACTCATCTAGGGACGTGATCTGGTGACGACGGCAGATCTGGGACACCGCGTCGAGCGCTTCCCCAACCGCAGACGGCGTTGCTTTCAACCCTACGCGTTCTTCCAGTTCCTCGATCATTTCGTACCACCACCTTCCGCTGTCTTCCCGCCCCGGACCCGAATCATGTTGACGTCGGACTTCGCAATGACGCCCGTTTTCATCATTTGCTCGATCACCGGAGTGATAAGTTCGATGTTGTCCACCGTGTCGACAATTGTGATGAGGATCGGCCGGTCGGGATGGACCAGATGAGCTTTATGCATCTCTCCCGTCTCGCCGTACCCTTCGACGCCCCGGAACACCGTCGCGCCGGCGATCTTCATCTCGTGACACTTGGCAACAATCGCCTCATACAGCGGCTTATTCGCGAGACGGTCCGCCTCGGAAATAAGAACGCGCAGGAGTTTAGCTGGAATGATCTGTTGCATTCGATCCGTCCGTTGATCCCCGGCTGCGGACGAGTCGCACGACATCGGCATCGGAAAGCACGATCAGGCCGTCGTCGAGCATCTCCTCGATCGCCTCGGTTGCGGCTGCGATTTTTTCGCGAACATCAACCACCGTCAACATGACCGGCAGGTCCCTCGTCGGATGAAGCAACGTTGCATGGTGCTCGTGCCCTTTCGCTCCGTAACCGAGAAGCCCGCGATACACAGTCGCGCCGGCGATACCCATCGAGCGCAGTCGTTTCACGATCGCCTCGTAGAGTGGTTCGCCTTTCCATTTGTCAGATTCGCCAAGGAACACCCGCAACAACTGCGCGGGGCCTTGGGTTCTTTGATGGGAAACAGCGCGTTGCGCGTCAACGCGGGCGCGCACTGGCTTCACCACCGTTGTGTCCTGGACTTCGATCAGCCCATCGGAAACCATCTCATACAACGTAGGCAGGACCTCCTCTACATTCTCCGGCGTGTCAACAAATTCGATGCGCACTGGCAGGTGGAATGCCATCACTTCGACCCTGGGCGTATGGATTGCTCGATGAGCCCCATATCCAGCGAACGCGCGCGTCGCTGTCGCCCCGGTGACACCCTTGTGCTGGAGAAAGGTCATGATCGCGTCGTGCAGGGGCGCCGCATGACGCTGGGTGTCTTCGTTCACGAAGATCGTCACCTTCTTTGCGGGACCGCGGCCTAGCATACAACCTCCGCGATTCGGCGAACCGCTTCTGCGCCCGGTTCTTCCGCAAGCCAGTTCGGCCAACAGAGGGCAAAACCCAATCCGTCTTCGGGAGCCGGACGACCACGGCGAATTCGTGCCAGCGTCCAGCCGGTCACGGCCAGACGCATCCGGATCTCTGCCGGAAACTCACCATCCTCAGCCAGTAGCCACACACGTCACCTCTCAGCCGCGGCGCCGGCGAAGCGCTGCTTCGCGGCGCAAGTCGCGCGGTCAATGATCCAGTGGTCTGATGGGAAGGGTAACCAATACAACCCCCACAGTGAAACCACTGTAGGAGTCATCGGCCGATGTCCACGGCGATAAGCGAACTCCACCGCTCTGTTCATTTCCATTATACAATCATCCGCTGCTGCGTGACGCTTTTTCCCGGGTGTCCGGCCACGCAAGCTTATTTGCGGGCCTTATGATCATCTGTTGTTCCGGATGAGTGATCACCAATTCACTGCGCCGGCCCGACTTGACCGATTGACGCCAAATAGCGGTTTCGGCTGTCCAAAATAACGGCGCGGGCCGCGGATTGGTCCTGCCAACCTTTCCCCACGACGGCTTTCCCCTCGAGTTCTTTATAGATCTCGAAGAAGTGCTGAACTTCGTTCAGCACGTGCGGTGCGACGTCTGCAAGGTCCCGGATCTGTTCATATCTTGGGCTGCGGGCAGGTACGGCGAGGATCTTGTGGTCGTAACTGGATCCCTCAATCATGTCGAGCATCCCCACGGGCCGTACTTGGATCATGCATCCGGGAAAGCTCGGTTGCTCGACCAAAGCCAGCACGTCGATCGGTTCTTCATCTTCGGCAATCGTTCCGGGAATGAAGCCGTAATCGCCCGGGAAATACATCGGTGAATAGAGAGCCCGATCAAGCCGGAATAACTCAAGCCGCGGGTCGTATTCGTACTTATTCGACGAATTCTTTCCGATCTCCACGACCATCTGAGCCACGGAAGGACACTCTACTCCGGGATCGAGATCCCACAGCGTCGGTTTTACAGGGAGCATGCCACAGTTCACCAGTTGTCAAAGTCGCCACGGGGAAACAGTCCCCGCGCAGTCTCATCCCTTATGCAGGAGTCATTGGCCACCACAAGAGCAGCAGCTTGGCGAAGACCACCGCCGCTCCGAGAATACCAACACCCGTGTCTCTGAGGCAATCGTCCGGAAACCCGCAACGGCCCTTCCACCGGCCTCTTCACCCAGTGGGTTGAGCGCGCCGGAGCCGCGCAATTATAATTCGTATCAGCGGTGGAGTCCGCAAATTACGCCGGATTGAGCGGCCAATGACTCCTAACGCGGATGGCGGCGAGCGGCCGGGCGCAAAGCTCGTCCCCGTTGGCGCAATCCAGGCGTGGGGGCATATGGAGAGGGCTTTGCCGAACTTGGACGAGCGGTTCAGAAACACGCGGGACGGCATCGGCGCCGAACTGCCGCTGATCGGCTTATGGAAGGAGCGCGAAGCTCTCGTCGGTTCCATACGCCGCCGCGAGTCGCTACTCCTACTCGGACCGGGCGGAAGCGGAAAGACCGCTCTGATTCGTTCCGCTCTCGGAGCCGATCTGCGCGAAGAGCCTTTGGTTCACGTCCCTCGCTTCGAGACCCTGCATGACCTGCTGGTGCAAATCGCCCGTGCGTTGATCGAACGGAGGCATCGGCAATTCGAAAGATCGGTCCGAACCGCGAGCGGGGACTGGGAGAAATGGCTCCAGGCCCAGACCAGCATTCACTTGAAAGGGTTACTCTGGACAGCATTGGAGAAGGAGCCGCTACCGATCCTGCTTGACGGCGTCAATCGTTCGGGCTATCAGACATATCGTTTTCTGCAGCGCCTCTACTTCGCACCGGGAATGGTGATCGTTGCCACGGCGCGGGACCATTCGCATCTAGGTGAGTTGGCCCGGCTGTTCTGGGACCCGAAAAAGACACGTCGTCTCCAGCCGCTGTCCGACGACGAGTCTGTGCGCTTGTTTGAATCGGCAGCCGATTACTATCACCTGCGCGAACTGCACTTGGACGATTTCCGGCAGAAAGTTCTCGATTCAGCCAACGGAAATCCAGGGCAGATCGTTGAGATGTGCCGGCTGGCCTCGAACCCGGTTTATGTGACCAGCGAGCGCCGCGTCAAGTTCGCTCCTCTGCGGATTGACGTTATGATTCGATTCCTGTGAATCTTGTACGAGCATCGGTGAGAAGCCACTCCCGTCGTGCGCGTATCCGAAGCCCCTGGCGGGCCGCGCGTCGCGCGAAGTTGCGCCACGGATCGGATTCAGCATAAAGTATGGAGTTTACAGTTCGAAGGTGATGGTGTCTCACCGTTAACTGTCCCCAACTGTTGGGAATGATAGCTCCTGCTCCCGGTGAGTAGGAGCTATTTCAGTATTGAGGGGCCGGACGCCAATTAAGGATAGAGACGACCTGTATGCGAATTCGTGTGTGCTGCGTCATCGCGCTGGGACTGTGGGCGCTGGACGCGCCCTCTCAATCGACAGCTCAACCTCTGACGCTCGATCAGTGCATCGAGTTGGCCCGATCGGCTCAGTCAAACGTTCTGATCGCACGGCAGCAGGCGGCGATTGCTCACAACGAACGCATCCAGGCTCGCGCCGATTTCATGCCTCAGACCTTCCTCGGCGGGCTCTTCGCTTACAACAGTCCGCTGGCGGCAAATCCGGCAACCTTCAGTTTCATCGCCTTGAACGCCGTGCGCGAGTACTCGACGACGGTGAACGTCGCGCTTGAGCTGGACACATCCGGACGGCTGAGAGCGCAACTCGCCAGAGCCAAGGCCGATGAAGCTGCGGCCGCAGCGCAAATCGCGCTATCGGAGCGAGATCTGAAACGCACCGTCTCCGCCTCGTATTACCGGCTATTAATGGCCCGCGAACTCGTCCAGGTCTCCCTGGATACTCTGGCCGAGGCGAAGGCGTTCGAGGCACGCACCCGCCTGCTGGTCGGAAAACAGGAGGCCGCTCAGGCCGATCTTGTCAAGGCCTCGTCGCAGGTCGCTTTTTTTGAGCAAGCCGTCAACGCATCGGAACTGGAAAGCAAAATAGCGAATCACGCGCTCGCCTCGCTCTGGACCCAGGACGTTGAGCAACCGCTCTCCCTGGTTGACACGCTCCGCGACCCTCTCCCTGCGCCTGACAAACAACCCACGGTGACTGCACCGTATCTCCGGCGTCCGGAGTTCCAACTTCTGGACGCGCAAAAACTTGGATTTCAAGCGGACGCGCGCCGGGCCCGGGCCGATCTTCTGCCGCGGCTGAGCTTGGTCGAGCAATACGGGCTCGATTCTTCGATCTACAGTCTTGCCAACCGCGGATACGCCTCTTTCGTGGCATTGACCGTGCCGATCTTCGACTGGTCCCGCGCGCGCAGCGCCGCCCGCCAATCCCAATTGCGGGCCGAACAAGTGGAGGTGAGCCATCGCGTTGCCGAGCGCGCTTTCTCCCAGGAGTATCGAGACGCGCTGGCGCGCGTAGATATGCTCTACTCCCAGGTCGCGACCGCACAGAAGCAAGTCAAACTGTCGGAAGAGAACCTCCGCCTGAGCCGGTTGCGGTACGACGGTGGCGAGGGACTCGCACTTGAGGTGGTGGCGGCCCAGACCCAACTGGCCCAAGCCAAGACGAATTACTTCACTGCCAGAGCGAATTACCTCAACGCTCGCGTGGACCTGAAATTTGCGGAGGGCGAATGAAGTACCTGATCGTGTTGGGATCTTTCTTGCTTTGGGGTTGCGGAAGTAGCCAGGACGAGGCGGCAAAGCCTGTGGTGGCGGTGAAGGTCGCACGCGCCGAAAAGGCCGACATGAGCCTCAGCGTTCGCGCGCCGGCAACCGTCTTCCCACGGCAGCAGGCCAATGTGAGCGCTCGCGTCACAGCTCCAATCCGGGACTTGCGGGTGCGAAAGGGCGACAACGTGGGTGACGGCGAATTGTTGGCGGATCTCGACAACCGCGACATTGTGGCCCAGCGCGACGAGGCACGAGCTTCCCTTGCGGCGGCGCAGGCAAATCTGAAGAAGACCTCCGCCGGGGTCCTCCCGACGGACATCGAACGTGCGCGAGGACAACTCGTTTCCGCGCAAGCGGCGCTCAACCAGGCACAAAAGGTTTACGACCGCCGAAGCGACCTCTTCCGGCAAGGTGCCATCCCGGGCCGCGAACTCCTGACGAGCGAGACCGACTTGGCGCAGGCCAAGGCAGCCTATCAGGTCGCAAAGCGCTCGCTCGATCTGCTCCAAACTACGAGCCGCGAAAACGACGTCCGAATGGCGGAAAGCGCTGTGAGACAAGCCCAGGCACGCCTGGCTTATGCGGAGGCGCAGAACCAGTTCACCGAGATCCGCAGCCCATTCGCCGGCACCATCACCGAGCAGTTCGTATTTCCAGGGGACATGGCGAAGCCAGACTCGCCGCTGTTCACCGTCATGGATCTTGTCGCCGTAGTTGCCCGTGCGCAGGTACCGGAAACAGAGGCCGATGGTGTGCGCACCGGACAGCCATGCACGTTCGATTCGATCGATGGGAATTCGCCGCCACAAAACGGGCGTGTCAGCATGGTCAGCGGCGCCGTCGATACCGCCCGGCGGACCGTCGAGGTCTGGTGTGAGATCCCCAATCGCGGACGGACGCTACGGGCCGGCACTTTTGGAAACGTCACGATCCGAACCGGGACGGCGCCACAAGCCGTCGTCGTACCTCTGCTTGCGGTCCAGTTCAGCGAGGGCACCAACACAGGTACCGTTCATGTGGTCGACTCTGCGCAGATTGCGCATTCGGTCAGCGTCGTGGCGGGGGAGCGGGCGGGCGATCGGGTACAGATCGTACACGGCGTTAAAGCGGGGGACGAGGTCATCGTAGAGGGTGGATACGGCCTCCCGGACGGAACCCAAGTCCAGGTGGCGAGCCGATGACGGGGCGCCTGGCGGAGTTCGTCGAAGCACACGGCCGGGCGATGGTGCTCGTCGTCCTCAGCTTTGCCTTGGCGGGATTTGCCTTCATTTTCAAGCTCCCCATCTCAATCTTTCCGCAGACCGATTTCCCCCGGATCGTCATCCTGGTCGACAACGGGATCACGCCTCCCGACATTCAGATGCTCACCGTCACACGGCCCATCGAAGAGGCGATTCGCCTTGTGCCCGGCATCATCGACCTCCGCTCCACCACGGCCCGTGGTTCCACGGAAATCAGTGTCTTCTTCCGCTGGGATGTGGACATCCTCAACGCGCTTCATCTAGTCCAGGGCCGTATCTCTCAAATTCAACCCACCCTGCCCCAAGGTGCACGCTTCTACATAAACCGGCTGACGTTTTCGGTCTTCCCGATGATCGGGTTCAGCATCACCTCGCCAACGCGCACACTCTCCGACTTGTGGCAGTTGGCCTACTACGACCTGGCGCCTCGCTTGTACCGGTTGCCTGGCGTGGCCGAGTGCCGTATCGTCGGCGGGCGGCCTCCCGAATATCACGTCATCGTGGACCCGGGAAAATTAAACGCCTTCAACATGCCTCTGACCAAGGTCGTCGATGCCATCCGCAACAGCAACACGATTAGCCCGTCCGGTATGGTGCAGGAAAACTACCACCTGTACCTGACGACCGTTACAGGACTGTTTCGCGATAAAAGCCAGATTGAGAATGCGGTGGTCGACGTGGTGAAAGGCACCCCGGTAACCATCGCAGACTTGGCCAAGGTGGTCCCCGGCGAACAGCCGATCTACAACATAGTGACCGCCAACGGTAGACCTGCGGTCCTGGTCAACGTGCTCCAGCAGCCGGATGGAAATGCCGTGGAGATCGCCGACGCGGTGAATCGGGAGTTGCGCGACGTGCGCCGAACTCTTCCGCCGGACATTGCGCTGTCGGTGTTCTATGATCAGTCGATCTTGGTTCGTGATTCGATCCAGGGCGTGGTGGAGAGCATCCTTATCGGGCTCGGGTTGTCGGTGCTCGTGCTCGCCGGATTCCTAAAAAACTGGCGGACTACGGTCATTGCCGCCGTGGTCATACCCATCGCCGCGCTGATGGCCATTGTGTTCATGAAGCTCTTCGATATGAGCTTCAACCTGATGACTCTCGGCGGCCTGGCGGCGTGCATCGGAATCGTCATCGACGACGCCATCGTCATGGTGGAAAACATCATGGTGCATCTTTCCATGGGGCAGAGCCCGCCGGAAGCGGCCAAGAGCGCCGTAACCGAACTCACACCCGCTCTCATCGGCTCCACGCTGACTCCCATCATGGTGTTCGCGCCGCTCGTCTTCTTGGGCGGCATCACGGCCGTCTTCTTCCGCGCGTTGGCCCTTACCATGGTGACCGCGTTGCTTGCCTCGCTGTTCCTGGCGATCTTTTTCACGCCTGTCCTGGCCCGCGTCTTTATCCGCCATCGCTCGGCCACGGTCGAAACCGACGTCGAACGCGCCGAACAGGCAGGGGAAGGCCGGATTCTGCGGTGGCTCACAGCCCAATATGAGCGCGCCCTGGGCTGGGCGCTGCATCATCCCAAGCACGTGGTCTTCGCCACCGTCGCAATCCTGGCCGTGTCCGTCGGCATCTACACCCGCCTGGGAAGCGGATTCCTACCCGACATGGATGAAGGCGCGTTCGTCCTGGATTACCGCATGCCGGCGGGTACCTCGCTCGAGGAAACCAACCGCGTGTTGAATCACATCGAAACGCTCCTGCGTGCAACACCCGAGGTGGAAAGTTACTCACGCCGCACCGGCGCTCGACTTGCCCTTGCCATCGCGGAGCCAAACACCGGCGATTTCCTCATCAAGCTAAAGAAGGAACGCCGCCGCAGCCTCGACGATGTCACTGCCGAGCTTCGCAAAAAGATCGCCGCCACCGAACCTGCAATTCAAGTGGAGTTTCCGCATATTCTCGAAGACCTGGTGGGCGACCTCGCCTGGTCTCCACAGCCCATCGAGATTAAGATCTACAACGACGATCCGAAGGTCTACAAAACCGTAGCAGCCGAAATTGAAGCCTGGCTGCCGAAGGTCCGAGGCGTAGTCGACGTCGAAAACCAGACCATCGTCATCGGCCCGGCCATCAATTTCCGCGTCGACCCCGACAACGCCATGCGGGCCGGCTTCGGCGTGAACGACGTCGCCAATATACAGGCAGCCATGATGGACGGCGAGTTGGCCTCCAACATGATTCAGAACGACCGGATGCTGGGCATCCGTGTCCGCTATCCCCTCGCCTATCGCAACTCGTCCGCGCGGCTGGACCAACTCCTGCTCACTTCGCCAAACGGAAACACCGTGCCGATGTCCAGCATTTCACACATCGAGGTCGACGCCGGCCAGACGGAGGTCCACCGCGAGAATCTCCGGAATCTCTCGTCTGTTACCGCGCGGTTGGAAGGCCGCGACCTTGGCTCGGCCATGGACGAAATCAAAGCCCGGCTCTTCCGCGAGGTAAAAATTCCCCCAGGAACCGACATCGAGTTCGGTGGCTTATACCAGGTGCAGCGAGAGTCGTTCCTCGGCCTGACACAAGTGCTCCTCGGCTCGATTCTGCTGATCTTTATCATTCTGGTCTTCGAATTTCGCTCATTCTCCCACCCGATCGCGATTCTCGTGGCCACGATCCTGTGCGGCTCCGGCGCTCTACTGGCGCTCTTCCTGACAAACACCACGCTCAACATCTCCTCCTTCATGGGCGCGATCATGGTCGTCGGCATCGTCCATAAGAATGGCATTCTCATGCTCGACGCCGAGCAGCACTTCACCGGCCTCGGATACGGCCTGCGCGAGGCGATTTTCCACGCAGGCCGGCGGCGTCTGCGCCCGATTCTCATGACAGCCCTGGCTGCCATCTGCGGCATGCTGCCTTTGGCCTGGGGCGTCGGTTCCGGAGCCCAGATGCTCCAACCGCTGGCCATCGCGGTCATCGGGGGCGTCGCAGTCTCCATGGTCCTTTCCCTGCTAATCACGCCGGTCTTGTTCTTCTTGCTACGCAGTCGCGGGCTGTAGGGAAAGGTTTGACACGTCTGCGCGCCCGTTGCCATACTCAAACTAGCGTTGGTGTTGGAGTTCACCGCTAACCGCCCCTGCGATTCGGGGAAAATGACTCCTGCGAGGCAGGTCCTCGAAAGGAGCCTATGACATCTGTCGACAGCGGCGCCTGCGAGCGCGCCAGCGTGAAGACCGTTACTTTCCGCAGTATCCTGTTCGGCGACGCCGGGACGCCGGAAGAAATCGACACCGTCACGCCGCCCGACTGCTTCTCGGATCTGAACCTCGACCAGATCGCGGCCGCTCTTACAGCCGGGCGTGACGAATATAACCTTAAGCCATTCTTTTTCTACCCGCTGACCGATCTTTACACCGTCAACTATCGCTACGATGTGCAGAAAGACTTGGAAAATGAGACCATTCGGGGCCATATCCAGGCGTTCGCTCAAAAAATGCAAGCGATGCGTGGCGGCTTGGCGCAATCGGCCAAGATGCATTACAAGTTGCAGCGCCAGCGATGGTTCCTCGATGCGGTGGACCATTATTGCTCGGCCGTGCTCGCCCTGCGCGACGACCTCGCCTCGGCCGGACCGAGCTCACGGGGTCTCCGCGATTTCCGCGATTACCTCACCGGTTACACGGACACCGCCGGCTTCGTCGCGCTGGTCGCCGATACGCAACGTCTCAAAGACCAACTGGCTTCGATCCGCTACTCTCTACGCATCGCCGGCAAGCGTATCTATGTGAGTAAGTACGGCGGCGAGTCCAACTATAGCGCTGAAGTGCTTCAGGTATTTGAAAAGTTCAAACAAGCCGAAGCGAACGAGTACCGGTTTAACCTCCGTGTCCCGCTGGAGATGAACCACGTGGAGGCAGGGATTCTCGACCTGGTCGCGCTTCTGTTTCCGGAAGTGTTTGACTTCTTGGAAAAGTACTCGCTTGACCACGCCGGCTTTCTCGATCCGGTCATTGCGAAGTTCGATCGGGAAATCCAGTTCTATGTCGCTTGTCTCGAGTACGTGTCCCGGTTCAAAGCGGCCGGCTTGCCTTTCTGCTACCCGGATGTCTCCTCCAAATCGAAGCAAGTCAAATGCGACGAGGCTTTCGATCTTGCTTTGGCGAACCGGCTGCTCGGCGAAGGCGCCGCCGTCGTGACAAATGATTTCTATTTGCGAGACCCGGAGCGGATTCTCGTCGTTTCCGGTCCGAACTCCGGGGGCAAAACAACTTTCGCGCGTACGTTCGGACAGCTCCATTACCTGGCCAGTATTGGTTGCCCGGTGCCGGCCCGGAAAGCGGCACTGTTTCTATGCGACCGCTTGTTCACGCACTTCGAGCGGGAAGAAGACCTCCAGAATCTGAGTGGCAAACTCGAGGACGAACTCCGGCGTATTCGCCAAATCCTGGAACGCGCCACACCCATGAGCATTCTCATCATGAATGAGAGTTTCCTCTCGACCACCTTGGATGACGCCTCGTACTTAAGCCGGCAGGTCATGGAAAGGATCATCGTGAAAGACATGATCTGCGTGTCGGTCACGTTCCTCGACGAATTGGCGTCGCTCGGGGAAACCACGGTCAGTATGGTGAGCACGGTCGCTCCTCACGACCCCGCGTCGCGGACGTTCAAGATCATCCGCCGGCCGGCCGACGGCTTAGCCTATGCTGCCGCCATAGCGGAGAAGCACGGGCTCACCTATGAGGGCATCAGCCGCCGCCTGCAACAGACAACTTCAGAGAGCACTGTTTCATGAAAGCGTTCTTGATGTATCAGGATCGGGACTTTTCTCCGGCAGAGCGCCCCTGCCCGAACGCCGGCGATTTGGAGCAGGACCTCGAACTCGATACCCTGTTCAAAGCGATGGCGGCGGGCGACGACTACCTGCTCAAAGTGGCCCGCGCCGCCGTGCTGCAGAGCATCGGCCAACCCGACGCCATCCTCTATCGCCAGCGCGTTCTCGCCGATTGTATCGAGCATCCCGACGTGGTCCGGGCCATGTACAGCGTGGCGGTCGAGGCCGTGGAACGCGAGAAGAGAAACATCCGATGGACATCGCCGGATTATCCGATTGGGACGCTTCACCGCTCCATCGACGTCCTGAAGATCTTCCTTGAGCTGCTAAAAAAGCTGCGGACCATGGCCGTCGAACAGGGTGGCGGTTTCCGCTCGGACGGCTTTCAGCGCCTCTTCACCATGTTCGAAAAGGAACTGGGCGATGAGTACGTGAAGCTCGTCGAAAGCCACCTGGAGCGGCTAGCTTTCCGCAAGGATATGCTCATGAGCGCTGAACTGGGACAGGGCAATCGGGGCGTCAATTACATCCTTCGCAAATCGCCCCAGACAAAATCCAGTTGGACGGAGCGCGTCCAATCTTGGCTCGAACAGGTTGGGCGCCGCAACCGATCGAGTTTCGTTTTCGAGATTGCCGACCGTGACGAGGGCGGATTCCGGGCGTTATCGGATCTTCGAAATCAGGGAATCGCGCACGTCGCCGGTGCGCTCGCACAATCAACCGACCATCTGCTCGGCTTCTTCCGTATGCTCCGTGCGGAGTTGGGCTTCTACGTGGGTTGTCTCAACCTCCGGGACCGGCTCGTGCGGCAAGGGGGCGTATCCTGCTTTCCCGAGCCTGTCCTGGACGGATCAGCGCAATTGGCGGGCAAAGGGCTATACGATGTCTGTCTTTCCTTGAACCTGGAAGCGCAGGCGGTCGGGAACGACATCGCCGCTGACGGAATGTCTCTGGTGATCATCACCGGCGCCAACCGGGGCGGGAAGTCCACTTTCTTGCGAAGCGTCGGCGTGGCGCAGTTGATGATGCAGTGTGGCATGTTCGTCCCGGCCGAACGGTTCCGCGCCAACGTGTGCCAAGCTGTATTCACCCACTTCAAACGCGAGGAAGACGCCGCCATGAAGAGCGGCAAACTCGACGAGGAACTCATGAGAATGAGCCGAATCATCGATGAACTCGCTCCATCGAGCCTGATCCTCTTCAACGAGTCTTTCGCCGCCACCAATGAGCGGGAAGGCTCTGAGATTGCCCGGCAGATTGTCCGCGCGCTCCTCGACGGGGGCATGAAGGTCTTCTTCGTCACCCACATGTTCTCGCTGGCGCAGGGCTTTCACAGGCAACAAACGCCCAGCACGCTGTTCCTGCGGGCCGAGAGACTTCCTAGCGGGCTCAGAACCTTCCGCGTTGTTCCGGGCGAGCCGCTTCCGACGAGCTTCGGCAAGGACCTCTTCGAGCGGATCTTCGAAATCGTTCCGGAAGATCCACCGGCCGCGCCTGCTCGTCCCTAGCGTGCTACTCGGTCTTCCACGGCGCCACCGTGTTGCGGCGTCCGGCCAGCCGGATCAGTCCAACCAGAGCGGCCTGCCGCTCGGCGTTCGTCCACAGATGATGCCGGGTCGCCTCCTGCTTGAGTACGTAGTTCTGCATATCCTCAGCGAGGGTTTCCAAAGCAAGCGCCTGGGCAAGGAGCAGTCTCCCTGCGGTGGCCGGCTCCGGTCCGGCTGCCAGGATCGAACTGAGGTGAAACATGCACACTCCCGCCGCCGCCTTGAGGTCTGTTCGGGCAAGCTGGGCAATTTCCCGCGCCGCCCCCTCTTCTGTAGACGCCACAATCTGGCAGGCTGCGCACGACGCCTTGCCCGGTAGCAACGATCGGACTCCTACGGCAATTCCCGCAACCGACGTCTCACCCGAACCAAGGGCGCGAAGTTCCGCCGCCAAGCCTTTCAGAAGGGCGGGATACCCGGCGCAGATTCCTTGAGGCGATGCGATGGCTTCGAATTGCCACGTATGGAGCGGACAAAATCCCGAACGCGATGCGTGACGTCTCTGCTCGGCCTCATTCCTACTCAGCTCGTACTGGTAGTGAGCCAGGAAGTCAAACAACGCCCGCTCCACTCGCAAACAGATCGGGCACTGCGCCGGCGCCTGAGCGCGGTTTGCCGCCTCTGGCAACATCACCGGAGCAGCGTCGCGTTCGTCCGTGTCTAGCGCTTCGCCCGGCGTCATCCGGATGAAAACGCGGAGCCGCTCCAAGATTGCTTCGATCTCCGGCAATATCTTGGCGTCGGGCCGCTCCCGGAGTAGATGGGAAATATGCTCCTGCATCCGCTCGGTCTGGACGGTCAGCTCGCGGTCCACCGCGTCCACCCAGTCTTCGGCCGCCAATCGCAGCGAGGCTGAAACGGCTTCCCGGTAGGTGCGCACCAATTCGGGAACCTTGCCTAACCACCGGGAGAGCAGAAAGCGCCGGAGACGCCCACGCGGCAAGAACTCAAACCACCAGGGCTCAGGGAAAGCCGCGAGTTTGGGTTGAATTCCGCGGAACGCCAGCGGCATAGCCTCAATCCAC